>CAJFVT010000188.1 GCA_904420525.1 uncultured Clostridia bacterium | reverse complement strand
TGTATCGGGATGTCAAAATAGGCTGTATCAAGAATAGTCACCTCATCGCACTTTTCTCCCTCTGTGCCGTCTGTCACAGGAGCGACCTGATACCTATCGCCGCTCTTCGCGCTTATATCTGTATAATTTGTGACCGACAGCGGCTCTGTATTGAGCCTCTCGCCATTTTTATAAAGATTATACTTTACATCCAGGCTCTCATACCCCTGCCATCTCCATGATATGAACCCATAGCCGTCAGCCATAACAGCTATAAGTCCTCTGTTAAGATCCTCCGAAAAACGCTGTATATCAGGTCTTTCATCAATAAGCTTCTGTGTTTCCGCCGCCGACTCGGCATAGTCACCGACCTTCAGACTTGAGCCCTCAGTAACGTTTTGCTCGGCAAACACCGGCGCCTGCACGAGCATTGCCGCCGCGGAAAGCGCTGCGATCATCTTTTTCATTGCAAATCCTCTCCTATTATTCTAATTCCGCGCCGTATATAAAAACACACCGGCGCTTCTTCCTTAAATATTCAAAGATAATTTTATCATTTTTTTGTGCGAATTGCAAGCGATCATCAAATTTGACACTGTTTTTTAATAAAAAACCTCCAAGAATTTAATGTCATAGGTAATCGCAAAACAAACGTTTCGCGATAATCTGTTCAATATCAAATAATTCAATCGCTGCTGTTTATCGTACCTATCACCGCGCGCGCCGCTTCTATTATACGAAACTTGATAACAGGCCTTTCCTGATCTTCCGATATTATATCGTAGGTATCCGCTCTCAGTCTGGAACGCAGCACCTCTTCTCCTTCTGCGCTCAGTTCAGGCTCACCGTCTGTAACACAAAGCGGCGGATACATAACGCACCACCAATTTCTTCCGCTTCCGCTGCCAAGAACGACTCGAATACCATTGTACCTGCCTGCCGGAAGGGTTATACCGCGGTATGATCTTTCCGGGAACTGAAACGATCCGTATTCAGCATGAGCGCCGTAGCTGCAGTTATTCTCCATAAGCACCTGCTCCGCTGTACGCTCCGCCAGCGATGTAAGCTCCTCCTCTCCCTGAGGCTGCTCCTCAGCCGCCGCTTCAAGCACGGCATTACGAACCTTGAGCTTTATCTCCTGATCGCGCTCCGAATTGCTTTCCGCGATTATGTGCAGCCTTACTATTCCCTTCTCCAGATCCTCCTCAACATCATGAGAATACGCGCAGACCGCGCAAACCATGACCGCGAGCAGCGCCGATGCGAATACATATGCTTTGATATTCATGACTCATATCTTCCTTTCAAAATTAATATGCTAAAATTTTTGACACAAATAATAATATTATACATTCTGCGCATACTAAAACCATCATCAAGAAAGGAGTCTTAAAATGAAAAAAACTGTTTCAATAATAACTACCGCAGTAATGCTTATGCTTGCCGCTATACAATATCCCTCAATGCGCGTTTACGCATCGACATCGGATCTGCAGCTTATGGCGCGCGCGGTAAACGGAGAAGCCCGAGGCGAGCCTTACACAGGTCAGGTCGCAGTTGCGGCAGTGATCCTTAACCGCGTAAAGCATTCATCGTTCCCGAACACTGTAGCAGGCGTTATATATCAGCCAGGCGCCTTTACCGCTGTTGCAGACGGACAGATCAATGAACCGATAAGCGAAAATTCCACCGTGTATCAGGCATGCCACGATGCCATGAACGGCTGGGATCCTACAGGCGGCGCGATATACTATTTTAATCCCGATACTGCCACGAATTCATGGATATGGTCACGCGAGCTCATAGTCCAGATCGGCAAGCACCGCTTCTGCCGTTAACAAGGAGGCCGGAAAATGACTAAAACAAACAAAATACACATCGCCGTTTATTCAGTGCTCGGAGTGATCCTTATCGTTATATCCGTGCTGCTGTACAGGAGCTATAACCGTGAAAAGCAGCTGCGCACCGCAGTAAACAACAGCTACGACAAAGCTTTTTTTGAACTGACCGATTATGTTAACAATATAGACGCTCTGCTTTCAAAGGCTCAGCTGGCCGCATCCCCCTCACAGATGGCATCCATCTCAAATGAGATATTCATGCAGGCGGCAGAAGCAAAATCCTGCTTCGGCGACCTGCCCTCAGGCGAGTCCACACTTGAAAACACTGCGCTCTTTCTTTCGCAGGTTGGAGACTATACCTATGTTCTTTCACAAAGCATGATAAACGGCAGTGAAATAAGCAGCGAGGAATACGAAAATCTCAACAGCCTGAATGAATACGCCGCATCACTGGGAAAAAGCCTGAGCGATATACAGCAGAAAATATACAGCGGAGAGCTGAGCTTCAGCACCGCATCTGCAGCATTCGGAACCGAGGCCTATGCTGCAAGCAGCATTTTTACAGATCTTGCAAATGTAGAAAAATCCTTTGACGGATATCCGGAGCTTATTTATGACGGCCCGTTCTCCGATCATATTGAAAACATGCAGTCGTATATGCTGGGCTCCGCCGCTGGAATATCACGCGAAGAAGCACTTGTCAAAGCAGAGGAATTTTTAGGTGACCGGGGAAGCGGACTTGAATATGAGACCGAAACCACCAACACCGCCATCGAAGCCTATACCTTCGGCAAGGAAGAAAACGGAACGCACCTGACTATCAGTATAACCAAATCCGGAGGCTACGTTTTGTATTTCCTTGAAAACAGGAGCGTGCCGACCATGAACTATGATACAGCTGCGGCCACGGAAATAGCCCTGCAGTTCCTTGAGCAGCACGGGTACCATAATATGACAGACAGCTATTATGAAACCAGCGACAACATCGCTACGATCAATTTCGCATATTCACAGAACGGAACAAAATGCTACAGCGATCTTATAAAGGTGCGTGTCGCGCTTGACACCGGAGAAATAACCGGACTTGAATGCAAAGGTTATCTTATGAACCACCGTGAACGTGATCTGAGCGGTATCGTTCTAAGCGAAGCGGAAGCCAGAGAAAGAGTGTCTACACATCTTGATGTAACCGCAGTATCGACCGCTGTTATACCGAAGGACTCTCTTAGAGAGGTCCTTTGCTATGAATTCAAGGGAACCTATATGGACAAGAACTTTATCGTATATATAAATGCCGAAAACGGCCGTGAGGAGGATATACTCCTGCTCATCGAATCGGAAACTGGCATTCTTACAATATAGACATCCTCTGGGAGAGACTGCCGCGCTTTATGCGGCAGCCTCTCCCAAACGTATGTATCTTAGCTGATTGCGAAACGAACGTTTCGCAATCACCTAAAATATATATGTCAAATCAGTGTTTCCGGATAAAACGCAGACCGCTGCGGCTTTAATTTTGTATAAAATCCCTATTGATTTTTTTGCTGATTGTGCTAAAATATCAAAGGTGCCTGTTAAGGCACGGAAAGGATTTGAGAAAATGGACATAAAAATACTTCTTACCAGCATGATCGAGCTGTTTATAATAATATTCGTCGGTTACTTTGTATATAAAGTAAAAATAGTTGACGATAACTTTGTCAAAAAATTCACCAAGCTTATCCTTGATGTAACTCTCCCGGCAATGATCCTTGCCTCCGTGCTCAGGCTTGAGGAGCGTCAGGCTTTTTCTGACGTCATCACCGCTATACTTACATCCGCGGCATTGTTTTTTATAATACTTCCCGGCATAGGCTTTATACTAGCAAAAATAATACGGGCAAAAAAAGAACAGATAGGTCTTTATACATTTATGAACGCTTATTCAAATGTTGGATTTATGGGCTTTCCCGTTATTGAAAACCTATGCGGCTCCGTAGGGCTTTTTTACGCCGCGATATTCAATCTTATATTCAATCTTTCCATATATACATTCGGGATATGGATGATGAACAAGGGACGTGAAAATGCGGCAAAATTCGATCCTAAGCTTTTGCTTTCCCCCGGAGTCCTTCTTTCGGTCCTCTCTATAGTGATCTACTTCCTGAACATAAAAACGCCGGTGATCATCTCCGATACGATATATTCGATCGGATCTATGACCTCGCCCGCCGCTATGCTGCTGATCGGCTGTTCACTGGCCAAAATGAACCTTAAAAGCGTTTTCGGTGAAATTAGGATGTATCCATGGATCATCATGAAACAGCTGATCGTACCGCTGCTTCTGTGGTTCCCGCTTACCTTTGTCATTAAAAATGAACTGGTGCTTATGATTACATATATACTTATAGCCATGCCAGTCGCTAACAGCGCCGTGCTTTTTGCCACCAACTACGGCGGCGATTCGGAGCTTGCAGCAAAGGGAGTATTCCTTACCACTCTGTTTTCACTTGTGACAGTTCCGGTATGCATACTGCTCGTACAATCATTATGACCATGCTGCAGTCGTTGCAGCCGATTTTTAGAAAGATCTATCGGATCGTACCACGATCTAAAATATATTTCGCCGCGAATGCGGCGTTTTTTTCTGCACTGATGTTGAATTTTTATCCGTATTGTGGTATACTGTTCATATCAGCACGGATTGATCGGCAATACAACAGAAAGGACGGTAATTATGGCAGACAATGAACTTATGGTATTGATATATGAAACTATGCAGAAACAGCTCAACCAGTTCAAGGATTCACGGGTCGTTATGCAGACCCTCTGCAACAGAGTGGGTGAGCTTGAAAAGCTTGTCGAAGTCCTTGACAGCCGCTCAAGGGCCACTGATGAACGGCTTACAGCTATCGAAAACAGCCTCAGACCGCTTAAGGATATAGACAGCTCCAACACAAAGCTGACTGACAGCATAAATGCTATGCGCGGTACGCTGAGCACGGTCATAAGTCCCGGAATAAGCCTTGTCGGAGACGCGCATAAAGAGATCAAGCAGTCTGTCCGTGAGCTTGCCAGCGTTCACAGGCAGGTCATGGACGAATTTGAGCAGTATGAGCTGCGTCTCGTCCAGATCGAGGATGATATAAGACGGATCATAAAGCGTCAGCTGTTAAGATCCGATCTGAAGGATTCTAAAGACAGAGAGGATGAAAACAGCAATGGATGACTGCATAATGATAGACAATCTCGTGGTATTTGCTAACCACGGCGTATTCAAGGAAGAGAAAACCATGGGGCAGCGCTTTGTGATCTCAATGAAGCTTTATTATGATCTTTATCCGGCGGCACGATCGGATGATCTGAGCAAGGCACTGAACTATGCGGAGATCTGCTCGTTTGTAACAGAATTCACTCAGACCAACCGCTGCTGTCTTATAGAAGCGGCGGCAGTCAACATAGCTGATGCACTGCTAAAAAAATACAGTGTACTTACCAAGGTAGAAATAACTTTAAAAAAACCGTGGGCGCCTATAGGGCTGCCTCTTGACCAGGCGGCAGTACGCGCATCACGCTCGCGTCACCGCGCATATATAGGCATAGGCTCAAACCTCGGCGATAAGAAAGGCTATCTGGATCTCGCTGTAAAAAAACTGTCTGAGGATGAAAGCTGTATTGTAAGAAAGGTTTCTGAATACAGAATAACAGAGCCTGTAGGCGAAGTCGAGCAAGACGATTTTCTGAACGGCTGCATTGAGCTTGATACGCTTTATTCCCCGCACGAGCTGCTTTATAAGCTGCACGAGATCGAAAATGCAGCGGGCAGAAAAAGAGAGATACACTGGGGGCCGAGGACTCTTGATCTTGATATACTGCTGTATGACTCTGAGATGATCCATGACAGTGTTCTTACGATACCTCATCCAGAAATGGCAAAGCGCAGATTTGTTCTTGAACCGCTCGCGGAAATAGCGCCGTTCGCGCGCAATCCTGTACTCGGAGAATGTGCGGTCACACTTCTTGAAAGGATAAAACGAAATGGTACGTCCTGATTATTATGATAAATTCCACTGTATAGCAGACAAATGCAGACATAACTGCTGCCGCGGCGGCTGGGAGATAGAGATAGACAACGAAGCCCTTGAGCGTTTTTCGAAGCTTGAAGGGGCCTTCGGTGACAAAGTCCGCGCCTCGATCAGCGCGGATAATACGTTTATACATAAAAACGGCGAATGTCCTCTGCTCTCTTCCAACGGCAAATGCGAAATGGTGCTCAACAACGCTCAATTATGCGTCATATGTGATGAATACCCCAGATTTACTGAGTTTTTTGACGACTATGCGGAGCGCGGCATATCGCTTTCGTGCGAGGCAGCCGCGGATATCATACTGAACGTTAAGGACAAAGTCAAAATAATTTATGATATTGACGGGAGCTGCACAGAGCCTATTTTCATATTGCTGAAAAAAGCAAGAGAGGATATTTTTACTATACTTCAAGACCGCAGCAAAGACATTTTTGCCAGATTTCGTCTTGCTCTTGATTACGGCATGCATTTGCAGGACCGCATAAATGAAAACGAATATGCTCCATTTGAATATGCACCGAAAGATAATTTTACAGGTCACAATTCTCTCTGCGGAGTTATACCACTGTTCAAGGATCTGAATATACTGAACAGCGAATGGAGCAATATGCTGAAAAAGCTTGAGTCTGACGAAATGCACCGTAAAAACCACACGCTCGACCCCATAATCGGTGAACAGCTAGCAGTATACTTTGTATACAGATATTTTTTAAAGGCATCCTTTGATTTTGACGCTTTAGCAAAATTGAAATTCGCATTTCTGAGTGTTATGATGATAGCCGCACTCGAAAACTCATTCGGCGATATAAACGAATGCTCAAGGCTGTACTCGATCGAAATAGAACACAGCGAAGAAAACATCGATATGATATATGATGAATTTCTGTTCAATGAGGAATTTTCATATTATAAACTGATAAATATGCTTGACTAACGATCAATATTCTATAATATAACACCATTTTTATTTGATCAAAAATTCATCTCTGCATAAGATCATAAAAGCAACGATCCCGGCAGCTTATCAGCATCACTGCCGGGACTCGACTTTATTTTGCATTTTTCTGTAAAATCAGCATGATAAACAATATTTGCTGTTCACGATCGGGCAGCTATCCAACAGCCGCGATCCTTTTATATTCGTCCTTCAGCATTCCCTCTATCTCTGTAAGCCTTATATTAAATTCAATAAATCCTTTAGCATAATATGAAAGCGTATACGGCGGAAAAAATATTACCAGGTCTTCATCAGTTATATAGTAGTTGTTTTCCGTATCCTCCGTTATATGAGGTTCAGCCCATAGTTCGCTGTATTTTTCAGGATCCTTCTCTACCTCCTCGTCTATCAGCCTGTTGATCGTTTCACGATAACCGTCATCTGAAAAAAGCTCAGAAAGTGCCAGATCATGCGGCTCAGCAGAGAGAGTGTCGATATTTCTAGGGAACCATGAAGTATTGCCGTGCGCGCCGCCTACATATATATAGTGCTCTTCTATAAAGGAAATAAATCCATCCTTAGTCCTTTTTACGTCCTGAGTTATCCGAAATGACGATTTCACTCCCTCCGGCAGAAGCTCTGCCGCCTCCTGTGCCAATCCGTCAAACTCGGCAACAGCGGCATCAACATCGCTTTCTACAGACAAATTCAGCTCTGATTCATAATCCTTATTTTCTATGCCCTTAAAGACGATCTTCTCGGCGTATACGGTTGAATAATCAGTCTCAAACTCCTCGGTTTCTATCGATGTACTTATGCCGCCGAGCATCCCTGCACAGCCGGAAATGAATATCAAGGCTGAAGCAGCCGCAGCAGCAGCCATTTTATGCCGGGTCACAGTATCAGGCAGAGCAGACCTCCGCCACCCTCGTTTATTATTCGCTCAAGTGTTTCACGCAGCTTGTTCCGCGCCTCATCAGGCATACGGTCGAGCTTGTTCCTTAGCCCATCATTTACAAGCTCATTGAGCGTTTTTCCGAATATATTTGACTGCCAAAGGCGCTGAGGATCGTCCTGATATTCACTCAACAAATTTTCTATAAGCTCCTGTGACTGCTTGACAGTTCCTACTATAGGACTTACCTCTGTTTCAATATCCGCTCTCATCATATGTATAGACGGTGCGCATGCCTTCAGCTTTACTCCATACCTGCCTCCCTGCTTTATTATCTTAGGCTCCTCAAGCACCATCTCCTGGCTTGTCGGAGAAACTATCCCATATCCGGTTTCACGCACGGATTCCAGCGCATCCTTAACATGCTCGTACTCGCGTTTCATTACCGCCAGATCCGAAAGCTGCTTTAAAAGCATCTCATCATCCTTTATTTCTATACCCGCATACTCGCTCAGGATCTTATAAAATACATGATCGGAAAGCTCCATTTCAATTTTTGCCGCGCCCGTTCCAAGATCCAATTTTGAAGTCTCAGCCTTTTTTATAAAGCCCGGCTTTTTAAGCTGCGCGCATATATCCTTTACATCACGTATATTATACGCGTTCTTTGACGCGCTGCGCACAGCATCATAAAGCTCTTTTACCAGCTCATGCTCTGAGCTAAGCATGTTTATCCATCCTGGCATATCTATCTCTATCTCACTCAGTGGGAATTCGAGCAGTATTTGATTTATTATCACGTTTATATCCTCAGCACACAGCTGCTCGCAATTCACAGGCATTACCGTGACATCATATGCCGATTCTATCTCGCGAGCTACTCCCTGCGCATACTGCGACTTAGGCTCTGCTGAATTCAGAAGTACTATAAACGGTTTTTTTATCGCCTTAAGCTCTCCTATGACCCTCGCCTCAGCGCTTGCATAGCCCTCCCTCGGTATCTCTGTGAAAGACCCGTCTGTAGTTACTACAAGACCTATCGTAGAATGATCAGTTATGACTTTTTTCGTCCCCAGCTCCGCAGCGTCGTTGAACGGTATCGGATGGTCAAACCACGGTGTGTTTACCATTCGCGGCTCTCCATCCTCTTCATACCCCAGCGATTCATCAACTATATAGCCTACACAGTCTATCATTCGTACGCGCATGCTCGCATTATCTCCAGGCGCTATCTCTACCGCCTCATTCGGAATGAATTTGGGTTCAGTCGTCATGATCGTTCTTCCTGCCGCAGACTGCGGGAGTTCATCACGAGTGCGCTCTGCCTGATACATATCTGTCATATTCGGAATAACGAGCGTATCCATAAACTTCTTTATGAATGTGGATTTGCCCGTTCGCACCGGACCAACGACTCCTATATATACATCGCCGTTATTCCGTTTGGCAATATCATTATAAATGTTGTTCTCTTCCATCTGATTTCCTCCTTGATCTCAGGTTTGGCTTACCTTATATAGGTTTACCCTATATGTATATTCACATGTCGGCGAAATAGAACAACCTTGAGTTTATATTCAGCACAAAAAATACACCTGCCTGCAATAAAAAAGACAAGTGTATACCGTTTATTTACACATGACCATATTTTCGATACTTGGATCTCCGGAACAGGGAGCCGGCTAAGTATAAACTACCTATGCTAATTAGTGTTTCCATCCGTAATAATAGTTCCATATCCCATGCCCTGCGTGCCTGTTTTCTGGGTGGATGTCCAGACAGCGCATATACAGAGACCCGCCATGCTCCCTTTTCCGGAGATCCAAGCTGATTTTTTCTGTGAAATGGTTTATACAATTGTATAAACCAGTGTTTTTGTTGAATAGTGTTCAATACTTCTAATACATTATATAATAAAATATGATTATTGTCAATACTAAATTTATAATAAAACGGAAAGGAAAATATTATGTTTAAACTTAAAGCACCTGACGGTACAAACAATATCTGCGGTAAACGGATCAAGGAATTGAGAACGGAAATGAACTTATCACAGCGAAAGCTGGCTGTAAAGCTCCAGCTGCTTGGATATGATGTTGATAATTTTTTTATAAGAAGAGTGGAAAACGGAGAACGGTTTATTACAGATATAGAGCTTGATATGTTCAGTAAGGTTTTCAATATATCAATAAACGAACTGTTCCCGGAGCATACAAAAAGGATATAAGTCTTTTGTACAAATCGTGAATAGGGAATGCCCGGCTCGTCCGTACCGGAACGTATTCATTTTACCTTCGAGCCTGAGGCAGCGTTATCTTCCGCCGCTTTATTTGTACAATAGATTTATCTTAATCGTTAAAAAAAAGCCGGACCAGTCAGCTTTTGATCAGTTCGACTCTTACTTTATATTTCACAGGCTCCTCATCACAGAATACACGGTAGTTTAGAGAGGGAGAGAGAAAATCCAAATGATAACCCTATCACAATAGGGAGGTATTGACCGTATATTCTGAGATCAGGAGCCTGATCTATTTTAATTATATCTTTTATATCCACCATACACTTAACGCTGCTCATATCCAGTTCGCCTTTCTTTACATATCCGTGAGCATGTCATATGTGCCGTTCGAGGGGCGAACCGGCAGCAGATCCCAGTACCGAATCAGGCTTTTTGTCATCCGCTGCCTTTTCAGATATTTTATTCACAGTTTGTACATGCGATCAGTTTCATATCACTCGTACATCCTACGTTAATTATTGTCTTAGCTTTAGTTCCTTATTACAAATTCAATTATATCACACCACGCTCTAATTAAAAACGAATAATCTTACGCTAATTTAGTGTTTTCTTATAGTAAATCTTTTTTCTTATATCTTTTTAGCCGATAATATGTTATTATAATTTAAAATATAAAATGAAAGGAAAAAAACATGTGTAATAACAATAGTAATATAGTGACTTTAAATGGAACAGATTTCTATAAAATATCTAATTATATGGATATGAAACCGTTCCTTTTTACGCTTGCCTCTCCAAGTGATATATGGATATATCTTTCCTCTTACGGAGGCATAACTGCCGGAAGACATTCAAGCGATTCTGCAATGTTTCCTTATGTTCCCGAAGATGTGCTCCATCACAGCTCCGATACGGGATCAAAGACGCTTATAAAAGTACATTTTCGCGATTCGCAATATCTTTGGCAGCCTTTCGCCAAATCTTTTATAAAGCCCTATGAAATAGAAAGGAATATATATAAAAGTATGCTCGGCGATTCGGTTATATTTGAAGAGATAAATCAAAGTCTCGGAATGTCGTTCAAATATCAATGGCGGATAAGCGGCAAATACGGTCTTGTGCGCACATCGGAAATTTCGAACTTCGGCAATGCACAAAAAACCGAAATACTTGACGGAGTCATAAATATCCTTCCGTTCGGTATCTCCGAAGCCATACAAAAGGCGAGCAGCTGTATGGTCGATGGATACAAATGCGCAGACCTCATAGACGGCTGCAAAGCCGCCGTATATTCTCTGACTTCCGCTTTTTCCGATACACCGGAACCCAAGGAAATATTACAATCCACATTGTTCCGGAGCGATGCAGACTTTGAGCACAAAATTTTCCTTAGCGAGGATGCACTTAACGATTTCGCTAAAGGTAAGATGCCTGTATACAAAACAGAACTGGTTGGCGAACGCTGCTGTTATCTTATAAATTTTACTACGACTATCAAATCCGGAAAAAGAAAGGAATGGTCCATTATCGGTGATATAGGCGTAACACAACAACAGATATCTGAATTCTGCTCTAATAATATACATATATCTATCGAAAAGGATATAAAAGCTACATCTGCCAGGCTTCTTAGCATAGCCGCCATGACAGACGGTCTTCAGCGGACAGGCATGTGTATGCCATGCATCCATCAGCTGAGCAGCGTTATATACAATGATATGCGAGGTGGTATGTTTGCTGGCGGATATACCATGAATACCGATGACTTTGAAGCCTTTTTGAAAAAGAAGGATAAAACGTTCCTTGAAAACAAACGTGAACTTACGCTGCCGCTTCTTTCTGCCTCTTCTATACATGAGCTTAAACGCGCTGCGGCTATGAGCAGTGACCCTGACCTGTATAGGTTGTGCCTTGAATATATTCCTGTCAGTTTTTCGAGGCGGCACGGCGATCCGTCACGTCCATGGAACAAGTTTTCTATCATTCTTGACGATGGTCACGGGAAGCCACTTACCTATTATGAAGGCAACTGGAGAGATATTTTTCAAAATTGGGAGGCTATGTGTATAAGTTTTCCGTATTTTTACGAGAATGCAGTGGTGAAATTCCTCAATAGTTCAACTGCTGACGGATTTAATCCCCTGCGCATAAACAAATTCAGTTTTGAATTTGAAACGCCGGCAGGAACCGATGAATGGGGGTCATTAGGCTACTCAGGCGATCATCAGCTCATATATCTGATACGACTGATTGAATGCTTTAGAAAATTTGATCCGGATGGAATAAATCGACTCTTCAAAAATGATATATTTACATATGCCGATACACCATATGAAATAGCCCAGTTTGAGGATATACTTAAAAATCCCAAGCGTACAATACTGTTTAATGATGACAAGCATGAGCGCATCAAAAAAAGAGTCACCGAGCATGGAGAGGATCACAAATATATTATAAAAGATGAAAGGCCGTATATGGTATCTTTCGCTGAAAAATTAATTGTGCCGTTAATAAGCAAAATATGCAATTTCATTCCCGGCGGCGGAGTATGGATGAATACACAAAAAGCAGAATGGAACGATGCAAATAATGCGATCGTTGGAAACGGACTTTCTGTTGTTACAGTATGTAATATGCGTCACTATCTTATATCACTGATCGATATAATGAATCATGCACCCGAAAGCTCTGTTATGATGTCCGGCGAGGTTGCGCAATGGCTGGATAATACCTATGATACTCTCAATAAATACGCTTATACAGCAGGGATATCTTCTGCGGACGATCGCACAAAATATGATTTTCTGAGCGAAATGCAGCATATATTCGATCAGTATAAAAACAAAATATACCGGAACGGTTTTACCGAAAAAACACAATATAAGATCAGCCGCATAATAAGCTTTATGGAACTCGCCGTTGTTTATATCGAAAAGACCATCAAAGACAACTTACGCGATGACGGTATGTATAATTCCTACAACATAATGTCGATATGCGGCAATAGGCTCAGTATAAGCACGCTCTCCCCCATGCTGGAAGGTCAGACTGCGGTCCTTGACTGCGGTATACTAAATGCAGCTGATGCCGCCGCATTGATTGAAACAATGAAAAACAGCAGGCTTTATTCACAGCGCGACAAGAGCTTTTATCTGTATCCTCCACAGATGACGCTTCCGTTCATGGATAGGAATGTAATACCATCCTTTTATGAGAAAGATTCGCGACTGATCACTGAGCTTTTAAGAATTGGCAATACCGATCTCGTTGTCAAGGATCACTACGGTACGCTCAGATTTAACCATCATATATGCTGTATGGATGATCTAAAAAAAGCGCTCAACAGTTTCAAAGCCGATAACAAGCTTACGCCTTTAGTAAAAAAAGACTATGAACTCATTCTTCAGTGCTTTGAAGATGTATTCAATCACAAAACGTTCATGGGACGCTCACAAATAATGTATAAATATGAAGGAATAGGCTGTATATATTGGCATCAGAATTCAAAGCTGCGTTTAGCCGTGCTGGAAACCCTTTCACGGGAAGCAAAATTCGGCGCAAACAGAGACGCCTTCAACACATTAAAACAGTATTACTCTTTTATATGCGATGGACTTTGCTATAACAAAACAGCCAGTGAATGGGGCGCTTTTCCTTCGGACTCGTACTCTCATACTCCGTATACCGGAGGCGCGTCTCAGCCTGTGATGACAGGACAAGTAAAAGAGGACATTATTGCAAGATTTACAGAACTCGGGATCACATTCTCGGACGGATGCATAATATTTAGGCCTGAACTTGTAAATACTTCAGATATTCTATACGAGTCATCCGAATTTGAATATATCGGTCAAGACGATGTCAAGCGCTGTATAGATCTGCCTGCCGGAGCATACGCACTCACGCTCTGCCAGGTTCCGATAATATGCGCGATCGGAACCGGCAACTCCGTGACGCTGATCGATAACGAAGGCGTTTCAAAAACATATGACACACTTCGTATAAACGCAGAACACAGCCGTGATATATTTTCAAGGAACGGACGCGTCAAAGAAATACATGTCGAATATACCAACTAAAAAAATCAGCGATTTTTCGCTGATTTTTTTAGTCGATCTCAGTTTTTGCCTTTAATATAATAATTATCTCCGTACCCAGCTCCGATGATCTTCCCGTCATGCCACAGTCCTCATCATTATCTGAAAAAAGCATAATACGTTCATATACATTATTAAGTCCGTAACCGCTTTTTACGCATTTATCTCCGGTTTTCTTATTCCCTGAGAGAATACTTTCATTTAATTTTTTCTCATCTGTCCCGCTTCCGTTATCTATTATTGATATCCTTATTTTATCTTCAATCTTCGTAACAGACACTTCCAGCCTACCATTTGCGACATGATCTTTACATATACCGTGTATGATCGCATTTTCAATTATAGGCTGCATGGTCATTTTGGGTATAAGATAACAAAACAGTTCCGGCGCTATATTGTATCTTACATCGATTCTATTCTGAAAACGAAACTGTTGTATACTTATATATACTTTTACAAGTTCTATTTCATCGTTTATTGTGACAATGTTCTTTCCCATACCCAGACTCAGTCTGAAATATCTCGCAAGCATAGATACCATAGAGCTGATTTCATGATCGTTGTTCTTTATTGCTGCCCAATTTATAGCGTCAAGTGTATTATACAGAAAATGCGGGTTTATCTGTGCCTGCAGTGCCGTCATAAGCGCTTTTTCTTCTCTGAACTTCGAATCATAATACGCTCTTGTAATTTTACCTATGTGATATATAGCATCGTTTATCCTATCTTCAAGAACAAAAATATCCCCCTTTCTTTCGCTTTTTCTCTCGTGCATCTCTTCGATATTTTCAACATCGATTTTTACTGTAAGTTCCTGTATTTTTCTCTTTACAAATCTGCTGTATACAAGACACGCAAGTAATATGCTAAATACCACAAGCATAGTAAACGTGACTGAAAATACAGAAACAGTATATACAAGTGTCTTATAGCTTCTCACATCCTTATTCGGAATATCTGCTACTATATACCATTCGCTCTCCGACAGACTGCAGTATATTACGCTCTTTGTCTGTTTATCATGTTTTCTTTCAAATACGCCGGAATCGCCAACAAAATTCTTCATCTCTTCCGGAGTAAACATAGCTTCACCCGTATCACCGTTTGAATTTATAACTGTTTTTCCCTCGCTGTCTATCAACATAACATTGTTACCGTCTTCAAGAACAATACTGTCCATAAAATCTGACAGTTCAAAAACCGGAACATCGACCCTTATAATTCCTATACTCTCTCTAAAATCATACCTGCTTTTAATAAGCCTGATAAACGAGATCACGGGGATTTCTTCGTTATGGGCTCCCATTCTGCAAGTCTCTCCGCAGACCCAAACACCTCGTCCATTCTCCGCTGTAACTTTTTCGCTCCACGGTTTATCCTCCGCGTCACTTATCGGGTAAAAATGCACACGATCCTCCGAGTATATCTTATCATCCTCTACATACAAAGAAATTCGTATATTGCGATTGTATTCTGCACTTTCCAGTAAATTTGTAAGTGTTCTGTATTCGCTCAGATGATTTTTTCTCTCCCCGGTTTCTTTAAGAGCATCCTGGACCACGTCATTCACAAATACCGTCTCCGAGATCATTTCTGCTGATACCAAGACATTGGAAATATTCTCTCCAACACTGCACATAGCAGTTGAAGTGGACTCCAAATATGATCTTTTCATCGCTGACTGTGCTATAAAAATATAAATAAACGTAAAAATTATACAAATAGCCGCAGTAACCCCGATTACTATTGTAATAAATTTGGTATCTGTTAGTTTATTAACAATTTTCTTATAATACTGTTTCTTCCCCAAAAAATACTTATTTTTCATTGTTTTCTTTTTTTATTACGATACTCACTCGGCAGCATACCTTCATACCTCTTGAAAAGCTTACTGAAATAGCTGGCATCCGAATACCCTATACATTCGGCAATATCTGAAAATTTCATGTCTGTATTCTGCAGAAAATCTCTTGCCTTTGCCATTCGCACTCTTGTTATATATTCATTTATAGTTATCCCTGTATCTTCCTTAAATAAAAGACAGATATATGTCGGTGTCAAAAAGACTTCCGAGGCTATATCGCTCAAACTAAGTTTTTCACTGTACCGACGATCTATTATTTCTTTGATCTTTGCAACTACATTTGAAAGCTTATCTTGATTTATATCTACATTGGAATGTGGAACCAGATATATTGTTTGATTCATGCCAAGATATTTTTTCTCTCTTATCGAATCGTCTGCAAATTCCCATGACATTCCTATCTCACTTATCTTATAGACCTCATCGCCTATTCCCAAAACCGTTTTTAAATTGAAAGTACTCATCATTGTTTTATGCATTTCGTCCGCAAGCTTTAAAAGTGCTTCAGAATATTCGGTATCAAAATACAGGATCGCTCCGAATTCGTTATATTCCGTTTCAAAGACATATCCCTTTGTATATTTATCTATAATATCCTGCATCACGTTCTGTATGGCAAACGAAAACAGCTCTATATCCATATAATCCTCAGAGCTGTATAATTTTTCTACATTGTCGATCCACATAGCAACTGTAATAAACTTGCCTGCATACGGAAAATCTATATTTAAAAACTTCATGCGCTGACATAAAATTTCTCTGTTAAACTCTGCTTTTTTGTTTCCCCTTCTATATCTATTGATCAGCATATAGAAAAAACGCTGCCGCAGTGCCGGCATACTCTGCAATAATTTTTGTTCCATTTCAACAAAACGTTTTCTGTCAGTAGTTTTCTTATTGAATTTTTTCTCAAACCTTGTGAGAACCTGCTTCAATTCCTCAATATCGACCGGCTTAAGTATATAATCTATAGCCTCTACCTTTAAGGCATTGCGAATATAATCTACATCGTCATACCCCGAGATGAACAAGATTTCCACAGACGGCATGATAGCGCGGAGCTTTTTTGAAAGCTCCACGCCGCTCATCCCCGGCATCCTTACGTCAGTAATCACGATATCCGGCATAAGTGTTTTTATATCTTCAAATGCTGTCAATCCGTCGCTTGCAATTCCAACGATCTCCATTGTATCGAAGGAAGCATTTATAAAATTTCTGAGTCCCTCCGTCACAAAAGCCTCGTCATCAACAATATAAACTTTTATCATATCATCTCTCCCTAAAATCTATGAATTATTGTATCTCCACCCGCGCAAGCTGTCCCGCCCAGTTTTCATTAAACGGTTTAAAAACTATACGGACATATTTATAATCGGTATTTTCTCCATTTTCCGCAGTAAGCTTTGAAAAAAACATTTTACTATTCAGTGTGTCGCGCTCTGTAAACTCTGTTTTCACATCTATTTTATCCCAATCCGTCCCGTCAGCCGAAAAGCAAATATCAAAATAGTTTTCCGGATTTTTACCCTTAGTGTAGACAACCGCGGACACCTTTGAGATAGGTTCTTCGTGGACATACTGTATATAGTTTTCTGCTAAAGCGGAGCTTTTATATATTCTTTTTGATATATTGTATTCCGAACGCTTGTCGGTTTCCTCCAAAAATTCACCTTTAATACTTTCGGCTTTTGAAAAATTGCTGAATATATCCACAAATCCATCGAAGCCGACAGTTTGCAGATATTCTTCGACCGCCGCCTCATTTATAGCAACCCTGTAAAGCTGCGTTGCAAAATTATAATCCGTTGCTGTTATAGATACTCGCACATATCTCATGCTTGCATCGATTTGGGCTGCATTTTCCATCTCGGTAAAATACATATTTGCCATATTGGGATCTTCTTCTTTGCTAACTGAGGCCATTTCGATTTTTGTCCATGTTCCTCCGTCCGGAGACACTTCGACAGTTGCGCCGTTCGGACTGCCGCCCCGCTGATAAACGCCGACACTTAGCGTATTGATAGCTGTTTTAAGCTCATACGTTCTTGAAAATGTATTGCCTGCATCGGTATTATACAGCCTGAGTTTAACATTGAATTCCGGTCGATTATCTTGTTTTGAATGTGTATTGCCTTCCTGTATGCATGATATTGTCGGATCATCCATAGTATCGATATATCCCACAGACGAAAGGTCGTGGAATTCTTCAAGCAGCATAGGTTCCAAAACCGGCAGCTGAATTCTCAAATTTCCGTTTGAAGTTATTTCTGCGATTTGATTTTCACTATCCCATGCTACATCAGCACCAAGAGTTTCAGAAACAAACCTGAGCGGGATGAGCATACGGTTATTCTCTATAATTGCCGCTGTACCGGTATCAATCTCACTGCCATTTAAAACCGCAGTGTTCTTTCCGGCTGTAATGCTTAAGGTGGTTCCTCCTTTTGATGCTGTTACCGACTTTTCCTCATCATTATACGATATATCCGCGCCGAACAATTCAAATATTTTACGCATTGGAACAAGTGTTCTGTCATTTTGCAATCTAGGCTCTGCATCAAAGCCGATCGGTACACCGTCTATCCTTACCGAGATACCGTCATAGTATGCCAGATCATCGTAAAGCAAATTGCCGTCGCCCGGGAAACTCACAAGCCCTATACGCCCTTCATCAGCCGAAAATCCCGGAAGATCCGCATCGTACTTCACATTGTCATTGAGCTTTATGATCAAATGCTCACCGTTTGTTATCACTTCAATGTTGTATGCCCGGTTGCTGTCTGTTGCGATCTCAAATTTAAACAGTTTTTGCTCAGTTCCGTCGCGTCCGGTAAGGATAAACCAGCTGTCATTATATGAAAGCATTTGATATGTGCCGTCATCTGTTATCCCGAATGCATGCCCGAAATTCTTTGCCCCATCAAGCAAAACCGTATACCGCACAGTTCCATCGCCCTGTATGGGGGCGCCTTCTTCTGCAAATACCACAGGTTCCGAGCCGCTGTCATTCTTTACAGACAAAGCCTTTTGCTGACGCTGCACCTCACTGCTGCCTTGTCCCGAAACCGGCTTCCACTCATCTGCACCATGTGCAAAATCTTCTCTGTATGCGTAATCAGGTACAAAGTCTATTATATCATTATAGTCATTTATACTTTCTTTTAAGGTCGAATAGTTTGGATAGAAATATTCGGCTGCAGCTGCTGAGGTCTCGCCTCTTCCGAAGCTGACATCAGTATATTTCATTGGCGCCGCATCTCCGTACGATGTATAATATCTAAAACTCTGTCCTATATTCGTTCTGCTCCATGTTTCCGAATCCATAGCCCAGCTGTAGGTTCCCATTCTTGAGCTGTCGATAAATTTTTGCGGAGTTGTCCAATCCTGCTTGTTAAGATCTGTACACGTTGATATAAAACCATGATTGCTTTCTTTCTGCATACCTATGGCAACATATCTCTCCAGATAAGTACTGTAAAAAGTAAGTACTCCTGTACACGGCGGAGAAAACAACGGTGAATCATGACCGCCTACCCCCGGCTCAGACCACTCTCCTTTATACCACT
>CAJFVT010000187.1 GCA_904420525.1 uncultured Clostridia bacterium | reverse complement strand
GAGCTGTCAGTATCGCCGAGCTTTGTACTCACGGTACGTGACGCGGTGAGAAAAACGGATCTGAGCAAAAAATAACACGGAAACACACAAAAGAGGCGGTCACTGACCGCCTCTTACTTGATTGCAGTCATCTAAAAGTATCAGGGAAGAGCCTGAGTCATCGCTTTTTCTTTTTTATGTCCTCAAAACCGGACTCCTTTTCCTCCGGGAAATAGCTGGTTATATCGGAGTGGATCTCCTCCGGCGCTTCGTCAGCTTCAAGTTCCATGATCTTTTTATTGAGCTTCTGCATTTTTGAGTCGATCTTTTCGATAAGATTTGCGCATTTTATCAGATCTGCGCTTATTTTATCAGGTATCTCCGGTTCCTTTTTATACCTGATCTTGTGCTCAACGCTTGCCCAGAAATCCATTGCTACCGTTCTTATCTGTATCTCTACCTTTACAAATTGCTCACCATCGAGCATACGCACGGGTATCTCTATATGCATATGGTAGCTTCTGTAGCCGTTGTCCTTTGGCTCCTTGATATAGTCCTTTATCCGAACTATCCTGATATTCGGCAGGCTCTTTATAACATTTGCGATAACATATATATCGTCCTGAAAAAGGCAGACGATCCTTACGCCCGCGATATCATCGATATACTTAACAGCATTGTCGACTGTAGCTTCCAGTCCCCGTTTTTCGAGCTTGCGCGCGATCGAGCTGGGACGCTTCAGCCGTACCTTTACATGCTCGATCGGATTGGAGCGCCTGTTTGCAAAAAGCTCCTCCTCGATAGTTTCAACGTACATATTTACGACCTTCAGCGCGCTTGAATAGGGGAGCATGGCAAGACGCAGATCATGGTTACTCATGTTTTCTATAAGCATTATTTACACACCTCGCTTGTGTTTATTGTAACATATGTGCAGCGCTCAGATGCGCTGCTTCACACCGATACAATAAATACATCCCAGATAAAGCCGCATAGCGGCTTTGTTACCTTTATTGTGTTTATTATAACATATGTTTGTGTAAAATGCAAGTAAACAGAGTGGAAAAACATCAGTTTTTATTTAAAATGCTATAAAACCGAATATACACTGATAGGATCAGCCGGACTGCTCCCGGCAGCGGCGGTATTTTTCACGGGTAGCCATACCGCCCCGGATATGCCGCTCGGCCTTGTTCTGTTCAAGCACCTCGCGGCAGCGCCGGTACATATCACGGTTGATGCTGAATAAACGCTCATGAACGTCCTTATGGACAGTGGATTTGCTGACGTTGAATACGCGTGCCGCGCCGCGTACTGTGGATCTGTTTTCAATTATGTACTGCGCGGTCTCCAACACGCGCTCTTCAATATAATCTTTCATTATATACCCCCGAACGTGCGCCGCATACGATGTGCAAGGGCGCGTAAGATTACGGCGAAAAGGTCATGATCAGACATTGACCGCCGTGCATTTCTGTACAATATATGAGAAAATCTGTTTGAATATTACGGAGAGGCTTGACAAACTTTATAAAATAGAATAGAATAATATTGAGGAGCTAGGGGAAGAACTGATGTTCAGAGAAAGGGGTTGTATGGTGATCATGAAAGCGGATTGCGATATTTGCATGTATTATGCATATGACGAGGAATACGAGTGCATGGTGTGTACCGCGCATTTTGATGAGGACGAGGTTTATGCGTTCAAGACAGGCAGGGACAAGTCATGTCCTTATTTTCGCAGAGGCGATGATTACACGATAGTAAAGAAACAGATATGAGCAGTGAGATAAACTATGAGGCTGAGACTGACGACCGGTTGGTTTTGCTGGCGCAGCAGGGCGATAAAAAGGCGCTTGAAGCGATCCTGCTGAGATATAAGCCGCTGGTACATAAGAAGTCTCAGCCGTATTATTTGGCCGGCGGTGATGATGATGACATCGTTCAGGAGGGGCTTATAGGTCTCTATAAGGCAGTGATGGATTTTGACAGCAGCAAATTCCCGCTGTTCAATGTTTTTGCGGGTGTGTGCGTTGAGCGCCGCATAATATCCGCGGTAAAGAAAGCGTCTAGGCTGAAGCACAGTCCGCTGAATTCATATGTATCTCTCAGCGGGATGCCCTCAGATGATGATGGGATCGCGGCGGAGGAGATCATAGACAGCCACAGCGGTGATCCGGAAAGGATCCTGATCGAACGCGAAACAGCGGAGGGGCTGGAAGGGAAGATAAACAGCGCGCTTTCGCCGTTCGAGCTTAAGGTGTTGCTTTGTCATCTTAACGGGAAATCGTATAGGGAGACTGCCGAGCTTGTCGGGCGGGACCAGAAGGCTGTGGATAACGCAATGCAGAGGATAAAAAAGAAGGTTGAAAATCTATTGAAATAGCTCCATAGGAGCGGCGCTGCCTGGACAGCTATATCATAGGCTATATGAAAGGGATAGATATGTATACAGATAAGATTTTGGAATGTAAGGATTGCGGTGAAAGCTTTGTTTTTACCGCGGGTGAGCAGG
Organism: uncultured Clostridia bacterium; assembly: GCA_904420525.1. Taxonomy (GTDB): domain Bacteria; phylum Bacillota; class Clostridia; order UBA1381; family UBA1381; genus Ornithomonoglobus. Next base: position 963 of record CAJFVT010000187.1, on the reverse strand, counting down.
AGTTTTACGCGCAAAAGGGCTTTGACAGCATGCCTTCGAGGTGTAAAAAATGCAGAGAACAGAGAAGAGCCGAGTCACACGGACGGTCTAAAAGGGTAATGTATGAAATAGTCTGTGCGCGTTGCGGAAAGGTCGAATCAATTCCGTTTGAGCCGAGCCATGACAAGGCTGTTTACTGCAATGAATGTTATAAAGCAGTAACGGCACGGCAGAGAAGCTAATGGTCTTTTACCTATAACAGGCTGTTTGCTGACAAAAGACACCGGCCATTTATCCGGATGGAACGGTGTTTTTGTTTTGTCGGTGTAAAATAAAGCTTTACGCAGATTTTAATTGTATTTTTATTCGTTATGATAATATATATAATGTATTCGTAATACCGGGATATAACAGGAGGGGTCGGGATGGCGACATCAAGAACTAAAAATATGGTCAGCGGTACTCCGCTGAAACTTATAATCAGCTTCGCGCTGCCGATGCTGGTGGGGAATATATTTCAGCAAATGTATAATTTTGCTGATTCAGCAATAGTAGGAAGATATCTGGGCGGAAACGCTCTAGCGGCGGTAGGCGCCACCTCGCAGATAAATATGTTTCTGATAGCGCTTGCAACCGGGCTAACGAACGGCGCAGGGATAATAATAGCGCAGTGCTTCGGCGCCGGTAACCATAAGCAGCTGCGCAAAGCGGTGACCGCTATGATAGCGGTGCTCTCGGTCCTGACGGTGGCGATAACGGCGGTCGGAGTCATTTTTTCTCGGCCTATACTGGGACTTATGCGTGTGCCGTCAGAGATCATAGATGATTCAGCTATGTATATGCGGATAATATTTGCGGGCTGTGTAACGGTCATAGCCTATAACGGCTGTTCCGCGATCATGCGGAATTTGGGTGACTCCAAAACGCCTTTGTATATGCTTATTATCGCGTCACTTATGAATGTCGGGCTGGATCTGCTGTTTG
>CAJFVT010000186.1 GCA_904420525.1 uncultured Clostridia bacterium | reverse complement strand
TGTGAGAGCATCGAACACAAAGGAGGTATAAGCACATCGAGCAGCTCTGTCGGAACAGGCTCGCTCATCAGATAATCGTCATACCACTTATTCGTTTCCTCGGCGGTGCCTCCCTTATATCCGCTGACGCTTACATATCCCGCCACATCGCCGTCGACCACTATCCTGTGTATATATTCCTTTACTCCGGCATGGCAAACTCCCACGTAGCATACATTATCGGCGCATTTGCGTATAGCCATGTTCTGGCACAGCACACATTTGCGCTGCTGCTGCTTTACATTCTTTATATATATGCAGTATGGATTTATATGCCTGTTATACTTCAATAGCTTTGAGAGCTGACCGTTGCACTTAACGTTGAAATACTTCTCTGAAATATGGATAGATACATTCAAATTCCAAGTTTTCGCCAAATGCTTCATGTATGCAAGTATCACATCCTGTGTAAGATCATCATTATATTTCATGCTTCCCTCTCCTGCATTTTTTTTATATTTTTCAACCAAAACATGCAAGTTATCTTTTTAAAAATATACTATTATAATTATAGCACACAAACGACTATTCGTCAAGGAGGTATTGCACATGCTAAACAGGAAGGAAATCTCATCAGATCTGTGCGTTATCGGCGGAGGAATGGCGGGGCTCTGCGCGGCCATAGCCGCGGCAAGAGCCGGTATATCAGTAGTTCTTATGCACGAACGTTCTGTACTAGGCGGCAACGCATCATCCGAGATACGGATGTGGATATGCGGCGCCAGCGGCCACGACAACCGTGAGACCGGAATCATAGAAGAGATAGCACTCGAAAATTATTACCGCAATCCTACAAAAAATTATTATATCTGGGATACTGTGCTGTATGATTTTGTCACACGTGAAAAAAATATAACTATGCTGCTCAACTGTACCTGCATGGATGCGTCCGTCCGCTGCGGTGACATGGGTGACGGCAGAACAAAGGAGATCACCTCTGTTACCGGTTATCAAATGACAACGCAAACTTTTTTTACAATAAAAAGCAAATATTACGCCGACTGTTCAGGAGACAGCATTCTTGCCCCTCTTACCGGGGCTGAATTCCGTATCGGGCGCGAGAGCGCCGATGAATTCGGCGAAGATACCGAGCGCAAAACAAGCGACAGCCTTACAATGGGTATGAGCTGCCTTCTGCAGGGGCGCGAAACCGACCGCCCGGTCAAATATACCGCTCCGAACTTCAGCCGCAAGCTCACCGATAAAGATTTCGAATACCGAAACCCTGACATATACAACAATTTCGAAAATTTTTGGTATCTTGAGCTCGGCGGCGACCGCGATGCGATCCGTGATACTGAAAAAGTCGCAAGCGAGCTTATCCCCCTTGCGACGGGCACATGGGACTATATAAAAAATTCCGGGAACTACCGCTCCGAAAACTGGGATCTGGATTTTATAGGTTTTCTCCCCGGGAAGCGCGAGTCGCGGCGAATGGTCGGCGAGTATACCATAACCGAAAAGGATATATCCGGAAACAGGGTGTTTGAAGATACAGTCGCATACGGCGGCTGGCCGCTCGACGATCACCCGCCGCTGGGTTTCCATTACAACGGCGAACCCAACACTGCGATAGACACGCCTTCCCCCTACTGTATCCCGTACCGCGCACTGTATGCCAAAAGTGTTTCCAACCTTTTCTTTGCCGGACGGAATATCAGCACAACACATATGGCTCTGAGCAGCACGCGCGTTATGGCAACGTGCGCCCTCTTAGGTCAGGCAGTCGGGACAGCTGCTGCCGTGGCTTCAAGGCACTCATTAACACCTCACGGCGTATACAAGCACAAAATTCAGGAGCTTCAGGACTTGCTTCTTGAAAATGACTGCTTCCTTCCCAACACGAAAAGGGAGATCAGCGACCTGTGTAAAAGCACGCCTGTCATAAACGGCAGCGATCTGCTAAAAGACGGCGAGGATCGACCGAATGTCATATACGGCAGCACGGAATGCGGACAGTCGGTAAGCAACGGAACACGTCTGACTTACAAATTCGATAAGCCTGAGCACGTGAACTCACTGCATATTACCTTTGACAGTGATCTCAACCGCAGTACCCTTCCCGGCGATTATCCCGAAAGGGCTCACAGCATGCGGTGCAATGTCAAGCTCGACAGTCCTCAGTGCCACATGCCGAAAACACTCTGCCGTAAATTTACAGTACTTCTCGACACACCGTCGGGAGAAAAAACGCTTTTCGGCACGGACTGCAATCTGCGCCGTGCCTACGACATAGATATAAACGAGTCTGTATGCGGAATTACTCTTATACCTCAGGAAAACTGGGGCGGCACTGATGAAACACGTGTATTCTCCTATGATTTCAGATAAAAAACAATAGATCATGCTGATCAGGACCGCCGGGCAAGCCGGCGGTCCTGATCTGTTCCGGCATCTTTTTTGAACAGATCATCGATCCCATTTTTATGTTCCTTTTCCCACTGCATATATCATGATAATAAAACCGCTCATTCCAAGCATAAAAACCGTGATAAAATTGCGTTTTCCGGTTGATAAACCCAAGAATTTATGATATACTTGTATTGATCGAAAATGCAAGGAGGTGAGCGTTCATGCTGCTGAATAACGGAAAGAAACGGATCCCCATAGGCTATGAGGATTTCAAGGAGATCATTGACGGGAGCTACTATTATGTCGATAAGTCCATGCTGATCTATGAGCTGCTGACCGGCGGCGGAAAAAACAATCT
>CAJFVT010000185.1 GCA_904420525.1 uncultured Clostridia bacterium | reverse complement strand
CTGTCGCCGCCGAAGCCGGAACGGCTGCCGCTAATGAGCCTATCATCGCCAATGCCGATGCAAAAGCGATCAAATTCCTTGATCTCATAATTAAAATTCCTCCTTTTCATTATTTACCCGGAACCGCCGCACATCAGCCCTCTGCCGCCGTTACCGGGTGCTTGTAAATGTACCTGTAAAAAGTTTAAACCAAGCATACTGTTTGATCTAACCATTCTTACTATACAATTTTACCATGAAAAGTATTATCTATCCAGTTTAAATTGTTATTATTGTTAAATATTGCATAGATTACAAGCAGTTTTATTAAAAAACTGAGTTAAAATTCTAACAAAAAAGAAGGCCGCGCAAAGACTGCGCTTTGCATGCTCCTTCTTCCTGACATCACCAACCGGGCATAAAAACTCCCGGCTGCGAGGCATACGTCCATTTTTAATTTTCAATTTTCGCTTTTCTTCTCCGGAACACCTTCTGCCGCATGCGGCAGAAATAGCCGCTCTCGATATGCTTGTTTATCTCCGCCCCTATCAGCAGCATGTATATACAAAAATATATCCACAGCATGAGCAGGATTATCGCGGTCAGACTGCCGTAAAGAAATGAATACCGCGAGTAATGCATGATATAGAGCGAGAATATATACGAAAATCCGATCCAGCCCAGAGCTGTAGCCGCGGCGCCTATGAGCTGTGAGCGGTACTTCGCCTTCCGCTGCGGAAGAAATGTATACAGCGCCGCGAAGCCGAGCACGAACAGCACAAAGAAGATGGGGAATTTCAGCTTAAATATGCCGAGAAGCAGATAATGAGCCAGAACAAACTCCTTATCGATAAATGTCATAAGCGTGTTACCGAACACAAGTATCACAACCGCGGCAACTATAACTACTAACAGCAGCAGATTATAAAAAAACGACGCTATCCTTGAGAACAGCCAGTTCCTTATACCGACATAGCCGAAAATACAATTCAAGCCCGAATATATCGCCATTGTTCCGCGCGATGATGACCAAAGTGCTGTTATGACCGTTGCCGAGAGCAGCGCGAGCGACTCTGAGCGATAAAACACCTCGGAGATGATCCTTGAGATATAAGTGGACACAGGCTCAGGAAACGCATTTCTTATAGGCATCGTTATAGACGCTACATTTACATCCACAAAATATTTAAGACACAATATTACTATCATCAAAAACGGAACAGCGGAAAGCACGGTAAAAAAAGCCGACTGCGCCGCATATAGTCCGACATTGTCTCTTGCCATATCATCCAAAAATTCCGCTGCCATATTCGCAAAGCTAACTATCCGCGGAGTCCTTCGCTTCTGCTTTTTCAAAAACTTGATGCCCGCAGATTCTATATTGTCCTTTAAATCATTGATCATACCTGGATATCCTTCCGCCGGCCCGCCGGTTCCATAAACTAATAATATTAATGGAGTTGATAACAAAACACTGCTTTGTTTCACAATTACCTATAATAATATTATTATACCAGCACTTTTCAAATAAGTCCATAGCTTAGTATAAAAAAACTAATGATCTTTTTATACATTTTTTATTTTATCACGACTATACCCGCATAATATCCAGCCTGTCTGCCGAATTCCTCTCTTATTATATGAGCGGCGCTGTCGGTTTTTCCCTTGTCGGTTATGCAAAGTATGCCGGCTTCACAAACCCGTGCGGCACGCACACCGTCAGTGTTTATCGCTATACCGGCGGCATACCGTGCCTGAGCGGACACCGCCAGCAGCTTTTCCGCCGCCCGCTCAGACTCGTTCATCATATCAAACAATATCTCAGGTCTGCAGTCCTTTAGTCCTGCTGCCGCCGCCTCGATCCGCCTGTCCTCACCATCCTCAAAGCATTCAAGACACTCCTCCTCCACGCGCTTTCCGCCGTTTTTCCGTACGCGAACTATTATCACATTATGATCTGTAAGCGGGAGCGGCAAACTTTTTGCTCCGCCCGGGCCAAGATACGCGCACCAGCCGTGACTGCCGTATTCATCACACAGCGCTGCCGCTCTCTTATTAGATGCGGACACATTTTCCCTGAGTCCCATTCGTACAAGCAGCTTATCCACAGTATAATCAACTGTTTCCTCTTCCCTCCCGAAGCCGCTTACATCGGTCTTATACAAAATCTGTGCTCCCTCTCCGCTCCCGCGGAAATGAACATCGCATACATTTGAATCAGAATTCAGGATCCTCAAAACATCTCCGCATCTCCTGCCATACGCTCTGACCCCGCAGTCGGCGGCAAACGCCAGCATACGGCTGCCCCCGCGCATCAGCATGAACGGCAGTCCCACACGCTCAAAATACAGCACTCCCGACGCGGAGCCGTAACGGCTGTAAAAGTCAGACTTAAGCTCAACAGATCTCTCAGTATACATTTTATTCCTCCGTACATGCAAAATTATTGAATTCAATGATATTTTTCCCCGTAAAACGGTTGACAATTCATCAAAAAGTCTGTATAATAAATCCATGATGATTTTTGTTTTTTCTTATTTGAAAGGAGTAAGCTTTATAAAATGGCAGAAAATAAAGAATATATTTTAACAGTCGAAGGAAAGGCTAAGCTCGAAGAAGAGCTTGACAGACTTGTCAGTGTTACAAGAAAAGAAGTTTCAGAAAAGATAAAGGAAGCCCGTTCTTTCGGCGATCTTTCAGAGAACGCCGAATATGACGCGGCTAAAGACGAGCAGGCGGAGGTCGAGGCGAGGATAAGCCAGATCGAGCATATGCTCAAATATGCAAAAGTCGTTGAGATTGAATCGAACGATCTTGTTACAGTCGGAAAGACCGTTACAGTAAACTTCCACGGCGATGTTGCCGAAAATTTCGGCATGGCCGGAGAGCGCACATACACGATAGTTGGCTCCTCGGAAGCGGATCCGGTCCAGAACAAGCTGTCATATGAATCCCCGATAGGCGCGGCATGCATAAACCGTTCGGTAGGCGATGAGGTATCGGCAGATACTCCGTCAGGCTCGGTCCAGTTCACGATAGTGAAAATCGAAAAGGCTCAGT
>CAJFVT010000184.1 GCA_904420525.1 uncultured Clostridia bacterium | reverse complement strand
CTATACGATATGAAAATATAGAGGCTATGTGCATATTTTTTGATGTTACTCCAAATGAATTGTTTGAATGGGATTTTGAAAAATGACCTCAAACCGTTCTTTTAGGGCAATATAAACATCGCGGTGCTTTGGCTGAGGTGCCGTTGTTTTTTTTGTTTGGCGAAATTTGGGGTTGCAGTGTAGGCGGAGGTGTGGTATAATTGAGATAAATCGGAATAAGAACGGAGATAACGTTCAATGAAGGAATATCAAGACCTTATAGGCACGCCTACCGCGGCTAAGATAATAGATAATAAAGAAGAGATAATAGATATGAATTATAAAGATAATACACTTAGTAGTAACCCACCCACATTCTTACTACTATCATACTACCACCAACGCCCGCCCCGGTTTGCGACGGTGCGCCGCGTTTTGCGACACTAATGAAAGGAGACTTACATTGAAAAAAATACTTTTTGTCTGCCACGGCAATATATGCAGAAGTCCTATGGCCGAATTTGTGCTTAAGGATATGGTGAAAGATCGTGATGATATTTATGTAGCTTCGGCTGCAACTTCTACAGAGGAGATAGGCAACGGTGTTCATCCAGGAACGGCCGGACTGCTTAAGCGAAAGGGGATATCTATGGCAGGAAAGCGTGCTGTTCAGCTTAAGCGCAGTGATTATGATGAATATGATTATATAATCGGAATGGACGACTGGAATATAAGGAATATACTCAGGATAACAGGCGGAGATCCGGAAAGGAAGGTCCATAAGCTGCTCGAATTTGCCGGGGAGTATAGGGATATAGATGATCCTTGGTATACACATGATTTTGAAACTACATACCGCGATGTTCTGAAAGGCTGCGAAAATCTTTTAAAGGAGCTGTAAACGATGAAATTGTATACATATTTATTGGACGGAATTGAACATGTAGGAGCCGAAATGGATGGATATATATATCCGGTAACGAATGCGGCAGATATGCTTTCGCTGATACGCGGCGGAGAGATCTGTGTATCTTCAGAAAACGGGATAAAGAAAGATAAAGCAGCTCTGTGTGCTCCTATTCCCAGACCGGCTCAGGATGTGATCTGTTTGGGGATCAACTACGTTGAGCATGGAAAGGAAGCGGCACAGTATAATAAGGAGGCTTTCTTGAGAGAACGTCCGTATGCTATTTATTTTTCAAAGAGAGTCACGGAAGCTGCTGCGCCTGAAGCCGAGATAAATTCATATCCGGGGCTGGTCACGAAGCTTGATTATGAATGTGAGCTTGCATTCATAATAGGAAAGGATGCAAAAAATGTATCAAGGGAGGAGGCGCCGGAATATATATTCGGATATACTATCATAAATGATATCAGTGCACGGGATCTGCAGACAGATCATAAGCAGTGGTATTTCGGAAAAAGTCTGGACGGCTTCACGCCAATGGGACCTTGCATAGTGACAGCTGATGAGATCGGTTATCCGCCGAAGCTTGATATAAGGAGCTATATTAATGGCGAGCTGCGGCAGAATAGCTCAACAGAGTATATGGTATTTGATCCTGTTCATATAATATCTGAGCTATCATCAGGGATGACGCTCAAGGCCGGGACAATAATTGCAACAGGTACACCAGCCGGTGTGGGTATGGGTTTTGACCCGCCCAAATTCCTGAAAAGCGGTGATGAGGTCATTTGTGAGATAGAGAAGATAGGCAGACTTGTTAATAGGATAAAATAGCTTGTAGTTATAAGACCGGGCGTAAAGCATTGAATGTTTGCCCGGTTTTTGCTTATTTATATAAATTCCTATGAGATATTTTTGTTAAAATGACAATTGACGCAGGTATATTATTGTGATAAAATAAAAAAAGAGCGGTTTATACGCAGGGGGGATATTATAAACATATGAATTAAGAGGAGGTTCTTTAATGGAAAAAATTGCTATTGCTGCGGCTGCGGCATTTTTTGTGCTACCCTTGAGTTCTTTTGCGGCTGGAATTGAAGAAAAACCAGTCTTGCCCGTGGGCAGGGCAGGCACAGATACGATAAGACTGGAGGTCGGGGACGTTTCTGATGGTATAAGCTTGTTTGAAGATGACAGTTATGATGAGGAGCATACACAGCAAGCTGAATTTTATAATTACGGCAGTTATTATGCCTATAAGGATTTTGAGCAGCGTTCTAATCCGAAGGCGAGACAAAAGATATATACTGATATTTTAGAAAATTGTAAACAAATATCAATATCAGGCAGAGATCTCTTGAGCATAGAAACGATAGGAAACTCTATTTCAAGTCAGACCATAAAAGAATACAGTGAGCAATTCGTGATAATACCCAGAAATATAACAATAGATGAATTAAATGAGATATATTTTATGTTCAGAAATGACCATCCTGAGTATTATTGGCTTCCATCGGTATGCTACTATGTAGAAAGTAAAGATAGTATACTTCTTATGCTGATGCTCAGCGATGAATATAATGAAGCGGATGAAAGATCATACATGGATAGCGTCATAGAAGCGAACGTTATGAAGTGCATAACAGATATATATGAGTCGGAGCCGCGTACCGATCAGCAAACCGTAAAGCTCGTATATGACTATATTGCCGGGCTGGTAGAGTACGGATTTGATGAAACAGGGCAGCCGCTTGATACAGCTTATGCACATTCGATAACTGGCGTATTTGACGGCGATCCGGAGACCGATGTTGTGTGCGAGGGCTACGCAAAGGCATTTCAGCTTATACTGAATGCTCTCGATATCGATAATATATATGTGACCGGAAATGCATACAATGGTGTTGAATGGGGCGGTCATGCATGGAATATGGTAAGAATGGATGATGGTCAATACTACAATTTTGATATTACCTGGGATGACAGCGGCAATACTGTAACATATAGATATTTTGCAGCGGGAAGCTGGTTCAATAAGGATCATGTCCCTGGCAGTTCTGAGGAAACATCGGTAGATTTCCTATATGAATTGCCGCAGGCGCCTGATAAAGATTATGAAATAGAAGATCCATATTTAGCAAATATGGAGTGTGAAGCTGCTGCTACTGAAAACGGTACATATACATTCGAGGTGGAATTTGATGACCATGTGGAAAACAGTATCGCGGTTGCAGCATGCTATGATTCGCAAGGCAGACTTATAGAGATCAAAATGGTCGAGGTCAATGGAACACACGCAGAGATAAATGGCGTTGAAGTAGGTACGGATGCTGCTGATGTGACAGTAATGGCATGGCTTGATGGCTCAAATACTCCGATAGCTCCCTGTGTGGAATTTAATGTT
>CAJFVT010000183.1 GCA_904420525.1 uncultured Clostridia bacterium | reverse complement strand
GTTCGTTGAAACTTTTTTAACCCCAATTTCTGACGCGCATGTCGTCAGAAATTGATCCAATTCGAGGGTAATACCCTCGAGCACCCCCGATATAGGGAAGTAATTACAAAACGCTGCCGCGTTTCACAATTACCAAAATAAATCTGATATGAAAGGAGAGCTTTACATATTGAAAAGACCTGAATTACTTGCGCCGGGAGGCAGTCTTGAAAAGCTTAAAACGGCTATAGATTATGGCGCTGATGCGGTATATATCGGCGGCGATGCATTCTCTCTGCGAGTTGCGGCGGAAAACTTCACCGCTGAGGAGATGACAGAAGGGCTTAAATATGCGCATGACAGAAACAAAAAAGTCTATCTTACCGCAAATATAATCCCCCATAACGATGATATCGGAGATTTTAAAAAATACGTTGAACAGATACGGCATCTCGGCTTTGACGGAGTCCTGATATCTGATCTGGGAATGTTTGACATCATGCGTGAGCTTGCACCTGAGATCCCTATTCACATCAGCACGCAGGCAAACAATGTCAACTACCGCTCGGCTCTGATGTGGTACAAGCTCGGAGCAAAAAGAGTTGTACTCGGACGTGAAATGTCGTTCAAGGAGATCGCCGAGTTCAGGGAAAAGCTGCCTGAGGATCTTGAGCTTGAAGCTTTTATCCACGGCGCTATGTGCATCTCATACTCAGGACGCTGCCTGCTTTCCAACTATATGACAGGTCGTGATTCAAATGCGGGCGCCTGTGCGCACCCGTGCCGATGGAACTATTCGCTCGTTGAGGAAAAACGGCCCGGTCAATATTTTGACGTTGAAGAAAACGAACGCGGTACGTTTATATTCAATTCAAAAGATCTGTGCACTATAGAGCATATACCTGAGCTCATAAACAGCGGTATCACAAGTCTCAAAATAGAGGGCAGAGTAAAGACCTCGTTCTACGTTGCCACGGTAGTCGGAGCATACCGCAGAGAGATCGACAGATATCTCTCTTCACCTGAGGACTATGTGTTTGATCCGGCAGAGCTCGAAGAGCTTTGCAAGGTCAGCCATCGCCCCTACACCACCGGCTTCTACTTCGGCAGACCCGGAGCGGATGCACAGGTATATGAAAACAGCTCTTATATACGCGACTATGAGCTCATAGGCATAGTCAGATCATATGATCAGAAAACGAAAACTATCGTTGTTTCGCAGCGCAATCGCTTCTTTGAAGGAGATGAGATCGAGATTATGCAGCCGATGAAGCCGTTTATAAAAACGACTGTCAGAGAGCTTTATAATGAGAACGGTGAAAAAATAGACTGTGCTCCGCATGCGGAGCAGATAGTTACAATGGCAGCACCGAAACCCATATGTCCCGGCGCAATGCTGAGAAAAAAACATGTATAATAAAATTTTTAATAAAAAAAACAGCCATATGGCTGTTTTTTTATCAGAAGAATATTATTCAGCGTGAGCTCCTATTTCCTTTGCGCATTCAGGGCAAATATTTTTGCCATGGAATTCAAAAATATTATCCGAATTCTGACAGAACACACATGAAGGCTCATACTTCTTTAATATGATCTTATCCTCTTCCACATAAATTTCCAAACCGTCTTTTGTATCTATACCAAATTTTCTTCTAAGCTCCTTTGGTATGACGATCCTTCCTAGTTCATCAACTTTCCTTACGATACCTGTAGATTTCATTATTATCTCTCCTTTCCACGATTAACCGCTCATTGTCATTATAGCAGAAATACCAGCATAAGTCAATCATTTATACATCAATTCGCAATATTCTACAAAATGATGAATGAAATAACAAATTTATGTGTACTTTTTGTGAGTTATTGCCAAGCATGTGCTTGTCAAATTTTTAAAGCAGCATGAAGCGCAGCCGCTGCCGGTTTTATATGCTTTTGCAGCATTTTCTTAAGCATGATCATCTCATCAGCTGCGGCAGTTATCACAGACGGCGTATAGCTTGACGCTATCAGACTTATTTTCTCCGCCTTATCTATATTCACTATGTCGCCTCCGCATACACTTATTACCAATGCGTCACGAAGATATAAAAGCAGCATATCGCAAAGCTCCGCGGCATTATCCTTGTTCTTTTCAAAGAATTCAGCTGCGTCATATGCGTAAACTTTGTTTTTGGACAAAAACCTTGGAAGTATATTAAGAGTATCCTCACGCAGAGCTTCAAAGTCCTCCCGGTCAAGTATATTGTCAGCAGCCATCGGGATCCCCGCGCAAAAGCTTACCAAAAAATCCACTCTCGGATCATCCGGATATTTTTTTTCTATATAGTCCCGTACAATATCATCGCTTACCGGCGGGAATTCTATCGTTATTGAACGAGAACGCACGGTCTGCAATATATTATCTCCATTTGTGCAGACTATTATAAACACCGCATATTCCGGCGGTTCCTCCAGTATTTTCAGCAGAGCATTCTGAGCCTCCGGAGTAAGCTTGTCACCCTCATCAAATATAAATACTCTCCGCGTTGAGTACAGAGGCTTTACCATTGCCGCTTTTACGATCTCACGCGCAGTATCTACACCTATAGTAGCTTTATCCTTAGGTCTCCGCACATATGTCAGATCAAGATCTGCGCCGGTTTCAAACGCTTTGCACGGACCGCACTCTCCGCATGGTGCAGCTCCCTGCTCCAAACACATAAGCGATTTTGCAAACAGCTCCGCCGCTTCGTTTACCGCGAGATCTCGCTGCCCTTCAAAAATGTATGAACTGGCATTTTTACCGGACCGAACCGAATCTATAAGCGATCTCATTATATCCTGGTGAAACACAGTATATCCAAACATATCCTTTCCTCCGCTGAAACATTTTCTTGCAAATACAAAAAGCCGCCGCGCCTTGTTACGTACAATTCGCAGCGACCCCTAAGATACTCAAAATGATCAAGCTTAGGCATGATCATCTCAGCACTAATCTGAACACTATTACACCGTCCGAGCTGCCTCTGGGTATATAATTATATGAAATACCCTCCAAGGACATCCTTACCAGCAATGAATCAAATTCATCAGAGGATGCTATACAAGCCTCGCCATTATTTTTTATGTTCAGCTCATTTATGATATTAGCTACAGCATCAACATATGACTGATCAAATGCAAGCTGATCAGGGATCTTCTCCTCGCTGTATCCATATACCGAACCGGCTGAATCTTCGGCAAGAGCGTAATTTTCAACTCCGTTATCCTCCTCATTCGCCTGCGCGGCATATGCCGTCTGGGCTTCATCCGGCATATGATACGTATCCGACGGGATGGTATACGTATTATCATTTGCTTCTATATCAGGCTGCTGAGTTTGATGCGTCTCAGTCACAGCCTCCTCTGCCTGAACAGCTGCGGTCTCTTGCTCAGGCTGCACAGCCTCACTCCCCGCAGAAGCCTGTGTATAAGCCTCCGGCGCCGCAGTGCTCACCGAAGCCGATGACTCGTTTCCCGCTGCTGAACTGTTTTGTTCAATCCTGCGGCCTGATGTATTCGTGCGCACAGCTGTCTCGTCTGTACGACGTGGAATTGTCTCGTCTGTACGATGGGGCTCAGCGTTTTTCGCCTCAGCGCCGCCCGCATCGCTTACGGCTCCGCTTCCCGCATCTGCGCGGTCAGCCGGTACTGCAGCCTCAGGCTCTGCAAACGGAGCTGCTTCTGTCTGAGCCGGCGATCCGGCATTGGCAGTATTCTCCGAGCCTGTATCTGTTCTCGTTTCAGCCGTCTGCTGACTGATAACTCCATCATTATCAGTTCCCGATATCCTGTCGCTCAGCATTTTTCCATTCACACCCACAACTATACCTACGACAAGACATGCCGCAGCCATAGCATATTGCCGGATATTCGATCTTATATTGGCAATCACAGAGTCAAGCGTCCTGCTTCTCGGTCCGCTGTCTATCCTGCTGTTGATCCTGCTGATCAGATCCGGCGGCGGAGACGGTGACGCAAGCGAAGATGTGGTATCAGCTATCATTCTGAAAAATTCAAGCTCTTTGCGGCAGTCTTCACACTCAGCAGCATGCAGCTCAAGCTCCGAGACCTGAGCCTCGGTAAGGTTTGAATAATTATCCAGCATCTGCGCAAATTTCAAACAATCCATTCATCACGCCCCCTTTCATTATACTTTATATAAGTGATCGCAAAACAAGGCTATCAACAGCACATATACTATATATGCTGCCGCGCCAAGCCTTAAACAACCAGATAATCCAATTCAACACATTCAATTATCATAATATTAGACGCTTTACGATCAAAAAAGTTCCCGTTTTTCGGATAATTTTTTCCTAAGAGCGTTTCTGGCGCGGTTGAGGCGCGATTTCACTGTGCCGACGGGGCACCGCAATATTTTTGCCGCTTCTTCATAGGACATCTGCTCTATATCACAGTACACAATTATCTCTCGATATTCGCTGCGCAGTGTGCCTATCGCCTCACGCACCGCCCTTTGCCGCTCGCTCTGCTCAAGCTGCTCCGCGGGTCCGGGCTTGTCCGACGGCAGATGAGCCGTTGGATTTTCATCTTCATCGCTGTCTATACTGATATGGATCCCGCGGCGCTGACGTTTTCGCAGTATGTCACTGCATACGTTCGAACATATCCTGTACATCCAAGTAGTAAATGAGGCCTGTTCACGAAACGACGGGATCCCTCTGTAAATTTTTATAAATACCTCCTGCGCCGCATCAGACGCGTCTTCATAGTTTGAAAGCATTCCGTATGCTATATTGAACACCTGATTTTGATATTTCAATATGAGCTCGTTAAACGCTTCTCGATCGCCTTTCTTACACAGAGCTATTATCTCCCGATCGGTCAAAAGCCTCACCACCTTCCCGCGTTTGTTTCAGACGGCCAAAAACTGCCGCCCTATGCGATCATTTGTATTTAAAATTCTTTTATCCTGTTCATATATGACTTATAAGAAGCCTCTATATCCGCAAGACAGTCTCCGCCAAATTTTTCAAGGAAGGCGTTCACTATCTCAAATGCGGTCACCGCTTCGATGACCACCGCACATGCCGGCACCGCGCATGCGTCAGAACGCTCTACCGACGCTGCGTGAGGTCTTTTATCGTCTATGCTTACCGTTCTGAGCGGGTTATACTGAGTTGGTATAGGCTTCATAGCGGCTCTCAAAATGATCGGCTCTCCGTTTGACATTCCGCCCTCTATGCCTCCGGCATGATTCGTATCTCTTACGTAGCCGTCTTTATAGAATATCTCATCATGGACTTTTGAACCGCTCAATTCCGCAGCCTCAAAGCCCATGCCTATTTCAACGCCCTTTATTGCCTGCACGCTCATAGCCGCAAACGCCAGCTTTGCATCAAGCTTTCTGTCATACTGAACGTAGCTTCCCAGCCCAGCGGGCACGCCATATGCTGTGACCTCAACAACTCCTCCGCAGCTCTCTCCCGCAGCCTTGACCTTATCTATATAGCGCATGGCAGCCTCTGCCGCTTTTTCATCCCCGAAACGAACAGGCGAATTTCTTACCCTATCATAGAAATCGGGAGCATTCACATCCGCACGGTCCGAAATATCGCCTATGGACACAACACGGCTCCTGAACTCTATCCCGAACGGCTGTACCAGTTGTCTCACAAGCGCCCCTGCCGCAACTCTTGCCGCGGTCTCCCGCGCTGAAGCGCGCTCTAAAACATTTCTCAGATCACGGTGATCATACTTCATTCCGCCAGTAAGATCGGCATGCCCCGGACGAGGAAATTCAACGCGCTTTTCTCCGTTTGACTCCTCCGTCCCCATTATCTCCTCCCAGTTCTTCCAGTCACGGTTCTCTATACGCATGGCTATAGGACCTCCTAAGGTTACACCGCCTCTGATACCGGAAAGTATCTCCGCCTTATCTTTTTCTATAAGCATCCTTCCGCCGCGGCCATAGCCCTTCTGCCTCTCCGCCAGCTCCTCGTTGATCCTTTCCAGACTAATCTCAAATCCCGCGGGTACACCATCTATTATTACCGTAAGACATTTTCCATGAGTCTCACCGGCTGTAAAATATCGCAGCATATAAATTATTTCCCTTCTATTACATAATATATTTAATTACCGTCTGTATTTTATATCCATCGGTATTTTTCCTTTTCTTTCGCATTTGCATACACTAAGCGATACTATCATTTTATCACTTTTTTGCCGGATTTGCAACCCTTAAACAAATTATTTAGCCTTATTAACGCAAAATATGGACGGTTTTTTATCATTTTATTACTTCATTATTACATTTTTATCACAAAAGTAACGCCGCTCTTGATTATTTCATACAAATACATTATAATGACAATAGATAAGTATACCATAAAGGAACAGCAGGTGATTTCTTGAAGGATAATTTGAATATATTACTGTCTCTTATGCAGCTTGATATAGGCGGAGCCGAGACTCACGTTGTAGAGCTTGCAAAGGAGCTTAAGCGCAGGGGACTTAATCCTATAGTGACATCAAACGGCGGAGTATACGTACAGGAGCTGGAAAATGAGGGGATTAAACATTACTGCGTTCCGCTTCAGAACAAAAATCCGCTTAATATGATAAGATCGGCAAAGCTTCTGAAAAAAATAATAACCGATGAAAAAATAGACATAGTGCATTCACATGCCAGGATCCCTTCATTCATTCTGGGCAAGCTTCACAAGCGGATGCGCTTTCCTTTTGTTACCACAGCGCATTGGGTGTTCAACACCAAATACGGGCTAAAATATATCACAGAATGGGGAGAAAAGACAGTTGCTGTCTCGGAGGATATAAAAACATATCTTATGGATAACTACCATATCCCCGAGAGCGATATACGCGTTACCATAAACGGAATAGATACCGACAGATTTTCTCCCGACACAGATGCTTCGGAGATACGAAGCGAATTCGGTCTTTCAGAGGATGATACTATAATAGTTTATGTGAGCCGAATGGACGAATCGCGGAGCTTAGTAGCAAAACAGCTGATAAGCGTAGTTCCCGATATAGACATGCCAAACCTGAAGGTCCTCATCGTAGGCGGCGGAGATGATTTTGACAACGTCAGCGCCCTTGCCTCCGCAGTAAACGAGAGGCTTGGAAAAAACACAGTCATTCTTACCGGCGGCCGGACCGATATAAATAAGCTTGTAGCGGCAGGCGATCTTTTTATCGGAGTCAGCCGCGCGGCTCTTGAGGCTATGGCGGCGGAGAAGCCCGTTATAATCGCGGGAAATGAAGGCTATATCGGTCTTTTCGACGAATCAAAGCTCGGCGTAGGGATCGACACCAATTTCTGCTGCCGCGGCTGCGCAGAAAGCACGCCGGAGCTTATCCTCAATGATATAAATCGTTTCTTCCGTATGGATGACGCCAGCCGGCACAAGCTTGCAGTATACGGCCGCGAACTGATCAAACGCGAATATTCCGTTGCGCGAATGGCGGATGATTCTATCAAGGTATACGAATGGGCTCTGGACAAGAATGATGAGATACTTATCTCAGGCTATTACGGATTTAAAAACAGCGGCGATGACGCCCTGCTTATGTCTATAATAAATGATATACGCCGGTTCAAGGAAAGCCCCAACATCGTTGTGCTTTCCTCAAACCCGTCAGAAACGATAAAACAATACAGAGTAAAAGCCATCAACCGCCTGAACGCATTCAAAATCGCGCGTCATCTGAACTCAGCAGGACTGCTGATCTCAGGAGGCGGAACGCTTATACAGGATTCCACGTCTACACAGTCTCTTATATACTACCTCACAGTCATACGAGCGGCGCTCAAAAGAGGAGTTAAAGTAATGCTGTATTCGAACGGTATCGGGCCGCTCAGGAGCAGATCCAACATAAAACGCGCTAAAAAGGTGCTGAGCATGGTAGACCTTATAACTCTGCGCGATCCCGAAGCCCGCGACACCCTTAACAATATAGGCGTGACAGGACCTAAGACCATAGTTACGGCGGATCCCGTGTTCGGAACTGAGCCCGCCGATCCTGAATTCGGCAAAAAGCTGCTTAAGCGGTTCAATGTACCAGATGACGCTAAGCGCATAATGGGTATCTCTGTGCGCCGGACGCACAGCACCGATCAGGCATTCGAAAACACAGTTGCATCCGTATGCGACTATGCCGCCGAAAAATACGGCTGTCATCCTGTGTTTATCCCTATGCAGACGAACCGTGACGAGGGCATATCACGCAGCATCATATCAAAAATGAAGACAAAGGCATCGATCATAGATGTACGGCTTGATGTTAAAGAAATGATAGCGGTCTCTGCAGCACTTGACTTATGTCTTGGCATGCGGCTCCACTCACTTATATACGCTACCTGCGGCAATGTTCCGCTTATAGGTCTTGCATATGACCCTAAGATCAAAAGCTTTATGGACTACGCGGGCCAAAAGCTCTGTATAAACGCTGAGAGCATGAATACCGCAGATATCGAAAGCATGCTCGACTACTGCTTTGAGCATTACGATGAAATAAAAGAGGAACTCACTAAAAGCTATGAGTTTCTGAAAAGCAAGGCTGAGCTCAACGGAAAGCTTGCCGTTGAGCTGTACGAAAAAGGAGGTGTTGAGCTTTGAGCAGCAGCGACACCGGAAGGAAAATGCTCCTTACCGCCGGATTCATGGCCTTTGCCACATTTGCGGCAAAGGCTCTCGGACTTATAAGAGACTCTCTTACCGGAGCCTATTTCGGTACAGGTATCGAAGCAGATGCGTTTATGCTGGCTACAAAGATCCCCACGACCTTGTTTGATGTTGTTATAGGCGGTGTTATATCAGCCACCTTTATACCTATCTTCAATGATATACTTACAAAGGAGAACAAGGACGAGGCCTCGACATTCGCAAATAAATTCATCACAATGATAATAATGGCGACGATCATAATATCGCTTTTCGGAATACTGTTCGCAGATCAGCTCGTATCGTTTATGGCGCCTAATTTCGATGTCGCGACACACGACCTGTCCGTTAAGCTTACAACGATAATGTTCCCTATGATAATATTTACCGGAATAGCATTCTCCTTTGTAGGGATACTGCAGTCCTATGGGGAATACAACATCCCGTCTATAATAAGTCTGGTATCCAATCTGGCTATTATAATCTACTTTATAGTCTTTGGGAAAAAATTTGGAGTTACGGGACTGTCGGTAACTATGATAATCGCATGGTCTCTGCAGGTGATAGTACAGATACCGTCGCTTATAAAGTTCAAATTCAGGTATAGACCTAACCTCCATTTTAGGGACAGGCATATATGGAGCGCGGTCCTGCTCGCGCTGCCTATGCTGGTAAGCACATGGGTGCAGCCTCTTTACACGCTTGTAAACGCCAGGTTCGCCTCGCATATGCAGGGGGCTTATTCATCGCTCGAATACGCAAACAGGCTTTACCTTATCGTTACAGGAGTGTTTTCATTCGTTGTGACCAATCTCATCTTCCCGAAGCTCGCAAAGGCGAATGCAAAGGATGATGCAAAGGAAGCCGGAGCGCTCATAACCACGTCTCTCAAGGCTGTCATAATCATAATAGCCCCGCTTATGGCAGGGATAATAATATTGTCGCAGCCGATAACGTCTATCATATACGAGCACGGGGAGCTGAACGCTTCCTCCTCTGCGATAGTGGCAAACGCCCTGTCATGCTACGCTATAGGGATGATATTCCTAGCGATAAACGAGGTGCTGTCAAAGGCGTTCTTCTCAATGAAGAAATCTGTAACACCTATGATAACCTCAATAATAAGCATGGTTTTTGACGTTATTCTTGTATCGGCATTTTATCAGTTCATAAAGGACGATCCGATGCGCCTTACCGGAGGGCTTGCCGCTGCCGCTGCCTGCGGGAGCATAGTAAACGCGCTCTTGAACGCATTCATGCTGTTCAAGAAATTCCCCGGACTTTTAACGGCGCGTGATGCCGTTACAGTCATAAAGGTGATAATCGCAACACTCATCATGGCCGCTGCGGTATATTTCGAATACGTATTTATTTCCGGGCTAACTGAGGGCTTTATCGGGAATATCATCATATGTATCGTATGCGGAGCCACAGGCGCTGCAATATACGGTATCCTAATGATAGTCTTCAGAGTACCTGAGATAATGCAGCTGCTTCCTAAAAGAGAAAGATCTTAAATGATTTACCGAAAGGAGTTAATGAACGATAAATATGAACAGTTTGATAATTTCCGCTGCCGCCGCGTTCTGCAGAGCGTTTGCCGGCAGGTTCACCCAAAGCAAGCTTTGGGCGCTTATACAGCGTATAAGCTCAGCCTGCAGCCGCTCATGGAATTCGAGCGTCATCATGACGCTCTTAAAGCGTGATAACAGCAGCTTTGAAAACAGCCTATTCGCAAGGATAACGTTTGCTCCGTTTACCTTTCTTGAGTTTTTGCAGCGAAAGATCGGAGCCGGACTTGACGAGAGGATAACCTCAAGCGCCGTATGCAGCACAGGCCGCGCTTATGTACAGAATTTCATGGCGCTGAATACACGCTTCTGGGGCATTATGCTTCTTTGCGCCTCAGTCGTTTTAAACACCGCCCGCATCGCATCCGGCAGAGGGCTGAATACGATAGTTCTGGCGGTCTCGCTTGTAAGCGCGGTAATGCTTATTTTCAATATAAATATTATGAGATTTCTTAACGGATCCAAGGTGATAGAGTTCTGCAAGGCCTGCGCCGGAGTCAAGAATATCAGCTTTGATTTCTTTGATGAGAAGCAGACGATAGGGCGGCCGAGACTTATTGCAGCGCTCATAGCCGGCGCTATGACCGGCGCAGCTATGAATTTTGCGCCTATTTACGGACTGCTTATCCCATTTGCGCTGTTCGGGATGCTGCTTGTTCTTCAGTATCCTGTAACAGGGGTCTACGCGGCAGTATTCGTTGCGCCGCTTATCCCGTTCTCTTCGATGCCGCTCGCAGGCGTCTGCATATGGACGATCATATCCCTAGTCATAAGATCTGTTATCGACTCCGGCTTCAGGTGGAAAAGGGACGCGGTAGGCTCGGCACTGATGCTGTTTCTGTTTATCCTGCTCGTTTCATGCGTATTCTCATTTGCACGCAGCGCGAGCCTGACCGTATGGGCTATGTATTTCGTATTCATAATATTCTATTTTGCGGTCATAAACACGATAACCACACGCGACAGACTTTACGGGCTGCTGAGGCTGTTTGTTATATCCGGCGCGATAGTTGCGCTTTACGGCGTTATGCAGTATGTGTTCGGCTGGACAACGACAAACGCATGGATCGACGAGGAAATGTTCGAGGATGAGACCATGCGCGTATTCTCCACACTGGCCAATCCTAACGTTCTCGGTGAATACCTGCTTCTCGTGCTTCCGCCGGCGGCGGCATTCTTCCTGAAGGACAAGCCGAGATCACTTTCAAAATGGGTATACCTTGCCGTTACCGGACTGCTGTTCCTCTGCCTGATACTCACACAGTCGCGAGGCTGCTGGCTCGGCTTTATCGTATCAGCCGCGATATTTATAACGTTCTATGAAGGGCGCTGGTGGGCGTTCATCCCGCTAGTTCTGTGCATAGTCCCGTTTATAATCCCTGATACGATAGTCGAACGGCTTTCAAGCATAGGTAACATGAACGACTCTTCCACCTCCTACAGAGTATATATCTGGATGGGCGCGATAGGGATCCTCCGCCATTATCTTATAGGCGGTATAGGGATGGGCGAGGCCGCTTTCAATGAGGTCTATCCATTCTTCTCCTATAATGCTATAATCGCGCCGCACGCGCACAACACATTCCTTCAGCTGCTCGTTGAAGGAGGACTGCCGGCACTCATATCATTCCTGGCAGTGATATTCGTATTTCTGCGCAGTGTACACAAGACATATATCAGGCGAGGCAAGAAATCGTTCAGTTCCACGATGCAGCTTGCACTCGGAGCCGGCGTCTGCGGCTTTCTGTTCCAGAGCCTGTTCGATTATACCTTTTACAACTACAGGGTAATGGCTGTATTCTTTATGGTGATAGCAATGACGATGTGCTTTAAATATGTATCCGGGAACTGCCGGAGCAACGGAAGGAGCAAATTATCTTGAAAACGAAAGTAATCGAGGTATCGACTGATACCAATATAGGCGGAGCGGGAAAATGCCTCATCACACTGTTAGAAAACTTTGATTACAAGCTGTTCGAGGTAAAGGTCATCCTTCCTCCCAACAGTCTGCTTAAGCCGCTTGTGGAGAGTACAGGAGTCAGCGTTATCGAGGTCCCCGGCATAGCAGAAAAGTCACTTGACTTCGGATCCATTCTGTCGCTCAAGAAGATATTCAAGGAAGAGAGACCGGATATAGTTCATACTCATGCAAGTCTCTCAGCGCGCATAGCCGCAAGACAGGCCGGAGCGAAGGTCGTTTACACGCGCCACAGCGTATTCCCGCCTTCAAAATATCTGACCACCTTTCCCGGCAAACAGATAAACGGGCTTATAAATAATCATTATGCCGACGCGATAATCGCAGTGGCGGAGGCTGCCAAGGACAATCTTACCGACACAGGTGTGAACGCAAGCAAGATACAGGTAATCTTAAACGGCGTAGACGGTCTTGTGCCTGTGTCCGCCGCAGAAAAAAACGAGCTTCGCGCTCGGTTCGGGGTTAAGCCGGGCGAAAAGGTAGTGTCTATAGTGGCCCGTCTTGAGGATATAAAAGGTCATGACTATTTTATCGAAGCCGCGGATATGCTCCTGAGTGAGGGTGTGAACGCAAGGTTCTTTATCGCAGGAACAGGGAGCTATGAAATGAATCTGCGCGAAAAGGTTCGCAGCATGGGACGCGATGACAAGATAATTTTCACAGGATTTATCCCTGATGTGGATAAGCTGATGAATATAACCGATGTTCAGGCAAACGCCTCCTACGGCACTGAAGCGACAAGCCTTGCTCTGCTTGAAGGAATGAGCCTGGGAGTACCGGCTGTCGTTTCCGATTTCGGCGGCAATCCAGGAGTCATAGATGACGGCAAAAACGGATTTGTTGTTGCGAAGCAGAACTCCGCAGCGCTTATGATAGGCATAAAAAAGCTTCTGAATGATGAAGCGCTGTATAAGAAAATGTCACGCAACTGCATATCTGTTTTTAAAGAACGTTTCACCTCAAAGACGATGACGCACAGCACAGAAATGCTGTATATGAGTTTAGTATAAATTGATATAAGGAGAATAGAAAATGGCAAACAAGAAAAGATGGACTGTAATTGACACTGTTATCGTGATCGTTGCAGCAGCGGCAGCAGTGGTCGCTTATAGATTTTTCGGAGGGAATGTAAGCTCTGGCACCAGCGACACCGTTAATGCCGTGATCCTGATAAGCGGTCAGCCGCAGGAATTTGTGGACGCGCTCACGATCGGCGATAACGTAACACTCAGCCTTACGGAAAAGGATTCCGGTATACTCAAGGATGTAAGAACCGAGCCGGCAGAAGCCATGGTCTATAATTCAATAGACGGTACCTACGCTCTCGATGAGATAGACGGCAAGCTCGACATATACGCCACAGTAGAGGTCAACTGCGATATAACTGACTACGCCATAACAGTGGGCAGCACGCCCATAAAGGTCGGAACGGCGATACCGTTCCGCGGCAAGGGCTATGCTACAGAAGGCTATGTTGTTGAGATCAATGAGTAATTTACAGAAAGGAAACAGACGATAATGGACAGAAACGGAAATATTAAAGGAAAATTCAATATTATCGACCTCCTTGTTATCATACTGCTCGTGGTCGTTGTCGCGGGTATTGCCGTACGCTACGGCAGCTCAGTAACGACCGCCGTTAAATCAGACGAGGAATTCGAATATGTTGTAAAGGTCGAATCGGTAAGAGACTTTACCATATCAGCTCTTGAAAAAATGGGCAAGGTGACCGATAAAAACTCGACTCTTGATCTGGGCGAAATAGTTGACGTTAAGGTAGAGCCGACAGAGTATCAGTCGACGACCGCGGACGGGCGCATCATCTTTGCCGAGCAGCCGGAGCGTTATACGGCATACGTAACGATCCATACCCGCGGGAAGGAGTCGGACAACAGCTATATAACAGCAGATTCAAACGAGCTTTCGGTTGGCAGAACCACTGAGATATACTCAAAATACGTTCACACCACCGGTATGATCATGAACGTTACCAAGCTTTCTGAATAATGACGCCGGTTTTTTTTGAATTTAACGGTCTAATTGTAAATAAAGCAGATTATTTTTCCTGATCTGCTTTATTTTTTTACCCAAATGTAGTATAATTGAGATATATCGGAATATACAGCTCTGTACGCATTGCAACGTGCCGGACAGGGGATCAAAAAAAGGAGGCAAACATGGAATACAACAGGGAATATCTGCAGCTGCTCGCATCGCAGTATCCTACGATACAGTCAGCCTGCGCTAAAATAATATCTCTCGAATCCTACATGAAGCTGCCGAAGCTCACCGAGCATTTCATGAGTGATATTCACGGAGAATATGAATCGTTTCTCCATATCCTGAGGAACGCATCAGGCGTTATAAAGGACAAGATAGATGTTATCTTTGCAAGGACATTATCAGAGCGCGAACGTGACACTCTCTCAACTCTCATCTATTATCCTGAGCAAAAGCTTGATCTTATAAAGATGGAGACAGAGAACATCGATGACTGGTACAAGATAACTCTTTACCGCCTTATTGAAGTCTGCCGTCTTGTGGCATCAAAATACACGCGCGCGCATATACGTGAGATGCTGCCGGAGACCTTCGGCGGTATCATAGATGAGCTTCTGCATGCGGACACTGATTTCGGCTCCGACAAGGAAGGCTACTACAGCCAAAGCATCCTATCCATCGTCGAGCTTGGGCAGTCTGACGCCTTCATTGTAGAGATCGCGCACCTGATACAAAATCTCGCAATAGGGCGGCTGCATATAATAGGAGACGTATTCGACAGAGGTCCCAGAGCCGATATAATCCTTGACAGGCTCCTGAACTATCACAGCGTCGATATACAATGGGGAAATCACGATGTTGAATGGATGGGCGCTGCGGCAGGCTCTCTCGCATGCATCGCCAACGTTATAGCTATATCCACAAAATACTGCAACTTCGACTGCATAGAGGACGGCTACGGGATAAGCCTGCGTCCGCTTACAGTGTTTGCGCTGGAAACCTACACGAACGATCCATGCACATGCTTTATACCCAGAAACCCAAACTCAGTGGATATATCTCAGCATGATGTTGAATTCTGGGCAAAGCTGCATAAGGCGATCTCTATAATACGCTTTAAGCTGGAAGGCCAGATAATACTCAGCCATCCGGAATTCCGAATGGAAAACCATCTCATGCTTGATAAGATAGACTATGAAAACGGCACCATCACGCTTGAGGGCAAGACCTATGAGCTTCTGGACACGAATTTCCCGACTATCGACCCAAATGATCCTTACAGGCTAACGGATGAGGAAGAGGAGCTTATGCGCTCGCTCAAATCCTCGTTCATGCATTCCGAAAAGCTTCAGAAGCATATACGCTTTATTTATGCCAAGGGCAGCATGTATCTTGTACATAACAATAACCTGTTATACCATGGCTGTATACCGATGACAGAGGACGGAGAATTTGCCGAATATGAAATAGACCACAAAACAGTAAGCGGCAAGAAGCTTCTCGACCGCGCAGAGCAGATCGCGCGCGTTGGATATTTTGGTAAAGCAGGACAGCCTGAGACTGTATACGGTCAGGATTTTCTATGGTATCTATGGTGCGGCGTAGGCTCGCCAGTCTACGGCAAAAACAAGATGACCTCCTTTGAGCGGTATTTCATCGCCGATGAGGAGCCATGGAAGGAGATAAAGGATCCGTATTACAAATTTGTTGAAAAAAAATCAACGTGTGACAAGATACTCAGAGAATTCGGAGTCGATCCGGAAAATTTCTCGCATATCATAAACGGACATGTGCCGGTCAAGATAAAGCGCGGAGAGAGTCCTGTAAAGGCCGGAGGAAAGCTTCTCGTAATAGACGGGGGACTGTCAAAGGCATATCAGCAGCAGACAGGGATAGCCGGCTACACGCTCATATTCAACTCGCACGGATTACTGCTGTCGGCGCATGATTCCTTTGAATCTGTAAAGAACGCCGTCACAAAGGATGACGATATGTACTCATCACTTGATGTTATCGATATGGCTCCCTCAAGGCTTCTTATCGAAAATACCGATACCGGCAAACATATACAAAAAAGAATAGATGATCTGAGAGCGCTTGTTGAAGCGTTCAGAAAGGGGTTTGTTAAATGAATTCATATACCGCAGAGCCGCTTGAGATAAACGCTTCGGTCCCAAACGGCAGCTATGAGGTGACCGTAAGCATAAAAGCACACAGTGATACGGTCTTCAACATATATGCGCAGAGCAGGAGCTTTTTCGTACGCGACTGCAGGATAAGCTCCGGCGAGGAAAAAGAATTCAAATTCCTCGTAAATGTCTGCGACAGACATTTCTATGGTGATAAATACAGATCCGTGCCCGGCGTAAAGATACAGATAGTCTGTGACGGTGACCTTACCGCCACCGCGGCAGTATCTCCCGCAGAGGTGCCTGTGCTGTATATCTGCGGCGATTCTACTGTTACCGACCAGCCGGCAGAGTATCCATACGTGCCTTCTGAAACCTTCTGCGGCTGGGGGCAGGCCTTTCCTCAGCTCGTAAAAGGCGGTCTCAGCGTATCAAATCACGCTCAGTCAGGCTCCTGCACAGCTGAATTTATGGAGACTAACCTTACGGCATTCAGCGATAAGATAAAACCAGGTGATTTTATGGTAATCGAATTCGGGCACAACGACCAGAAAAAGCCTGAGCTTGCAGCCGAAAGCGGCTACAGCAGAAACCTAGACGCGCTTGTAAAGCTGGCAAAGGATAAGGGCGCTGTCCCTATCATTTGCTCACCTATCAACAGGATAATATTTGAGCCGGACGGACATCTCAAAAATCTTCTCGGCGGCTACAGGGACGCCGCGAAGGCGGCCGCCGAACGCGGCGGCGTTACCTTCATAGACCTCTGGGGCGCGACTACAGATTACATGGAAAAAGCGGGACCCGTAAAGGCGTGGCAGTTCTTCCGCTGCAAGGGGGCAGAACGCGACTACACTCATACGAATGACATAGGCGGCACACTTATAGCGAAGATGTTCGCCCGCAAAATGCTCGATCAAAACGGTCCGCTCGCACAGTACATAGACGAGACCAGACTCGAGATAGAACAGATCCGCGCCGATCCCGGCGATACAGCCGATAATTCTGATGTCATCGCACATTCGCGTTCGATAGGTCTTGTGAATGTTCCAAGCGACCTTGACGCTGACATAACGGCTCTGCAGATAGGCAAAAGCAGCTGATATGACCTAAAAAGCTGCTCAAAAAACAATGACAAAAAAACAGTTCAAAAAGACTTGAAAAATATTTGCAAT
>CAJFVT010000182.1 GCA_904420525.1 uncultured Clostridia bacterium | reverse complement strand
TATTCATTGAATATGTCTGATACACTGCGTTCCAGTGTGCGGATACATCTCTTTAAAAGAAACAATTGATCGGGTTTTCGTTCGAGTATATTTATCCCCTCTCCGCACGAAAGACTGGCCTTGAAGCCTAAGGATCTGATCACCTCCAGAGATTCATCGCTGACAATTCCAAATGGGTATGTGAACACTGTCGGGACATTTCCCAATTCTAAAGCACATTTATCCTGCATTGAGCCTATATCCTTTGCAAGAAGCGCTTTATATTCTTCAGCTGTCTCGCTGCTGTTCTTTTGGCAGCCTTTTCTCCCTTTGTCAATTGAATGCATATTATAGGTGTGATTTTGTATCTCTACATAGCCGGATCCAGCCATTTCACGCGCGTTATCCCATGATAAATGCGCATAGTTTGCATTCGTATCGTTATTTTCAGTATAAAGATCTGTATATGCGCCAACTATAGAAATAACAGCTCTGGAATCATACTCTTTAAGCAAGGGATAGATGTATACATAATTATTATAATAACCATCGTCAAATGTAAGTATCACAGGCTTTTCGGGCAGCTCGGATCCCTCGTATACATAGTCTATGAGATCTTGAAAAACAATTGCAGTATAACCGTTGTCACGCAGATATTTCAAATCCTCCTCGAATGCAGATGGAGTTACTATATATTTTCCTCCGCTTGGATGTTTCAAAATACTATGATACATTAGGATCGGGACACGCACGCCTTTATCCGCAGGGGCAATGGTCTGCACTGATGTACGTGCTGTAACGGCTATTATAACTGCAGCAAGCATTACTGCAAAAAGCATTATGAAACGATCAGCTTTAATCACTCGCATTTTCAGTCTCCTCTAATGAAGCTTCATAAAAATCATGCTTACGTACATATTCTCCTGTATCTTCATTCTTATATACCTCGCAGCAGTTATTTTGAAGAAGCTTTGCTAAATTGTAACAGTCTACCCATATTTCATTAGGTCCGTCCTTTTGAGACTCGTCAAATATAAGCTGGATACCCATATGCAAATGAGGCACATTGATGTTGTTCACATTTTCCTGGGTACTGTATCCGGTCATACCAAGATACCCGATAACATCGCCTGCCTTTATAACAGCCCCTTCTTTGATAAGTGCAGTATATGGATGATCTTTTCTTAAATGAGCGTAGTAATAGTATCTTTTTTTATCAAAGCTTCTTATCCCTATACGCCATCCCCCGTATTGGTTCCAGCCTGCACATTCAACCACACCGCTTTCAATGGCCACAACAGGAGTACCAATACTTCCGAAAAGGTCATGACCTGTATGCAGACGGCTGTAACCATAGGTACGGGCATTGGCAAAATCATCATAGTGCTCAAAGCCATAATTTTTTGCTATAGGGCAAAAAACCTTTAAACCATATCGCTTTTCCCAAACCAGAATGTCTTCATCAGGTATCTGAACACTGTATTCACCTATAAATTCGCCAAGTATTGCAGTGAATGCATCATGATAATAATTATAATATTTCATGTTTTCGGTTATCTCTGCAATGCTTTCGCCGCTTTTCAGGCGATCGGTCAGAGCTGATATATCTTTATCACTATAATTCGAAAAATCGTTTCCGTTTTTTGCTGCCAAATATGAAAGAATATCTATCCAATTATAATGCTGGCTGGTACCGTAGGAAGAAATATCTGTATCCATAGCATCTTTGAGCGCTTCATAGGAAACATTAAAATCCACCCATTTTATATCAGTCTCATTTGCCTGTATATCATTCTCTGTATTTAATGCTGGATGTGCCGAAGAGTATACTGCAAGCGCTGTACCTGCGGCGATAGAAAGAGCTGACAGACTGACTGCCAATAATTTCCCTGTGATCCTGATATACATATATACGCCCCATTCTTTTTAGTATATATATAGTTATATTAATATACTGGCAGAAAAATTACATACATATAGCTCATAAGTACAAGCATATTTTATATCAGCGATGGTTTATTTGTTTTTTTATTTAACTTCCTGAATTCTCTTGGCACTGTATTATATATCTTTTTAAATGCTCTTGTAAGATTCAAAGCCGAGGAAAATCCGGTCTCTTCCGCTGCAAGCATATCTTATTTGAGTCATATTATCCGCCCACCTCCGGAATTGGTCTTAAATACGTATGATACTTCCTATATCCGCAAGCTCGTTTCTTGAAAGGCTAACAGTGTCCACTCCGGCATCCCGGCAAAATGCCGTAATATTGCTGTGATCCCTGTGAGTTGTGAGATCACCGTTAAATGCGAGAAGGTCTTTGTCCAAAAGCCCTGAGGCTCCTCCGATAAAGCCGGTCATCCCATACAGCTTTATACCACATGGACTGATCTTCAAAACGTTTAGTCCTTTCTTCTTCATAAGCTTATACAAGCCATTATCAGATGTTATAGCTGAATTATCATTTACAACACAAATGCTGCACTTTGCATACCCCTGTTTTGTATCGACTATTTGTTTGTCGGCATATTCTGATAATATCTCATCTGCCGTGTATTCGCATCTGCATATCACATGATCTCCTATAACGCAGGTGTTGTAGGCTATATCATACGGATATTTTGGACCTATCTTTTTGCTCCCTGATATAATATCTATACCAGGAAGCAATTTTCTATAATATGAGTAAACCTCAGGAGCACATATAGCCTTGCTGCCGGTAAAATGAAACTGCATGTCAGAATGACCGTTTACTTCATAATATAAAGCTTTTACAGGCATTGTTTTAACGGCATCAAATCCCAGCCTGTTCAGTTCTTTTATCACTTCGGGATCAGTTCTGTAGTCAACTATAACTTTTTTTGTCATTTCAGCCACCTATCAGTAAATGTGATCGTTTCGAAACAGTTTTTATATAAATTTTATTTGATCATTTCCTCGAACTCACGCTCTGTGATGACCGGAACTCCGAGTGATCTGGCTTTTTCAAGCTTACTTCCGGCTTCCTCACCTGCAAGAACATAGCTTGTCTTTTTGGAAACGCTTGAAGAGGTTTTGCCGCCTAAGCTTTCTATTATCTTTGCGGCATCGGAACGCTTATAGTTTTCTAATGTACCCGTCAGAACAAAGGTCTTTCCCTCAAAACGAAGATCATCTCCGGCGTCTTCCTCGTCAACGCAGTTTACACCGGCCGCTTTCAAGCGTTCCACAAACTCCCTGTTCTGCGGCTGCTTAAAAAATTCAGCTACTGATTCGGCCATAATGCTTCCGAAATCATATATCCCCGACATTTTTTCAATATCTGCTGACATAAGAGCATCTATGGTCTTGTACTCTTTTGCGAGTGTTTTTGCTGCTTTTTCACCTATGTGGCGTATACCAAGACCAAATATCAATCTATACAGCGGATTTGATTTTGAACGCTCAAGAGACTGTCTTAAATTTTCTGCCCACTTTTCGCCGAAGCCGCGCAGCTCCGCAGCACACTTGAAATCAAGATAATATAGATCTGCAGCATTTTTAATAAGTCCGTTTTCAACCAATTTTTCAACGTTTGATGCACCCAGTCCGTCTATATCCATTGCATTTCTGGACACAAAATGGATTATATTCCTTAATCTCTGCGCCGGACAATTTATGCCTGTACAGCGATAGGCTGCCTCCCCCTCCTCACGGATGACATCGGCGCCGCATTCCGGACAAACTGACGGCATTTCGAAGATCTGCTCATCTCCGCTTCTATCCTCTTTTATCACCTCGACTACAGCAGGTATTATATCACCCGCCTTCTCAACGACTACAGTATCATTTATACGTATATCCTTATCATGGATATAATCTATATTATGCAGTGTAGCGCGCGATACATTTGAACCGGCTATTCGCACCGGCTCAAGTATAGCCAAGGGTGTAAGCACGCCGGTCCTGCCTACCTGTATCTTTATATCCTTTATAACTGTTGTCTGTTTTTCCGCAGGATATTTATAGGCTATTGCCCATTTAGGGAATTTTGAGGTAGAACCAAGAAGCCTGCGCGCGCCGAAATCATTCACTTTTACTACTGCGCCGTCTATACCAAAGCCGAGGCTCCCGCGTTCTTCGCCGATATGCATTATCTCAGCATATGCATCGTCTATACTTTTGAAGATCCTGTCATTGAGTATCGTTTTAAAGCCCTGACGCTTAAGATACCTGAGTCCTTCAATATGTGAAGTTATCTCTTCCCCATCGATCTGCTGAATATTGAATACAAATATATCAAGCCTGCGTTTTGCGGTTATTTTTGAATCCTGCTGCCGCAGCGAACCCGCAGCCGCGTTCCTTGGATTTGCAAACAGAGGCTGCTCTGTTTCCTCAAGCAGAGCATTCAGCTTCGCAAAGCTGTCATTTGACATGAATACCTCCCCACGTACCTCAAGGTAAGGTATCTCTTCACGCAGCTTCAGCGGAACAGTACGTATCGTTTTGATATTCTCTGTTATATCCTCGCCAGTAACGCCATCGCCGCGGGTCGAGCCTCGAACCAGTTCACCGTTTACATACTCTATCGATACCGAAAGACCGTC
>CAJFVT010000181.1 GCA_904420525.1 uncultured Clostridia bacterium | reverse complement strand
TCATTTTCATCCATTTTTCCCGAAGCGGCCTGAGTATAGGATATTGCGCCCGTATACTGTTCACTGCCGCTGGTGATAACGCCGCCGTCACCCATGCTGAGCGTCTGCGTCTGATCATTGAAGTTATAGCTCACTTCGCCCTCAGCCAGCGCCATCGGCGCAAGGCTCAGCACCATAGCCAGCGCTGCCGCGCCGCTTATCATCTTTCTGATATGCCTCTTCATTTTATTCCTCCCTCCTGAGTCTCTTAGTCTTTTCTTTCTCTGTCTTTTATCATATGCGCAAATGCGCGTCTGCCTTGTCCCCCTCCGTAGGGGGGGACAAACGGCAGATCGCACGGCTTGCCTTGTGTTCCTCAGTTCTTTAGTATGTCCATTTTATATCCGAAATGTCTACATCCCTCAGATTCGCGGCCTGCACGCCGTTGCTTTCGAGCTGCTGTGTAAGAGTATCGCCGCTCGCTGTTATAACATTCTCAGCCTCAAAAAGCTGAAGCTCCATCTCCGGTACATTATATCTCTTTTTCATAATATCTGTCCTCCTTTTTTTACTGCAGATATTCCGCGCTCACTCCGGCCGCCTGCTCCGCAGACAGTCCTCTTATGATAAGCCCGAAGGTTATCCCTCCTTCGCCGCTCACTGTGCCGTCATATGCAAAGTCCGCTGTGCCTGTCTGACCTTCTCCGTCAGCGTCCGGCATCGTTACCGTGAAGCCGAAGGGTACGTCCGCATATGATGCGGTGCATGTACCGTAGAAGCCCACGTCGTTCGCCTCTTCGCCTGTTCCCGTTATCTTCTGTACTGTGCCAGAATATTCAGCCTTATGCTCCGGCTCTGAAACGGCGATGTCTATATACTCATAGGTCTTGCCGTCCGGCGAGGTCACTACCGCTATGCTCCCGTCCGTTACCGCATCCGAATCGCCGAGCGCCGCTGTCGATGAGAGCGAGCTTATTATGTACTTTTCGCCGCCGTTATCTACCGTTATCGTATCAAGTATATCCTTGGCAGTAGTGCCGCTTTCAACAGCAAATCCCGTATCCTCACTGTAGCTCTCCGAATCAACGCTGTACGATACCGCCATATTCGAAGCTTCGCCCTGATATGCGCCTGTGTAGACCTTGACATCATCTATCGATACGGAAACATCTCTACTGCCTTCCTCTTCTGTTGCATCCATACCGAGTCTTGCCTGCGTCCAGTGAATATACCTTACTGCATCAGGCAATTCATTAAGCTCAAACTTATTGCCGTTTATGTACACGATACTTTCTTTCGCCCAGAAATGAGCCTCTACAACTATCCTGTACCATTTATCAGGCTCTGCCTTTATTCCCGTGTCTGTATATTCTGTAGTTGCGCCGTCAGCAGTGTTTTTTACAACATAGACCTTTCCATCATCGAACTTGACCCAGTCAACGGTGCAAGGCCAGTGACCATGCGAACCTGTTGGATTTGTTGCCAGACTTGACTGCAGCACAGCATAATCACATCCCTCGCTGTATTTGAACGAAAGTTCCACCGTTCTGATGTCTCCTACATTATTCTGATAATAAGCATAATATGGTATCTCAAAGCCTCCCACGCCCCATGCCGTATATGGCATATCGCTCCATGCTGCTGTAATGGCGTAGTCATTTGCATCCTGTTTGCCTGAAGCGGCGGCTGTGTAAGACTTTGCGCCCGTATACTTTGCATCGCCGCAGGTAATAACGCCGCCGTCACCCAAATTGAGCGTCTGTGTCTGATCATTGAAGTTATAATCCACTTCTCCTTCAGCAAAAACAGCCGTCTGTGCCAGGCTCATGGCGATGGCCAGCGCCGCCGCGCCGCTCATAAGCCTCTTTGTTTTGTTTTTCATATATTTGTACCTCCTTTTTTGAAAAACATATTTTTATATACAGGGACTGCCGGAAACGGCAGCCCCTTGTCTTTCCCTCAAATATCGATGCTGTATATCCTTGACGATACAGGCTCCGGAGCAGAGAGTGAGGTCCACACATACGCCTCTGCCCGCGTTCCGCCCATTATAGGCACCGCTTCCGTCTCAAACGCAGTCTCGCTGTTTCTGCCGTAGCTGACCCTCTGAACATGCGTATTCACGAGTCTGTTTCCGCTGAACACGTTCACTATCACATAGCATTCGCCCGGCACTCCGCTGCGGTTGTATATGCTGCCCTCCGCGCTTACGCCGCCGCCTGACTCTGAGAGCGTCAGCTCCGAAATATCGGTATCGAAATAATCGACACTGAACGAGCCGGTGCGTCCGCCTGATATGGACGAGCCGTCCGCTGTAGCAACGCTGTCGGTTATCTCGACCGTATAATCATGATCCGAGCGCAGCTTTTCCGAAAGCGTGAGCGTCAGCATGCGCGATGCGCTGTCATAGGCTATGCTGTCGTAATACACACGCTCATCGCCGCACCAGAGCCGTACCGATTCACGGTTTATCGTTGCTGCCGAAAGCTCTGTGTTAACAGCTACATTGAGTGTTTCCGTGTACGGCGATATCCTTGACGCCGCCTCGCCGTCATCACCAGTTATAGACGTTATCTGTGTTATAGGCGTTATATAATCGACAGTCATATTGTCGAACGCAATGCCCTGCTCCGTGGGAGTTCCATCGGTGAACTCCATTACAAGCCGTGTATCGACCTGCGTTATAGACGTGTTCCCGACACGGAACTCGTCCGCCAGCAGCTCATCGTCAAGCGTAAACCAGTAGGTATGCGCTTTTAGATCGACCCTGTAATTGATCGTGTACCACTGCCCCGGCGTAAGCGTCCGCCTTACCGCCACGCTGCCGCCGTTGTTGAGCGTAAGCTCGCCGTCCTTTATCTGAACGTCCATCGCCAGCGGAGTCTCCACCGGATGCTTGAGCATGAAATAAAAGTAGCCGTTACTGTTCAAAAGATTTATATCCATTTTGATTATAAAGCCGTCAGTAGTGTTCGATGTCACTATCCTTCCCCACGAGCCGTTTGCCGTTTGTCCGCCGACCTCGCCTCCGTCCGTTTTGAACAGCACGACTGTTCCGTGATCCTCGCCGTAATCCTTGCTGGCTATGAGCTGCGCATCGCCGTTCATCGTGAAGGTCAGCCCAGGATTTGTTGTGCCGTCACTCGTGTAGCTGTTGAAATCCGACTGGAATACATTCGAGGTAGTATAGCCCTCAAGCACCGTGAAGGTTATCTCCTGCGTGGTCTCCGTTCCGGTATCGTCAGCCGCGCGCACTGTAAGGGTGTATATGTCCGGCGTCAGTCCGCTCAGATCGAGCGTGTTCGCCCCGGCCGGGTCAAGCTCGTAGCTTTCGCCGTTCACCTCCGCTGTGAGATACCCTATAGTGCCGTCAGCGTCCGATGCGGATACGCCTATGGCCGTGAGCTTTGTTGTCTCATATGTCATGCCGTTCACGAGACCGCTCACTGTTATGACCGGGAGCTCGTTATGCAATATATTTATCACTATCGTTTCCGAGGATGCCCGACCGCCCATCATATCGGTGACCTCAGCATATATCCTGTAGGTACCGCTCTCTCCGGTAAATTCAAAATTTTCCGGCATGCCGTCGTACACCAGATATTCCTCGTCATTTACATATATGACCGTTCTCTGTATGCCCTGGCTCGAGTACGCGTCAACGGTTATGTACGCGCTCCCGGTGTCGTAGATGCTGTCCGTATCGGAGGATATGGACACCGTAGCGCTCTCATAGCCGCTTTCCGCCGTGTCGAACTCCACCGTTTCGTTCTCGCTCTGCACGTTCCCGAATATATCGCTTATCGCTTTTATCGTAAGCATATAATGCGCGTCCGGCAGCAGTCCTTCCTCAGGCACGATACGCACCGTGTTCCCCGTGCGCTCGGTATGGAACGCGGCATCAGTGCCGTCAGCCGTCAGCGTGAAATTCTCCGCCGAGAACACCTCCGGCGACTTTATGCCGCCGAAGCTTACATCTATCCCGCCTCTTGAGCTGTCAACGAACACCTCGCCGTTCCCTGGCGATGACGTAAAGCCCTCAGTGGTATCTGTAAGTGAATAGCTGTCCACCAGCCATTCACTCTCAAGCGTTGAGGTCCTCCCCGCGCTGGTGTTCCTGAAAAGGATGTTCATGGACGAATAGTTGAAATTCCTCCATTTTGAGCCAAGCTCCCCGGCAAATATCTGCTCGCTGTCGAGCCATACCACCGCATAGCCCGTCTCGGGCATAACG
>CAJFVT010000180.1 GCA_904420525.1 uncultured Clostridia bacterium | reverse complement strand
TGCAAAAAAAGCAAAAATCTCATAGATAAAATGATTTTAAAGCAATTTAAAATAAAAAACGGGGTGTCAATTTGACACTACCAAAGATATATGAGGGGAAATGGATATGATGAAAAAGGAAAAAGTAATTTTCTGTGCAGTACTCGTAAGCGCTGCGATCCGGCTGTCGGCTGCAGCTGTGCAGGCGGACCCAGGTGATGTAGCAGGGAGCTATTATTCAACGGATATTGTCACATCAGTAAACGGCAGTGAGATAGACTCTATAAATATAGGCGGGAACACTCTCATAAGCGCTGAGGATATGATATACTATTCTTTTAATGTGGAATGGAACGCCGATGAGCGAACTTTGAGGGTGGATTCGGTCCCGCAGGCTGTAAACGGCGCACCTCCGTCAGTAACAAAGACAGATGTTCCGGCGGGCAGCGTGCTTGGCAGCTATTATGAGACGGATATAGTGACTTATCTTGACGGGGAAGCTATAGAGGCATACAATATCGGAGGCAGAACATATCTTCATGCCGAGGCTATGCGCGAGCTGGGGTACGAGGTCGTCTGGAATGATGAGGCAAGGACTTTGGATGTAACATCGCCCGACAGAGCGGGAAAGATATATAGCAGCAGGATCGCTGATCAACAGGATAAAGAGGGTTATTCCTACGAGGGAGACGGCGCTATGGCGTTCTCTTATACCCCCGAAGGAACTGTCGGCAGAGGAGACGCCGAGCGCTGTAATATAATATTCGGCTCGGACAATGGCCGAGAGATGTATATACGTATATACAATCTAACGAATACAGCCGTATCAAGCTATCCGCAAGCGCTGTTTCAGAGAATGAGGGAGATAGCCTACACCGGCAACATACCGGTGCAGTATGAGCCGGAGGAAAGATACGAGGATGTACGGGCGCTTGCAAGCATAAGCATAAACGGACAGAGCGCAAACGAGATCGCCGTGATGCAGACGCAAGGCAATGGTCATGTGGACTATATTTTCACAATACAGGATCTTCCGGTATATAGAGTTGAGGATATAGAAAGCATTGAGTTCGTGTTCGGCACGCCTCCGGACACGGTATATGAGCTGAAAACAAATCAGTAGGTTGCGTAAGTAAACGAATAATAAATGACCGCGCCGATATATTTGGCGCGGTTATTTACTATTCATTTTTTTTATCGAATATCAGCTGAAAATCATCGCGTACGAGAACAAGCTGGTCATTGCGGAAACCTACCGAATAATCCTCTGATACTTCCCCGCCGTAATATGTTAACGTGAGTGTATTTCCGTCAAGGGTGTAATCGCCTTCGATAGAATCGTTGACATACGTACCGTCGTCATTGAATTGTATGCTGACAGAATTCTCTTCATTTACCCACATACCCAGCAGCCGGTTTTCTTCTACAGGGGTTTCAAAAACATCTGCGCTTACAGCATCCTCAGCATTGATAGTAGCCTCAGGTTCCGCGGAGCTTTCGGCTGTTGCTGAGGGAGACGTCTCCGCGGACGTATCGCTGTTATCATTGCCGCCGCAGGCTGTGAGCAATGCAGCAAA
Source organism: uncultured Clostridia bacterium (assembly GCA_904420525.1). GTDB lineage: Bacteria > Bacillota > Clostridia > UBA1381 > UBA1381 > Ornithomonoglobus. The sequence continues at coordinate 3,656 of CAJFVT010000180.1, read as the reverse complement.
TATAACGGCCGCTGCAGCAGCAGTAAAGATATGTTTCATAAAGCTGTCACCTACCCTATTTATTTAACGTCAACTTTTTCACCTGACATGATCTTATTCATGGTCCTAACTGCACACATCTTGCCGCACATCGAGCATGTATGCTTTTCCTCCGGCGGAAGCTCGTTATAATATCTCTGCGGCTTTTCCGGTTCGATCGCATATGCGAACATTTCGTCCCAGCATACTCTGCGCCGCGCATCGCTCATCTTGTCATCGATCTCACGTGCTCTTGGTATACCCTTTGCTATGTCTCCAGCATGAGCGGCTATTTTTGCCGCAACTATTCCCTCTTTTACATCGTCGGCATTAGGCAGCCTCAGATGCTCCGCCGGTGTGACATAACAGAGGAAATCTGCTCCGTGTGCTGCTGCTACCGCGCCTCCGATAGCTGAGGTGATATGGTCGTAGCCCGGAGCTATGTCTGTAACGAGCGGACCGAGCACATAGAAAGGCGCATTGTGGCAAAGACGCTTTTCGAGCTTCATATTTGCCTCTATCTCATCTATCGACATATGTCCCGGACCTTCGACCATGACCTGAACATTGTGTTCCCATGCGCGCTTTGTGAGGATACCAAGCTCTATAAGCTCAGCGATCTGCGAAGCGTCGGTCGCGTCTTTTGTACAGCCCGGACGGCATGCATCGCCCAAGCTGATAGTAACATCATACTTTTCAAGTATATCCAATACCTTGTCGTAGAATTCATAGAACGGGTTTTCATTTCCGGTCATCTCCATCCATGCATAAATAAGCGAGCCGCCTCTTGATACTATATTAGTGAGCCTGGGGGAGTCCTTAAAGAATGAAGCGGTCCTGCGGTTTATACCGGCATGGATAGTCATAAAGTCAACGCCCTCTTTTGCGTGAGCCTCTATGACCTCAAGGAATTCATCCGCGGTTATATCGGCAAGCTCCTTGTCAAGATAGCCTACTGCATCATACATCGGGACAGTGCCTATCATTGCCGGACAGGTGTCAATCACCTGCTGACGGAAATCATGGGTCTTGCCGTAACAGGAAAGATCCATAATCGCCTCAGCCTTCATCTTGACTGCCATGTTTACCTTTTCCATCTCAACGGAGTAATCCGTGCAGTCCTTGGAAATACCGAGATTTACGTTGATTTTTGTGCGAAGTCCCTCGCCTACTCCTTCCGGATCTATCGCTCTGTGGTTTTTATTGCACGGGATAGCTACTGTTCCCCGGGCAACGCGGTCTCTCAGCAGTTCCGGCGAAATATTTTCTTTTTCTGCGACTATTCTCATCTCAGGCGTAATTATGCCCTTTTTTGCCGCATCCATCTGAGTCGTGTAATTCATTGAAGAACAACCTCCTTATGTACGATTATATTCAGCCAACGGCCTGTATATTATTTGAATTATGATTTCCGGAAGCATTAAAAAGATAAAAAATGCTGTCTTACAGACAGCAAAACTAAACCTGAATTCCCGTACCGGCATTATCCGGCAACGGTCAATGGGTCGGAACAATATCCCTCTCAGCCGTAAGCTCCCCGTATATTCATATTATTCAAATACATTATATATTATAAATGGGCAGTTGTCAAGGAATTCTTCAAAAATATTTTCCGGATCCTGCATAGATAACGAGGAAGCGCGGCAGGGCATGATGCCCTGTCACGCATGAGCAATAGTTATTCTGAAAGAACAGTGCCGTTAAAAGCTTTTTCTTGTACAACATAATATCTGCCTCCTTATTGATAAATAATTTAGGTGATTGCGAAACTAACGTCATAGATAAATGATCTCTTGTTTAATATGAGCAGATTATAAGACTGAAAGATTAAAGTTTGATTAGAATACAGCACATTGTAAATGTCTTTACAATGAATTCAATTTTCATTAACAAAAAACGCATCCCCGAGGGGATGCGCCGGAAATATATTTAATTTTTATTTAACAGCTCTGTCCTGCTTGATCTTAGCCTGCGCAGCAGCGAGTCTTGCGATCGGAACTCTGAACGGCGAGCATGAAACATAGTTCAGCCCAACGTTGTGGCAGAATTCGATAGTTGACGGATCGCCGCCGTGCTCGCCACAGATACCGAGTGTGATATCCGGACGAACTGAGCGTCCGAGCTCTGCAGCCATCTTTACAAGCTTGCCTACGCCTGCCTGGTCAAGCTTAGCGAACGGATCTGACTCGTAGATCTTCTTTGCGTAGTAGTCATCAAGGAACTTGCCTGCATCGTCACGTGAAAGACCAAATGTCATCTGTGTGAGGTCGTTCGTACCGAATGAGAAGAATTCAGCTTCCTTAGCGATCTCATCAGCAAGGAGAGCGGCTCTTGGGATCTCGATCATTGTACCTACCTCATACTTGAGATCTGAACCGGCCTCAGCGATTATAGCGTCAGCTGTATCGCATACGACTTTCTTAACATATTTAAGCTCGTTAACGTCTCCTACGAGCGGGATCATGATCTCAGGTGTAACAGCCATGCCCTCTGAGTTCACCTTTAATGCAGCCTGGATAACTGCTGTTGTCTGCATTTTTGCGATCTCAGGATATGTTACTGCAAGACGGCAGCCTCTGTGACCGAGCATCGGGTTGAATTCCTTAAGACCGTCACAGGTAGCCTTAAGCTCTTCGAATGTAAGACCCATTTCGTCAGCAAGCGCCTTTATATCGTCATCGTTCTGCGGAACGAACTCGTGAAGCGGCGGATCCAGGAATCTGATGACAACTGGATGACCTTCAAGCGCTCTGTAAAGTTCCTCAAAATCGCCCTGCTGCATCGGGAGGATCTTAGCAAGTGCTTTTTCTCTCTGTTCAACTGTCTTTGATACGATCATTTCACGAACGGCAGCGATCCTTGACTCCTCAAAGAACATATGCTCTGTACGGCAAAGACCGATACCCTCGGCGCCGAATGCAGCAGCCTGCTTAGCGTCTCTGGGTGTGTCAGCATTTGTTCTTACCTGAAGAGTTCTTACAGAATCAGCCCACTCCATGAATGTCTCGAAATCACCTGAAATATTAGCTTCCTGTGTTTCGATAGCGCCCTCGTAAACATTACCGGTCGAACCGTCGAGTGATATAACGTCACCCTCCTTGAATACCTTGTCACCGCATGTGAAAGTCTTTTCAGCCTCGTTGACCTTTATAGCGTCAACGCCGGCAACGCAGCATCTTCCCATACCGCGGGCAACAACTGCTGCGTGTGATGTCATACCGCCGCGTGCTGTCATTATACCCTGAGCGGCGTTCATGCCTTCTATATCCTCAGGTGATGTTTCCTGTCTAACGAGTATTACCTTTTCGCCTTTTTCTGCTGCTGCAACAGCCTCTTCAGCTGTGAAATATACCTTGCCTGCGCCTGCGCCCGGTGATGCCGGAAGTCCCTTGCAAAGTACCTTAGCGTTCTTCAGTGCGTCAGCGTTGAAGGTCGGATGCAAAAGTGCATCAAGCTGCTTCGGATCTACCTGGAGAAGCGCATCTTCCTTGGAGATCTTGCCCTCTGCAACAAGGTCAACAGCTATCTTAAGAGCAGCTGCAGCCGTTCTTTTACCATTTCTCGTCTGGAGCATGTACAGCTTTCCGTTCTCGATGGTATACTCCATATCCTGCATGTCGCGGTAGTGATCCTCAAGC
>CAJFVT010000179.1 GCA_904420525.1 uncultured Clostridia bacterium | reverse complement strand
CCGTTCATAAAGCATTATTTATTAAGTATCGCGCTAAATTCAGTATCAAAGTTCCGGGTACGCGTGCTGCCGAGCATTCTGGAATATCTACGTATAAAAAATGCTGTCCCGCAGCGGCTGATATGTTCATTGGCGGCGCTTATAATGTTTTACCGTACAGACGAGGCGAATGATGATGCGGAGATAGTAAGCTTTATGAAAAACGCAGCTGTAAAAGATATACTTGGACGCGAGGATTACTGGGGCGGTGATCTGAGCATGCTTCTTTCTGATGTGAAAAAATACATTGGTATAGCGGAAGCTCAGGGTATGAGAGCAGCGGTAGAGACGGCTATGAGGGTGTGACGGGATATGAAAACATTACAGATCAATCCTCGTGACAACGTTGCAGTGATGCTTGAAGGGGAGCTGCGCGGACATAAAACAGCGCTCTGCGACATAAAGAAGGGCGAAAATATAATAAAATACGGCTACAGTATAGGTCGTGCTGCAGAGGATATAAAAAAGGGCAGCCATGTACATGTGCATAATATAAAAACAAATTTGAGCGGCGCTATGGAATACACATATGATCGGGTGCATTATGAGCTGCCAAGGCAGCCGAAACGGACATTTATGGGCTATGTGCGCGAGGACGGCAGAGTGGGGATAAGGAACGAGATATGGATAGTCAATACAGTTGGCTGTGTCAACAAGACTGCAGAGCTGATAGCCAGAGAGGCAAATAAGCTTTACGGCGGAGAATGTGACGGAGTATTCTGTTTCCCGCACCCGTTCGGCTGCTCACAGCTGGGCGATGACCAGAGGACAACACAGTCTGTATTGAAAGGACTTACAGAGCATCCTAATGCGGCCGGGGTCCTGGTTCTCGGACTTGGCTGCGAGAATAACAATATACCTGTTTTTAAGGAAATGTTCGGAGCCGAAACGATACTTATGAACAGGTGCGTTAACGAAGACGTGTTTAAAAAGACTGTATCGCTTATAAATGATTTTAAGGATTATTTTGAGCGTCATGGACAGGTAGTATATGAGAACCCATCACCGGGAAATAAAAAGGGAGGCATAACGACGCTTGAGGACAAATCGCTCGGATGTGTTCAGAAGGCGGGCTCTGCTGATGTGGCGGACGTTATCGGGATAGGCGAGAGGGTCAGGCACAATGGACTCAATCTTTTGACAGGTCCCGGAAACGATATAGTTGCAGTAACCAATCTAACCGCATCGGGATGCAGCATGATATTGTTCTCCACTGGCAGGGGTACACCGGTAGGAGCGCCTGTGCCTACTGTAAAGATATCGACAAATAACGATCTGGCGCAAAGAAAACCGCACTGGATCGATTTCAACGCCGGACCGGAAATAGACGGTGAGGATCTTTCGGAGGCGCTTATGGAATACATAATATCGGTCGCGAACGGAGAAAGGACGAATAACGAAAAGAATGGCTATCGAGAGATATCCATATTTAAGGATGGGGTAGTTCTTTGATCAGAAAGAAAAAAGCCGCTTAGGCAGGCAGAATATATAAGCCTGCTTAACGGCTTTTTCTCATTTCTCGCGTTCGGCAAGAACTGTTTTTTCGAATTCCCTCGCCGCGCTGCTGAGGGAGTATTCAGTGTTCTTCAGCAGACAGATGTACCGCTTGGGTATCTGATCCTCAAATTTCAGTTCTATTATCTCACCGCTGGCGATCGCAGGCCTTGCTATCATGTCGGGGAGAAAACCAAGTCCAAGATTATTTTTTACCATTATCAGTATCTGGTCAGTCGTTGCGGCCTCCATATCCGGAGAAAGGACGAGATCCTCTTTCACAAAGAGCTTATTATAGAACTCATATGTTTTTGTATCCTTTCCCATGCATATAAAGGGATATGACTGCAGATCTGCGAAATTCAATCTTTTATATTTCATATCCGCAAATTCAGGTCCGCAGACCAAAAGCTCGTTAAAGCTGTTTATGCGCGTTTCCTGCAGAGGCTTTGAAGCCCCGGTAGGTGACGTGACTATAGCCAGATCTGCGATCCCGCTGTGCAGTGACGATATAGCCTGTGGTGTGGAGAAATTCAGGATCCTTATTTTTATTCCGGGATATTTGCTGTGGAAATTGTGCAGGACCTTCAAAACTATTCCGTGAAGCGCTGTCTCGCTGACGCTTACCGTAATAGTCCCGCTTTCCAGCCCGTGTCCCTTTGAAAATTCCTGCTCACCCTCACGCAGATGCTCAAAGGCGGCGCTTACATAGCCAAGCAGCTTTTCACCATCAGGTGTGAGAGATACGCCTTTGTTAGTGCGAATAAAAAGAGTACAGCCAAGCTCTGTTTCAAGGTTTTTGATAGTTCTTGTGATGTTTGACTGATTGTCCATAAGCACCTGAGCGGCGCGGGTAAGGCTGCCGTATTTTGCAGCATAATAAAATACTCTGTAATAGTCATAGTTGATAAGCATAGCATTCCCTCCATAGATCTCATCGCTCAGTCAAATGAGGCATGTCAATTATATATATTATATTAGAATATGGACGGAATGTCAATAGAAGTGTGAATAATGTGTCGAAAAATCTCTTCAATAGGCTGACGAGGGATCGCACAGGGCTGCTCAGCGCAGCCCGCGCTGTTTTATCTTAGTTTGTTTATCATGCTCGCCTGATATGCAGCTCCGAACCCGTTATCTATATTTACTACGCTTATGCCGCTTGCGCAGGAATTGAGCATTGACAGGAGCGCAGCTATACCTCCGAACGATGCTCCGTAGCCTACGCTTGTAGGCACCGCTATAACAGGACAGTCCGCAAGTCCGCCTATAACGCTCGCAAGGGCGCCTTCCATTCCTGCTATAGCTATTATAACGCGCGCGCTCATTATGTCATCGGTATGGGCAAGCAGACGATGTATCCCGGCAACGCCGACGTCGTAGAGCCGTATGACTCTGTTGCCGAGAGCCTCCGCTGTCAGCGCCGCCTCCTCAGCTACAGGGATGTCGCTTGTGCCGCCTGTGGCTATAACGATCTTCCCGACCTTTTCAGAAGGCATCTTTCCTACGATCCCTATATGCCCGTCCGGGAAATAATCAAGATGCAGCTTTGCATCAAGTGCATTTGCTTTTTCCTCGCTTAAGCGGGTTATAAGAACAAGCTCCTGCCCGTTTTTTACAAGAGATGAGGCGATGCCTGAGATCTGTTCCGGAGTTTTACCTTCGCCGTAAATGACTTCGGCAGTTCCCTGGCGAATGCCCCGGTGCAGATCAGGTTTTGCGTAGCCAAGGTCTTCAAACGGCTTCTGCCTTATACGGAGCAAAGCATCGTCTGCTGAGATGATCCCGTCAGCCACGCAGTGCAGCAGCTTTGACAGCTCTTCATTTTCCATAAGTAGCCTCCATTTTCAGTGTTTATATTAGGTGATTTCGAAACGAACGTTTCGCGATCCCTAAGTATTTTATATATTATATAAGCAGTATATAGGTCGAAGTCAAGTATTAAAATGAGTTATTCATAAAAAATTCATATTTAGTCAGCCTATGCTGATCAGAAAAGAATAATAAGGTTGACTGCGCCGGGGCTGTATGCAGCATATATTTGGGGAATTGCGGTGCCTTGTATAGGTTTTTGCGCTGCATTATTATTCAGCTTCCGCTCCGGCGCAGCTGTCCTGTATGGGGGGATGTAGTTACTTGCTCGGGACGGTATCGCGAAACTGCTTGGACTGTAATGCAGCGCGGCGAGGCGGATAGTGAATACTTAACATCCGGAGTTTATATATGAATTCCGCTCAGCATTACAGCAGAAAGGAAGAGTGCAGGTGTTTTTTGATACTTCCCGACCTGCCGGCGGCATATTCTGTCTGCCGGCAATATCACCGCCGGGGTTGCTCGTTCCCGCCGGTTTATGCTTTAATTATAAAGCTTGAAGCTTGCTTCAAGTCAAGTCTATTTGTGCTTTGTTTTCAGAAAATTAAAAAAAAGTTCATTTATGGATATTTTTTTGAGTTGCGCGCTGAAAGGTCCATAGAAAAGCGCGGCCGCCGCAT
>CAJFVT010000178.1 GCA_904420525.1 uncultured Clostridia bacterium | reverse complement strand
TACAAACTCCATTGTGTGCTGCAATATTTCTTCACCAGTGTGAAGATTTTTTATCTTTACACTGTACCGTATCGCACACCAATCATCTTGCACGAGCATATTATCAAACTTGCCCAGCTCCATTGTGAAATGCTTGAACAGCTCTCCCATAGCATCCTTATACTCCTGCAAGGTCCATCGGTTCGTTCCTACATTATAGTGCGCATCGGGCTCATAGAGCGTGTTACACCATTCAAGCCATCCGTCATAACCGCCGTTCCAGTTTTTGAAACCATTTATCAATCTGTCTCTTATAGCATCCTGAAAGCTTTTTGTCCCTTTCGATCCGCTTCTTTCATTATCCTGCCGTTCCGCATCAGCTGCAAACCTCTTTTTTGCCTCCTCGACAGTCTCGCCGTCTTTTGTAAGAAAACTGTCCACAAACTTATCCTCTATGCTCTTATACGCGCCCACTGCGCCTTCCTCTATGCTCTTATAAGCACCAACGACACCGTTTTCTATCTTCTTATACGCCCCGACTACCGTTTCCTCTATCTTTTTGTTTGCTTCGATTAATTTTGATCTTGCCATTTTTTTAACCTCCTTGAAAATTTTATAAAGTGTTTATTTATCTTTTATGCCTATATAATACCTCCGCTCTGTTTAGCTTTTATTTAGGATATGTTAAAAAAATATTAAAGCTTATTTTTTCAAAAAAAACGAAGCAGACTCACTTTGCGTGAAGATCTGCTCCGATATACCTATACCTTTACACCCTTTAAAATCTATTACACATCACTGCAAATTCAATCTCTTTTTCATAAAGAAATGAGTAATGAACCAGTATACTGCGGCAATGACAAGCTCCATGACGATCGCGCTTATCATTAGCATGTGTATTGATTGAGCACTGGTGAAGCTATCGCCATAACCTATCGCGAGAGAACCTGTCAGCATCGTACTGATTATCTGACATACCATATAGAACCCGATGTATATACCGACCGATTTAAGAGCCTTATGCGAATTTGATGAATATCCTATGCTCATGCACGCATAAAACATAAGATTAGAATATGCCAATGAAACGATAAGCAGCACCGTAAACTCAGCTATATAGATCCATGCTTCGCCCGTTAGCTGCGAGAATACAGCCGTTACCGCTCTCCACAGCTCATTCCAAAATTCCACAACGCTGGCACCGGCGCCTATCATCATTGTAATGAATACGCCATAGGAAAATACAACAACCACCAATGCAATCGCTTCATATATCATTGATGTAAAAAGCTTTGCAAGTATGTTCTGCGTTGTGCTTACAGGCAATGTGTTCATAAGATACCCCTCTCTGCCAAGCAGATTCCTCTGAAACCTATATATCGCAAGAACATAGCTCAGTATCACCGTTGCGATCGATGCAAATATCAGTATTATCGTAAAAACCATCGTGATCATTGCATAAAATACATTCGGCGATCCAATATTCGGCATAAACATATATAAAAATCCGTTTATGATCCCCATTATAAAAGTTGCTGCGAATACGGGAAGCAGAATTCTTCCCATCGCCTTCATTTCATATTTAAACAATTTCCCTAGCATCTGAATACCTCCCTAAATAAAGCGTCAACACTCTTTCCGTTTTCACCACGGATATTATCCACCGTATCTTCAAGCACGATCTCTCCCCTATTTATAAAGAACACCTCATCAAGTATGTTTTCCACATCTGAAATCAAATGTGTTGATATAACCACTGCCGCATCAGGCGAATAATTGGTTATTATCGTGTTCAGTATATAATCGCGTGTTGCCGGATCCACGCCTCCCATAGGCTCATCAAGCAGATACAATTTAGCTTCACGGCTCATGACAAGTATGAGCTGTACCTTTTCCTTGTTTCCCTTGGAAAGAGTCTTAAATCTCTGCTCGCTGTCAAGCTGCAGGCTCTCAAGCATCTTATACGCTTTTTCCGAGCTGAAATCCTCATAAAAATCATCGTAGAACTTTATAAGCTCGCGTATCCTCATCCAATCCGGCAGAGCTACGCAGTCAGGCAGATATGAAACTGCTTTCCTGCTTTCAAGCCCGATCTCATTACCGTTTATAAGTATTTTCCCGGCCGATGGTGTGAGAAGTCCATTTGCGATCTTTATAAGCGTCGTCTTTCCGCTGCCGTTTGGTCCCAGCAATCCATATATCCTGCCGCTCTTTATCTCACAGTTTATATTCCGCAGCGCGGACACATTGCCGTAATTTTTCCACAACCCGGCACACTTCATGATAACCTCATTCATCTTTATCATCGCCCCTTTCCTCTATACTTTTCTCTATGAGCTCTATAGTTTTGGCTTTGTCATACCCGATCTTTTTCATACTGCTGAGAAAAGACCTTACCGCCTCCGATGCTAACTCGTCTTTTAACCTTTCTACCATATTTATGTCCTCCGTTATAAATCTGCCGCTGGTCCTGTTCGCAAACACAAGTCCCTCATTTTCAAGTTCGAAAAAAGCCCTTTGCATAGTATTGGGGTTAACTCCTGCCTCCTGCGCCATTTCCCGCACTGCCGGCAGCTTCGCCCCAGCCTTGTATTCACCAGATGCGATAAAAAGCTTTATTTGCTCTATTATCTGGGTGTATATAGGCCTGTCATGGTCAAAACTCCATTTCATCAAATCTCTCCCTTCTTTGTTGTATTATTGTACTAACCACTTAATACAATAATACACTATTATTCCTGATTTGTCAATACCTTTTTGAAAAAAAAAATAAAGCAGAGGAACAAAATTTGTTTTCTACGCTTTATTCCACTGCTTTTATACATAATTTATGAATAATCCGCACTGAGTGCCAAAAAATTTCTGATCATCTTTATTCCGTCCGGCGTCAGGACAGATTCGGGATGAAACTGTATCCCATACACAGGCCGCATCATGTGGCTGATCCCCATTATACAGCCGTCATCACTTTCAGCTGTTATCTTAAGCTCCTCAGGCAGCGATGCCGGATCTATTACCAGAGAATGATATCTTCCCGCCTGAGCTGTTCTGCCAAGCCCCTTAAACAACGGACAGCTTTCATCAAGTGTGATAGTATCACTTTTCCCGTGCATGATCCTCGGCGCGTGAACTATTCTCGCGCCAAATGCCTCGCCTATCGCCTGATGACCGAGACATACTCCAAGAAGCGGTATGTTCCCCGCTTTCTTTATAAGCTCTATGCATATCCCTGCTGAAGCCGGATATCCGGGACCGGGTGACAGTATGATATGCGACGGTGACAGCTCAAGCACCTCCTCAGCGCTTATCTTATCGTTTCTGAATACCCTTATATCCGGGTCTATCCCTCCTATATACTGGTACAGGTTATACGTGAACGAATCATAATTATCTATCATTACTATCATCTTATCTCACCTGCCTTTTCTATAGCTTTTATAACCGCTGATGCCTTGTTTACAGATTCCTGATATTCCATTTCCGGCTTTGAGTCATAAACTATGCCTCCGCCAGCCTGGACATACGCTTTTCCGTTCTTAAAAACGCCGGTACGTATCGTTATACAGCTGTCAAAGTTCCCGTTAAAGCTTATATAACCTATCGCGCCGCCATAGGCATTGCGCTTTTTCGTTTCAAGCTCATCTATTATCTCCATAGCGCGTATCTTTGGCGCGCCTGAAAGTGTTCCCGCAGGGAGCGTAGCCGCAAGAGCATCAAAGCAGGTTTTATCCTTCCTGAGCCTTCCCTCAACATCGGATATGATATGCATAACATGTGAAAACCTCTCCACATATTTAAATCTCGTCACCTTAACGCTTCCGAACTCACTCACACGGCCTATATCATTTCTCCCAAGATCAACGAGCATAGTATGCTCGGCGATCTCCTTTTCATCTGCCAGCAGATCCTTTTCAAGCGCAATATCCTCTTCGACCGTTTTTCCGCGCGGCCTTGTTCCGGCTATAGGCCCGGTCTGAACTATACCGTTTTCTACTCTGACAAGCATTTCAGGTGACGCGCCTACGAGCTGATAATCACCGAAATTAAGATAATACATATACGGTGACGGATTTATCCTGCGCAGAGCCCGGTATACATTGAACGGATCTATATCCGTTTCTACAGAAAAGCGCTGTGATATCACGACCTGAAATATATCTCCGTCCGCGATATACTGCTTTGCGCGCTCTATCTTCGAGCAGAACTCCTCCTTAGTCATATTTGACTCTACTCTAAGCTCCTTCTTTTCGGGTCTCGACTCCTTTTTCAAAAGCCTTGAAACATCCGACATCTCTGCTATCATCTCATCACAGCGGCGTGCCGCTGCTTCATACTCTCTGTCTATATCTCCATCGGCATGGATATTGACTATTATATTTATCTTTTGATTTACATGGTCGAACGCTATTATTTCATCTGTAAACATGAAATGCATATCCGGCAGTCCAAGATCATCCTCATTAACATTGGGCAGATCCTCATACTGCCTGATTATATCATATGAAAACAGTCCTACCGCTCCGCCGTTAAAGGATGGTATATCATCAAGCTTTGGCGCCCTGAATTTGTTTATGAGCTTTTCAAGCTCTTCCATCGGCTTACCTTTAAAGCTTTCGCTCCTGCCTCCCGAATATTTTATTTCTATTCTCTCTCCTGTCCCCGAAAATGTTATAAACGGATTTCTTCCTATGAAAGAATATCTCGCCGTAACAAGACTGTTTCCTATGCTTTCAAGAAGAAAACATTCCTTTTCAGATGCCATGCGCTTGAAAACGCTTATCGGTGTATCCATATCACCGTATATTTCCGTTACAAGCGGGATGATGTTGTAGTCCCTTGCAAGCTCTCTTGCCTGCTCAAGCGTCAAATTATACATTTTTCTCTCCTTTCCGGGATCAAGGGAAACAAATAAAAAAATCCGCCAAAGGCAGAAAGGTGCAAAAAGCTATATTATCTCTTCCCGTCCCGTCTATTCTTATCTAAGCTTATCTGATCTCTAAGACCCGAAGCCCCTCCCGGGTTCCGGCGCCTGCGGCATTGCCGTTTATCTAATAATACCATATAAGGCGCTCCGTGTCAACCCCTGTAAAAAATTTTGATAGAGCGTTCTTGTCAAACACAGTCCCGCCAAAATAAAACAAATCGGAGCAAAGCGAACTTTGCTCCGATGATGGTGCGCCTGAAAGGACTTGAACCTTCACGTCGGGGACACCAGATCCTAAGTCTGGCGCGTCTGCCAATTCCGCCACAGGCGCATATTTAACTTTCATACCAATTTTATCACATCAACAACCAACAATTATTCTAACACAAACTGGTATAATCCCCTTAGAGTAGACACATAAAATAACAAAAACATTCATGTTCACTCTAATGGGATTATACCACCATCCTCCTTAAGGTCAGACCGAAGATCCGATCCTGAAAGGATATATTACCCAAGCAACATGCCTTTTCTTATTTTGTTTTACATATCGTGAAAAATTTACTGTTTAATAACAACTTTTTTATTCAAATTCCTTACAGAGTTATTATACCGAAAGATTCAAGTACCGAGCTTATAAGTATGGCGCACACAAATACAGGAGCAACATACTTTATCATTATCTCAAAAAGCTTTTTCCGCTTGAATTCTCCGGTCACGCATACTTCTTTTTCTATCACTTTCACACCTATACCATAGGTCACGAACAAACATATGAGCAGTGAGCATATAGGCATAAGCACGGCGTTTGTTATAAAGTCCATGAAATCGAGGATGTCAAACCCAAAGATCTTACCGCCGGACAGAACACTGTAACCCAAAGACGGCAGGAAGCTCACAAGCCATGACAGTATTCCTACTATAAGCACCGCCTTTTTGCGTTCGGTTCCGAAATGATCGCACACGCTTGCCACGATCGTTTCCATTATGGACATTGATGATGTGATCGCTGCCGCAAATACAAGGAAGAAGAACGCTGCTCCGATAACATTTGAAAGCGGCATGCTTGCAAAAACCTTCGGCAGCGTCTGGAACATGAGTCCCGGTCCGCTGTTGAGTGCGCTGCTGTCCCCGCCCGAAAACGCGAATACCGCCGGGATTATCATAAGTCCGGCAATTACAGCTATGAACGTATCAAAAAGCTCTATTTTCCCGACATTCTTTTCAAGCGAACTGTCCTTAGGCAAATATGAACCGTATGCGATCATTATACCCATAGCCAGCGACAGTGAGTAAAACATCTGCCCCATCGCCGCGAGCACGCTCGATATCGAAAAATGCGAAAAATCAGGTATGAAGAAGTATTTAACTCCGGCCATCGCTCCGGGAAGCGTTACAGAATATACCGATATACCGATCGCAAGAACCACCAGCACCGGCATCAGTATCGTACTCACACGCTCAACGCCCTTCTGTACGCCTCTTAGCAGGACCAGGACATTGAACAAGGTAAATACGGTCTGACCTGCAAGCACGATCCAAGGATGGGCAAGCATATCCGCAAAATACGAGTCTCCTGCAGCTGCCTCTGCTCCTCCCGTCAAATAAGCAAGAAGATACTTTAATACCCAGCCTCCTATAACATCATAATACGGAAGTATTATACAAGGTATTACTGTTGAAATGACCCCCACAAACGCCCATTTCTTGTTAAGCTTTGCAAACGCGTCAAGAGGGCTTTTCCCGCTGCTTCTGCCTATAGCATTCTCCGCGATCATAAGAGTATATCCAAAGGTAAACACAAGTATGATATATACCAGCAGGAATATTCCTCCGCCATGCTTTGCCGCAAGATATGGGAACCTCCATATATTGCCCAATCCGACCGCCGAACCTGCTGCCGCCAGCACAAATCCAAGCCCGCCGGAAAAAGTGTTTCGTTTCTTTTCCATTAATGTATCCCCTTTCTAATGCCACTTATACGATATAAACTTATTATACACTAAAACTTATATAAAGTAAACATTATTTTTCTCTTTTATTATAGAAATTTCAAAGTGTTAGTATGTTGAAACTGTACATAACTGTTGAAAAATATACAGATATGTGATAAAATCAGATAAATGATAAATTACGCCCGGAAATGGAGGCTCATAAAGTGATATATCTTGACAATGCCGCGACAGCGCTCATCAGACCTGACTGCGTAAGCAAAGCCGTATGCAGCGCATTGAATTCACTGGGTAATCCCGGAAGAGGCGCACACGAGGCCGCGCTAAACGCGGCAAGAACAGTACATATCGCAAGACACAGGCTGGCCAAGCTCTTTAATGCCGAGAATCCGTCTTCGATCGCATTTACCTCAAACGCGACAGAAGCTCTTAATATGGCTATTTTCGGTCTTTTCGGTCCAGGCGACGGCATCATAACCACAGCTGCCGAGCATAATTCCGTCCTGCGTCCTCTGCATCTGCTCTCACTCGCCGGTGCGGAGGTATCTTATATCCCTGCCGGAAAGGACGGCGTTCCTATCTACAGCGCTGTAACCTCAATGATAAAAGCTAATACCAAGGCAGTTATAACGACCCATGCATCAAATGTTACAGGAAATATTGCAGACCTTGCATCGATAAGCGAAATATGCCGGCAAAATGGACTGCTGCTCATAGTCGATGGCGCGCAGTCTGCCGGGTGCATGAATGTAGATGTTCAAGGCTCCGGTATTGACGTATTTTGCTTCACCGGTCACAAAGGGCTTATGGGTCCTCAGGGAACGGGAGGTGTTTATGTACGTCCTGGGATAAAAATACGTCCGCTGAAATCCGGCGGGAGCGGTATACACAGCTACGATCCTCTGCACCCATCCGTCATGCCCGATGCTCTTGAGGCAGGAACATTAAATTGCCATGGGATCGCAGGACTTTCCGCCGCGGCAGATTTTATATCATCCGAGGGTATAGCTAGGATCAGCCAAAAGGAAGCTGCTCTTGCCGATATGCTCTATAATGAACTATGCTCTGTGCCGAACATAAAGATCTACGGTCAATTCGGCGGTATCAAACGCGCTCCTATAATCTCACTGAACATAGACTCGCTTGATTCCGGATATGTATGCGAGATCCTTTCCGAGAAATATAACATAGCCGCAAGAGGAGGCGCGCACTGTGCGCCTATGCTGCACAAAGCGCTCGGTACTGTAAAACAAGGCGCGGTAAGATTAAGCTTTGGATATTTCAATACCGTGGCTGACGTGCAAGCCGCGGCAGACGCGCTTCGCAGCATAGCTGCGCGGTGCTGATATCAGGAGAAGATTATGAACGATAAAGAAATATGTATAATAATAACATTTATTTCAACAACAGCCGCAATGGATGCTGAGGAGTATCTTAAGGAACATTCTGTTCCCGGACGCATAATACCGCTTCCGGGTAGCATTTCCGCCGGCTGCGGTCTCGCATGGAGAATTTCCGGCTCAGAATACAGTAAGCAGGATATCCGTGGTATTATAAACCAGCTTGACGGTATAGACGGCATACATTCACTTACAATGCCGCTTTCCTGACCTCTCGTTCTATCCAAGCCATAAGCAGCGCTACTATCTTTTTTTGCTGCTCCGGGCTAAGCTCCGTGTTCCTCCTTACGCGGTACCATTTATTAAGGCAGCCTCGGCAGCAGCATGCCGTCGCATGCTGCGCCCTGAATACAGGATGGCCGCGCATCGGAGTCTGCTTTCCGTCATTTGGGATCACAGCAGGCGCAAGACGGCTCCTAACAAAATCCTCAGCATGGCTGCGTATCGTGTCCATGCCTTTTTGGTTTATGTATTCAATATCCTTTTTGCTGAGATGAAAACTGCTTCGGAATTTAGATCTTTCGAGGCTGTCCAGCGCCTCATCAATGGTCTGCATACGGTGTTCCTCCTTGCGTTAAGACTTCTTATCCGTCACGTCATCCAAATATATGACACCGTCAGGAACAAGCTCATTTAGTATACGCTCCTGTCTCCGTTCCCAATACCACTCATGAGCCTGCTCAAGCCTGTTTATATCCGATTCCTCTATTGAATTCTTGGGGTCATTCACTCTAAGGATCTCAAATACATCAAATTCATATAAATAAGCCATCTTTATAAATACACTCAGCGGCACTTTGTTCCTATCATTTTCATATGCACTCAGAGAAGAACGCGAAATGCCCAAAAGCTTAGCTGCCTCTGTCTGTGTAAGTCCTTTCTTGTCCCTCTGCATTGCCAGTTTATAACCTATTTTCATGATTTCCGCCTTTCTTTTTCGGTCGTCTCAGCCTTTGTACTTAGGGCATATCTGAAAACTCCATTCGTTAATCTAAATATCCAACCAGATCAAATTTTCATATACGTCCCAGCTTAATTATATCAGTCTTTACTTATGAATACAATACATATTTAAAAATTTCTCAGGTCTGTAAAATAAAAATCTAAAATCCACAAAAAATTTATGTAAATCACTTGAAAACGGCTCTGTTATATGATATACTGTAATTGAAAATACAGTATATCCCTGTGCGCACTATTTAACAGGGATCGGAGAAATGCAAAAACGGAGGTGCGTACCATGAGATTTGACTACAATGTCGGAACGGAGGCAACTTTCTATGATTGGGAGCGGGAGGGCTGTGAAAAGGCAAAAGCCATTCTTAACGCTCTTGAATGCGGTGCTGAAAAAAAAACAAGATGTAGAAAATGATAAAGCTTCGGGGCTGTCATGCTAACAACAGCCCCCCGCGGTGTACAGATGTATTATTACCTTGACATTCTGATATATACATTTACCTTATCTCAGGCGGATACGAAACCAAACGGTCTTGTATCCGCCGGTCTTTTTTACTGTCTGTAGCCGCTCAGGAAATCTGCCAGGTTCGCCATTGCCTCTGTAAGAACTTCTATCCTCGGCAGATATACGACCCTGAAATGATCCGGCTGCTTCCAATTGAAGCCGCCGCCATGGATTATAAGCAGCTTCTTTTCACGCAGCAGATCAAGCGCAAACCTTTCATCATCCTTGATATTGAATCTTTTGATATCTATCTTGGGGAATACATAGAATGCAGCCTTTGGCTTGACTACGCTTATTCCGGGAATATCGTTCAACGCCTTATATATATACTCTCTCTGCTCATATATCCTCCCGCCGGGTACGATATATTTCTCGACGCTCTGATGCCCTCCAAGCGCCGTCTGGACTATTGACTGCGCCGGTACATTTGAACACAGACGCATATTCGAAAGCATATTAAGCCCTTCCATATAATCTCCGGCAAGCTTTTTATTTCCGCTCAATATCATCCAGCCTATACGAAAGCCTGCGATCATATGCGACTTTGACAGCCCGCTGAATGTAACGCAGAAAAGATCCGGCGCAAGCGATGCGATAGATATATGCTCCTCGCCGTCCATGACCAAACGGTCATATATTTCATCGGAGAAAATGATCAGCTGATGCTCTCTCGCTACATCAACTATCTGCTGCAATACCTCTCTCGAATACAGCGCACCGGTAGGATTATTGGGATTGATTATTACTATTGCCTTTGTTTTATCAGTTATCTTGCTTTTTATATCATTTATATCAGGATTCCAGTCCGCCTGCTCATCGCACACATAATGTACAGCAGTCCCCCCTGATAAGGTCACACAGGCAGTCCAGAGCGGATAGTCAGGAGACGGGATAAGAACCTCATCGCCGTTATCCAGCAGGGCCGACATACTCATATTTATAAGCTCACTGACACCGTTCCCGGTATATATGTCTTCGATCGAAACATTGGGGATATGCTTATTCTGAGCATACTGCATAATGGCCTTTCTCGCAGAGAACAGTCCCTTTGCCGCCGAATATCCCTCACATTCCGTAAGCTGGCTGCGCATATCATATATGACCTCGTCCGGAGTCCTGAAGCCGAACGGCGCCGGATTTCCTATATTCAGCTTGAGCACCTGAGTACCTGCTTCCTCCATCCGTGCCGCCTCGTCCACTACCGGACCTCTTACATCGTACAAAACATTATCCAGCTTAGTCGATTTTTTAAACTCCCTCATTTTCGTTTTTCCTCCTATTATATCTGTATTTGTCTGTTCAATTTCAACTACCGCTCCTGATCTGCCTCCGCCCAGCCAATCCGCGTCAACACTTAGAATATCCGCAAGCACCCTCCGCACATTATCACGCGGAAATGTTTTTCCGCTTATATACTGACTGATCTGGCTTTTCCCAAGCTTCACACCTTTTTTGTCCGCAGCGCGTATTATATCTACCTGCTTCATAGCTCTGCGCTCCATTGCATCTTTGAGCCGAGCAGAAAATGCATCACCTGACATTTCTTCCGTCCTTTCATAACGCCATCTCAAAAGTTCAATTTTGCCGCTGCGAGTTCAATTTTTATTCAAAAATTGAACTCGTTGAACCTATTATATCATTTGTCTCCGGCTATGTCAAGTATTTTTATTATAAATTTGAACTTTTTTTAAAACTATTGATTTTCATCTATTATCTATTCTTATATTTTTCTAAACCTCAATAAAAAAAGCAGGTCTCATATTGAACCTGCCTATATTATCATGTTATACCCATACCTACTGCTCCATATCAAGCTCTACCGGACAATGATCCGAGCCATAGACCTCCGTATGGATATCAGCAGAAAGCAGTCTGTTTTTTAACCGCTCAGACACACCAAAATAGTCGATTCGCCATCCAGCGTTCTTTTCGCGGGCCTTGAACCGGTATGACCACCATGAATATATACCTTCTCTTTCCGGATAGAAATATCTGAAGGTGTCAATAAACCCGGCATCCAAAAGCTCTGTAAATTTTCCGCGTTCCTCATCCGTAAATCCGGCGTTTCTGCGGTTTGTTTTCGGATTTTTCAGATCTATCTCCTTATGCGCTACATTCAGATCACCGCAGAAAATAACAGGCTTCCTTTTATCAAGAGCTATCAGATATCCGCGGAATGCATCCTCCCACTTCATCCGGTAATCGAGCCTTTTAAGCTCGTTTTGCGAATTTGGAGTATAGCATGTCACAAAATACATATCCTCAAATTCAAGCGTTATGACACGGCCTTCTGTATCATGCTCCCTGATACCCAACCCATATGTAACGCTGATGGGCTTAGCCTTTGAAAATACCGCTGTTCCTGAATAGCCTTTCTTTTCAGCATAGTTCCAGTACGCATGATACCCCTCAGGAGCAAAATCTATCTGCCCCTCCTGCAGCTTCGTTTCCTGTATACAAAATATATCAGCATCCGCGGAAGCAAAATATTCCGCAAAGCCCTTTGTCATACAGGCACGAAGCCCGTTCACATTCCATGAAATAAATCTAAGCATAACCTCACCTGCCTCTGTTTATTCATTCCTCATCAAACAATGCTTTTGCAAACGCTTTTGGATCAAACACCTGCAGATCCTCCAAGCCTTCACCTACACCGATGAATTTTACCGGTATGTTTTGCTCCTTTGCAATGGATATCACTATACCGCCCTTAGCAGTGCCGTCAAGCTTAGTTAAAACTATGCCGGTTATATCGGACACTTCCGAAAACAGCTTTGCCTGACTCACAGCGTTTTGTCCTGTTGTCGCGTCAAGCACAAGAAGGTTTTCACGCGACGCCTGCGGCAGCTCACGGCCTATCACTCTATTTATTTTTTCAAGCTCAGCCATAAGATTTTTCTTATTGTGAAGTCTGCCGGCCGTATCGCATATAAGAACATCAACCCCACGGGCCTTTGCCGCCGAGCACGCATCAAATACGACCGATGCGGGATCGCTTCCCTCCTGATGCTTTATTATATCACACCCGCTGCGCTGCGCCCATATATCAAGCTGATCTATCGCAGCAGCCCTGAATGTATCGGCAGCTGCAAGAAGCACCTTCTTCCCCTGTGACCTATAATAGGTAGCCATTTTTCCTATGCTGGTGGTCTTGCCCACTCCGTTTACGCCTATGACAAGTATTACTGAAGGTGAGGTATCCAGCTTCATTTCAGAATCAAGCTCGCAGAGCGCATCTGATATTACCGACTGAAGCTCCTTTTTTACCTCGTTTCCGTCAGTTATATGCTTCTTCTTTACTCTGTCTCTAAGCTCGTCTATAAGCGCGACCGATGTTTCCATTCCAAGATCGGCCATGATGAGAGCCTCCTCAAGGCTTTCAAAAAGCTCCTCGTCCACCTTCACAAATACACTGAACACTGAATTGACCTGTTCGCTTATAGCATTGCTGGTCTTTTTCAGTCCCGCTTTTAATCTATCAAATAATCCCATGTTATTCCTCCT
>CAJFVT010000177.1 GCA_904420525.1 uncultured Clostridia bacterium | reverse complement strand
ATCTACAGTTGTGTAGCGCCGTATACGAGACCCGTACGTACGGTGCAACGGGAGGTGGAGGGCTGCCGCCCTCCGTCTACCCTATTTCATGCTTAGCTTGCTGAAAGAATAACAAGAACGAGCGTTGTTATAAGGAACAGGACAGATACTGTAGCCGTAAGCTTGACCTGCATCTTTTCCTTTGTTGTACCGCCGGCTCTCTTGAAGAATGAGTCGCCCATATCGGATGAAGCTCCCTGGATACCTCTCATTCCTGGATCCTTGCCCTCCTGCGCGAGAACGATGAATACGAGCAAAAGGCATACTACGATATGGAGAATGATAAATAACGTGTTCACTTTTAAACCTCCTTTTCAAACGGGCGGTAATGATCCGGTAACCCGTAAAATAACTGCACAGCGCCGAAAAATATTTTACGGACGACCGCACGATTCACATAATACTATACTATTATATCATGTTTTCTGGATTTTGCAAGTCTTTTTTAAATTTTTTTTTAAATTTTCAAAAATCACTGTACTAACGCGTATTTTTTTGGTATACTAAAGATGGGAAGCAGTGTGCAGTATATTAGGGCGTATATGAAAGCCTTATTTATTAGTATGAATATTCTAAACAAAGCGGGTTTTCGGATACGCTTTAGAGAAAAAAAGTGTAACTTAAGGATGATATATGGAAAATAATATAGAAAGCAAGGAAAAGGTTATAATCGCAGGGCTGCACACAGGCAGCAGAGACGCTTTGAACGACACAACTGACGAGTCTATGCGAGAGCTTGATGAGCTGGTGCAGACAGCCGGCGGAGAGGTCGTGTGTGAAGCAGTTCAGAACAGGCCGTATCCTGATCCGGGAACGTATGTGGGGACCGGAAAGCTGGAGGAGATCAAGCAGGCGGTGGAGACGCTGGGAGCGGAGCTTGTAGTTTTTGATGACGAGCTGTCACCGGTCCAGCTGAGAAATATAAATGAATATCTGGGAGTCCGTATCCTTGACCGTTCAATGCTTATTCTTGATATATTCGCAATGCGCGCGCGTTCAGGAGAGGGTAAACTGCAGGTAGAGCTTGCGCAGCTGAAATATCAGCTGCCGAGACTGCGCGGCATGGGAATAGAGCTTAGCCGTACAGGCGGCGGTATAGGTACGCGAGGCCCCGGAGAAACGAAGCTTGAAACGGACCGGCGCCATATAAGAACGCGGATCGCAGCGCTGGAGACTGAGATACGCGAGATAAAAAAAAGGCGCGGGCTGCTGCGTGGCCGCCGCAGGAAGGACGGGGTAATAACCTGTGCTATAGTAGGCTATACGAATGCCGGGAAATCCACGCTTCTGAACAGACTGACAGATGCGGGTGTTTTTGCCGAGAACAAGCTTTTTGCAACGCTCGACACAACATCGCGCGCGATAACGCTCAGTGATAACCGCAGGATAATAATGATCGACACGGTAGGATTTATAAGGAAACTGCCGCACTATTTGATAGAGGCTTTTAAATCAACGCTTGAAGAAGCGGCCGAGGCGGATCTTCTGCTTCATGTTATAGACGCTTCGGGAGAGGAAGCCGAGAATAAGATCATGGTAGTGAATAACGTCCTATCGGAGATAGGCGCGGGCGGAAAGCCGGTCATAAACGCATACAATAAGTGCGATATAGCTCCGGGCTTTGTACCGCCTCCGGATGAGAGCGGTGCAAAGGATGTGTTTATAAGCGCAAAAACAGGCTTTGGAATGGATAAGCTTTTGGAAGCTATAGCTGAAACTGCGCCCGGCGCAAAGCAGGAGTACAGGCTGCTGGTGCCTTATGCGGACGGAAGCGTGCTCAATGAGCTGCACACAAATGAAAAGGTGCTTTCCGAAAGCTATACCGACATAGGGACAGAGCTGAATGTTCTTCTGGACAGGGCTGCATATGGAAGGCTCAAAAAGTATATAGTATAAATGGATGTGATGTAATGTCAGTCAAGGATGTTTATAAGACAGTAGCAGCTGAGGCTGAGACTCTGATGATAGAAAAGAAGTCAAAATTTTATTCGCATGTGAAGCCTGTTGACAATGAGGCGGACGCGCTGGAATTTTTGAATAGGATACGGGCTGAAAACCGCAGTGCGACACACAATGTGTACGCGTATGTGATAGATGAGAACAACATCTTTCGGTATTCTGATGACGGCGAGCCGTCCGGGACGGCGGGGATGCCGGTCCTCGACACGATAAGGAAGTCCGGTATAACAGATGTGATCGTGGTGGTCACGCGCTATTTCGGAGGAACGCTGCTTGGCACGGGCGGGCTTGTTCATGCCTACGGTGCCTCGGCGCGGCAGGGGCTGGCCGAGGCGGGAGTCATAATAAGGAGCATGTGTGATATAGTCTCGGCGTGTGTGAGCTATGAGCTTGTAGGGAAGCTGCAGCATAAGCTGTCGGCTGACGGGTATGCTTTGGAGGACACGGTCTATGAAAACGACGTTACATTTCTCATCTGCTCGCCGCAGGAAAGAACGCGGCAGCTTATAGAGGAGCTGACAGATCTTACGAACGGGCGCGCAGTCCTGAAGGTAGCTGATCATAAATATGTCAGCAGAAAGGATGAGGATTTTTATGGGTGATAAGAGGAAAAAGAAGCATACGCTGTTCAAGGTCATAGTATGCGTAGTTGTTGCCGCGGCTGCGGGAGTAGGCGGATTTTATGCCGGAAGAGCGTCGCAAACGAACAGTATGATGAATGCGCTGCCCAGACTTGCGCATGATATGCAGGCGGAAGAAGACGCGGAGAGGGCAGAGACAGAGGAGCCGTCAGCGTCCGGTACAGCGACAGCGGGACCTGATACATATATCGGAAAATCAAATATATCCGCTGCCGGAGAGGGCGCATGGTCAACGGTCGACAGCTGCAATTATGATGTAACAGGAGACGGCGTCAATGATCTTATAACGCTTTACACATCCGCGGAGTCGGATGATAAGGGTATACTCTGGGATGACTCTCAGAGCTGGATACTTGAGGTCAGCGATGGGGAGTCAGGATATTATACGATCCTGAACACTCAGATAAGCAACGGCTCTGTATATTACGAGGTCAGCGAGCTTAGCGGCGGTGAAAGATCCATAATCGTATATATCACATCGGGAGCGGGTACCGATATAACACAATATGTATTTGGCAGGTCGGGATTTGAGGAAACGAATGTTTATTCGGCAGACGGTATAAACAGAGTCCACTCATCTATCCCTTGGTATAATTAAAATTCACAGAAATGGAGGATACAGAAATGGAAATAAATCTTACAGGAGCGACATTTGACGGTGAGGTCTTGAAATCGGATATACCGGTACTGGTGGATTTCTGGGCGCCTTGGTGCGGACCGTGCAGAATGGTTGGACCGGTGATCGGGGAGATCGCCGAGGAATACAATGGCAAGGTAAAGGTATGCAAGGTGAACGTGGATGAGGAAGGCTCGCTCGCAGCGCAGCATGGCATAGTTTCGATACCGACGGTAATGCTGTTTAGCAAGGGTAGAGTTGCCGGAAAGCTCGTAGGAGCAAGATCGTTCGACGATTATGCCGATATGATAGAAAAATTCATATAAAATGAAATAATATGCATACATTTAGCGGCAAAAAGCTTTTATTATTGTTTGTTTTGCTAAAAATTAAAAAAAATGTTGCATTATTATTCAATTTGATGTATAATAATGCGTATAAGAACGGGCTGTGTCAAAACTCGTTGAGCTTTGATGCAGCCCTAAAACATTAGTGCGTATCTTCAAACTCCATTCATTCGGCTAAATTTCCGAACAGAGCGGATTTTCAGATACGGTCCTAATGAAAAATATTTTATTGATTTGAGGGATGAAAATGCTTCAGGATATTATAAGCTTGGATAAAAAATACTATATGAATACATTCGGCGACAGACTGCCGGTCTGCTTTGAAAGGGGAGAGGGCTTAAAGCTCTATGCCGATAACGGAGATGTTTATTATGACTTTTTGGGCGGTATAGCGGTAAATGCTCTCGGACATTCGCATCCGGTATTCATAAAGGCGCTAAAGGATCAGCTTGACAAGCTGATACATACCTCAAGCCTTTATTACATAGAAAATCAGGCAAAGCTCGCGCAGAAGCTGGTTGAGAGCTCGTGTGCTGATAAGGCGTTTTTCTGCAACAGCGGAGCCGAGGCTAACGAGGCGGCATTCAAGCTTGCGAAGATATATTTCTATAAGAAGGGGATGGACCGGTACGAGATCATCTCACTGGATCATTCATTCCACGGCAGAACGCTTGCAGCTGTGGCAGCAACGGGACAAAAGCATTATCAGAAGCCATATGAGCCGCTTACGCCCGGATTTAAACAGGTAGCGCCCAACAGCTTTGAGGCGGTCGAGGAGGCTGTAACTGACAAAACGGCGGCAGTTATGATAGAGCTTGTTCAGGGTGAATCGGGAGTTCATCCTATGGATGTTGAATATGCGAAGCGTTTGAGACGTTTTTGTGATGAAAAGGGGATATTGCTGATCGTTGACGAGGTGCAGACGGGTATGGGCAGGCTCGGAAAGCTGTTCGCTCATGAGCTTTATGGCATAGAGCCCGATATATTCACCTGCGCAAAGGCTCTTGGCGGAGGGATACCGATAGGAGCTATGTGCGCGAAGGATGAGATAGCCTCGGCCTTTGAGCCCGGTGATCACGGCACGACCTTCGGAGGCAATCCGTTCGCGACGGCTGCGGGACTTGCAGTCTTTGATATATATGAAAAGGAAGGTCTTGTAGAGAACTCGGCAAAGCAGGGGAGGTATTTAAAGGATAAGCTTTTAAGGCTTGCCGAAAAATACAGCGGTAAGATCACAGAGGTGCGCGGCATGGGACTGCTGATAGGAATAGAACTGAGACCTGAGCTGGCGCCTGTGGTGTTCAGGAGACTTTTTGAGAAAAAGTTCTTGACAAGCCTGTGCAAAGGGGTTACAATAAGAATTGCGCCGCCGCTGAATATAACGTCGGAGGAAGCTGACATGTTTGCTGATGCGCTAGACTCTGTTCTTTCAGAGGTGTGACGGTCAACGGGTAGTTTTTATACATGAGCCGCGAGCTTTGCGGCAGTCTTAATACTTATATACGAAAGGAATATCAAAATATGAAGGATCTGATCAGCTTACACGATCTTACAGCAAATGAGATCAAGGGACTTTTAAGTTTAGGGCTTAAGCTTAAAAAGGAATTGAAGGAGGGCATCCCGCATCCGATATTAAAAGGAAAAACTCTCGGAATGATATTCACGAAATCATCCACGAGGACTCGTGTTTCGTTCGAGGTCGGCATGACGCAGCTGGGCGGATATCCGCTGTTCCTGTCATCAAATGATATACAGCTGGGCAGGGGAGAAACGATACATGATACTGCCAAGGTGCTTGAAAGATACCTTGACGGCATAATGATACGTACATATGCGCATTCGGACGTTGTGGAGCTTGCAGAGGAGGCGAGCATCCCGGTAATAAACGCGCTTACAGATCTTCTGCATCCATGTCAGGTGCTGGCGGATCTTATGACCGCATATGAGCATAAGGGACGCTTGGAGGGGCTTAAGTTCGCATATATCGGCGACGGAAACAATATGGCTCATTCTATCATGTACGGCTGTGCAAAGGTAGGCATCGACTGCGCTATAGCGACTCCTGCGGATTATCAGTGCAATGAGGAGGTAGTGGAGAATGCTAAGGCCGACTTTAAGGAGGGCGGTTCGTCACTGCTGCTCACTCAGGATCCCGCAGAGGCGATAAATGGTGCAGATATTGTCTATACCGATACATGGGTATCGATGGGTATGGAGGACGAAAAGGCAGAGCGCCAGAAGGTGTTCATGCCGTATCAGGTAAATAAGGAATTGTTTGCGCAGGCCGCAGAGGATGCGATATTTATGCACTGTCTGCCTGCTTACAGAGGTTATGAGGTCACGGAGGACGTTATAGACGGACCTCAGAGCGTTATATTCGATGAGGCTGAAAACAGGCTTCATGCGCAGAAGGCTGTAATGGCGACGCTTATGGGCTGATAAACCGGGGCTGTATAAAATGTACAGACCGCATAAAGCCATATGAGGCTGTTGCAAACTTGAGTTTTGCGACAGCCTCATTGCCGTTTATGCTAAACCAAATTTTCAGGACGGAAGCTACCGTCCTATGCAGCCGGAGGAGGGGGAAGTATGCTAAGTGATTATCAGTCTCTGTTTCAGATACGTCTTGCAAACTATGATGATATAGAGTCAATAATGACGATAACCCGTGAAGCTTTCTTAAAATACAAGGAGCTGGCGGGTATTGAGCAGGTGGATGCGCTTGAAGAGACGTATGATGACGTAAAGCATGATATAGATACAAAGATAGTGCTTATAGCTTTTTCGGACAGAGAGCCTGTAGGCAGCGTAAGGGTGGAGATACTGCCTGACCGTACCGCGCTTCTAACGCGCTTTGCCGTAAAGGTGACGAGCCAGAATAACGGTATAGGGAAATCCATAATGAATCTTGTCGACAGGATCATGATAAAAAAGAATGTAAGCAAGATACAGCTTTATACCGGTTCAAAGATAACATCGC
Source organism: uncultured Clostridia bacterium (assembly GCA_904420525.1). Classification (GTDB taxonomy): domain Bacteria; phylum Bacillota; class Clostridia; order UBA1381; family UBA1381; genus Ornithomonoglobus. The sequence goes on along the minus strand of CAJFVT010000177.1, from coordinate 2,935 downwards.
TCATAAGATTTTATTACGGCCGGGGATTTTACATAGAATCGACCGACATCTCCAGAGGCTATGTACGAGCCAGATTGGTAAAGGAATATTGACAATACAGGGAACATATGATATAATTATTTCTATGCGGTATAATGGATTTTTTGCTCTTATGAGAGCATTTGGAGGACAGTATGGGAATAATTGAACTTATTTTGATAGCGGTAGGGCTATCTATGGACGCGTTCGCTGTGGCAGTATGCAAGGGTCTGGCGATGGATAAGGTGAGCGTTAAGGAGCCGTGCATAGTCGGAGCGTGGTTCGGGGGCTTTCAGGCGCTTATGCCGGCGATAGGATATTTTCTCGGCGAGGCGTTTGAACGGTACATAACGCCTGTGGATCATTGGGTAGCGTTCGTGCTTTTGTGCTTTATAGGCGCGAGCATGATAAGGGAGGCTATTTCAAAGGAAGAGGAAAAGGCCGACAGCTCTCTGGGCGCGCGAGGTATGTTTATCATGGCGGTGGCGACCAGCATAGACGCTCTTGCTGTAGGTATAACGTTCGCATTCCTCATAGAAGGTATCGGTCATCTTATATTTGCGTTTGCCGCGATAGGTATCACTACGTTTGTTCTGTCGGCAATAGGTGTAAAGGCCGGGAATATATTTGGTGTAAGATATAAGTCTAAAGCGGAGCTTGCCGGAGGTATCATTCTTATCCTGCTCGGACTAAAGATACTTCTTGAGCATTTGGGAGTAATAAGCTTTTAAATATCAGATAAGTCAGGAGCGGCTGCGGTAAAGCTCAATGAGTTTTACCGCAGCCGCTCCTGTTTTATTACTTATAAGGAATATTATTCCACGGCTGATGTCGCGATATCCGTACTGTAGCTTATGAGGTCAGCGTCTAGATCGTCATAGGAAACGACTCTGTTTCGTGCCGAGTTGTAATCGCCGGTTAGCTCTATCGAGCCGATGGAAACGGTTGTTGACAGCGTTCCCTCAACGGAAACATCAGCCATTCCGCCCGTTAGTGAAACAGAAACATTGCCTGCGCCGTCAATAAATATTTCGACTGATTTATTATAGCCAACAGTATTTACATAGGGCTGGTTTTCATCGTTCCAGCCGTTAGCGCCGGCTTTTGATGTTCCGGGTTTGTTTCTGCACTGGGACATCAGGTCGGAAGAGGCAAGGACGTTTTCTCCTCCTATATTTATCGCCTCAAACTGATATCCGCCTGCTTTAGTGATGATCTCAATCATCGTATTGCCATCTTTATCCTTAAGAGCAAAGCTGTTGTTCTTGCCGCTGCTCTCCCAGCCTGAGAACATCGTAAATGTCATCCTGAACATATCCTTGCCTGCGAGCTCTATCGGTTCGGAAAGCTCGGCCTTTGCAGTATCATTGACCGGCACAAACACGTTTCCGTATCTGCTGAGACCGGACGCATACACCTGATTACCGTTCTCCTCAAGTGTGCCCATTCCGGATCCGAAAATGTTCGTGCTGCCTTCAAAGCTGTCAGTGAAGGCTTCTATATCGGTGATAACAGGATCTCCTTCAGGTATGTACTCCGAAAATTCACCCTCAAGCCGGAATTCGGCGATATTGGTCATCACATCGCTGCTTGAGTCATCGGTGTTCGTATATCTGTAATATCTGTAAGCATAGTTGTTCGAAAGCTGCTCAGAGCTTACGGTCGTATATTCGTTCGATGTGATCTCTGAGTCCAGTCTGTACAGCTCTGTCCAGTCTATACCGTCGTTTGACGCAAGGATGCTGGAGTTTACTGTTCTGTATTCATATCCTTCACGGGCTGCGAGCATGATACTTGACACCTTGAACGGCGCGCCGTAGTCGTACTGTACCCAGCCGTCCTTCAGACCGTCAAAATAAGTACTGAAGTCACCGTCTGTTGCTTTGAGGTAGTCGTCCTTATCAGCAGGAGCCGATGAGCTGCTGCTCCATGACGGAGTTCCGGTCACAGTATAGAGCTGGATGTTTATCGTTTTTTCAGCAGTGTATCCGTTGGCTTCAGCGTAAATAGTAACGGATCCCGGAGCCAGCGCTGTCAGAATGCCGTCAGCCGTTACAGACGCTATATTATCATCGGACACCGACCATTTTACGCTGCTGACCTCGATATTGGCGTCGAGCGACAGCTGCGCGGTCATGTCAACTCTGAGTGTGGAGCCGACTCCCGTTATAGTTCCGCGGAACGGCACGGTAAAGCCGCGCTGGAATGTGCAGCCGCCGACCTTTGCTTCAACAGTGAACTCACCGAGCGCTTTTGCGGTAAGCTTTCCGTCCTGGGTTATCTCAGCTATCGTGTCATCTGATACGGACCAGCTTATGTCACCGTTTATATTCGTAGCAAGCGAAAGACTTGCTTCAGTTCCTATACCAAGCTCGTCTGTGCCGCCTGAGATAAAGCCGTAGCCTGCGGTGTTTGTCACCTCTGTTACCGCCTTATCAGAAGGCGCTTGGTTTTCATCCCACAGCATGAGCTTAGGAGTACAGCCGGAGAAATCACCTGAGACTGTCCCGGCGGACTGATCTGCTGAAATGTATCTTAATATGCTGTTTTGGTCATAAACGGCAAAGTACGCGTTCTTGTGGTCAGTGCCGTCTGCGTTGTAGCTGTAGCTCATACCGTTTTGATCAGCTTTGAACGATGTTATAGCCGTGTCTCCCATGTCAGCGCCGCTTATAACGTATGTCGTTACGGTACCGGCCTTTGCAGTTGTATCAAGGATCTTGTTTTCAAGCACCGCATCTCCGGTGATCTTCGCCCATTTTTCGTTTCCGTCTCTGTCGGAGCGTATCTCTGAAACTTCCGTGCCGACTGATACGAACGCGGAAAGATCAAAGCTGTAGGGGATATCGGTGCCGGAGGAGTTTGACACAACTATTTTTATATCACCGGTCTTTTTATTGTAGGCAGCCAGAGTGCT
>CAJFVT010000176.1 GCA_904420525.1 uncultured Clostridia bacterium | reverse complement strand
GAGCCGGTGCAGCGGTTCACGCGGCTGTATTATGATTTCCCGGTATCAGCCGGCACAGGCGAGTTTCTCGACGACTCTACCGCGGTCATAGTGAGCCTTGAGCATGAGCCGCCGCGCGGCACGGATTATATCCTGCGCATATCGGGCGACAGCATGGAGCCGGAATACCATAACGGCGACCGTGTTTACGTGCGCCGCACCGACACGCTTGAATACGGCGAGATAGGGATATTCGTCAGCGGAGGAAGCGTGTACATGAAGGAGTACGCTCCGGGCGGACTGCGGTCGCTCAATCCGAGGTACGGGCTGATCCCCGGCAGCGGTGATATACGATGTCTCGGCCGGGTGCTCGGCCGTGTGACGGGCGGCATGGACAGAGCGGAATAAGGAGGGAATGAGCGTATGAAAATTATCGGGAAAAGGTGACAAAGCACCGTTCAAAAACCGAGAAAAAAGTTGCAAACGCATTGACAAAACCTCGGAATAATGTTACAATAACATTGATGATAAGAGGATATCGAGGTGATGATCATGCTGAGAAGGCGGGCATGGGATAGGCTGCTCAGCTGGAAAGAGCAGAAGGATAAAAAAGCGCTGTGCATAATAGGAGCAAGGCAGACAGGGAAGACCACGCTTGTAAGGCAGTTTGCAAAGGAAAATTATGAGTGCTTTGCCGAGATCAATTTTATAACGGATCCGGGTGCGGCTTCTATTTTTGCGGATATGCTTGAGGCAGACACGGTCATAACCAATATGACTGCGTATCTGCGCAGACCGCTGATCCCTGGCAGGACGCTGGTCCTGCTCGATGAGATACAGGAGTGTCCGGAGGCGAGAACGGCAATAAAATTTCTTGTGGAGGACGGGCGTTTTGATTATATTGAAACAGGCTCTATGCTTGGTGTACGGTATAAGGAGGTCCGTTCATATCCGGTCGGCTATGAAGAGATATACCGTATGTATCCGATGGATATAGAGGAGTTTTTGTGGGCGAACGGAGTGCAGGACAGGACTATAGAGTATCTGAGGGATTGCTTTGAAAAAAGTGTGCCGGTATCGGAAAGCGTTCACACCACGCTAAATAAGCTTTTTATGAGCTACATGGTCGTTGGAGGGATGCCGCAGGTAGTCAATACCTATGTGGAAACTCATGACATAGGAAGGGTCGTAGAAAATCAGAATGAGATACTTGAGCTTTACAGGCTTGATATCTCAAAATACGCTCATGGAAACGACAAGCTTAAGATCAGAGCCGTATTTGACAGTATACCTTCTCAGCTGAATGACCAGAACAGACGGTTCATTCTAAAAAAGGTGGATGAAAACGGCAGACAGAACAGATATGAGAACAGCTTTGAATGGCTGTCCGATGCGGGGGTAGCCCTGCCCTGTTACAATGTGACGGAGCCCCAGCCGCCGCTGAAGCTCAATGAAAAGCACAGCCTTTTCAAGCTGTTCATGGGTGACACCGGTCTGCTGTGCGCGGCATGCATGGAGAATATCCAGTTTGATATACTGCAGGGCAGAGCTGATGTGAACCTCGGAAGCGTGCTGGAAAACACAATGGCGCAGGAACTCAGGGCCAAGGGCTTCAGTCTCAGTTATTTTTCGTCAAAAAAATACGGAGAGCTGGATTTTGTCATTCAGCGCGGACTCAGCGTTGATCTGCTGGAGATCAAATCAGGGAACGATTATAAAAAGCACAAGGCGCTCGACAGGGTGCTTTCGGTCGGACAGTGGAAATTCGGCGATGCGTATGTGTTCTGTAAGGGAAATGTTGAGGCTGCGGGAGATGTAAAATATATGCCGTGGTATATGATAATGTTCTACCGCAGGCCGGAGATACCATCCGGACTGAAATTTGAGGTGGATATAAGCGGGATATGAACCGCAAAATATGTTATCCGGAAAAAGCTGTTTCCTGCAAAACGCAAAAGCACACAGATGTTTATTTGTGCAATACTTATAAATATTTGATGTGATCTAATTTAAATGATAGAGATATTTATAGTACAATATATTCCTAACCGCATAGTACATTTTCTAAGGAGTGTATTGTTATGAAAATGATAAAGTTTATAACAAAATATAATTTACGAGGCAGCTTATTAGAAAAAGTATCTGTAAATGAAAATACTGTGATACTAACATTGGATTATTGCTATTGGCAGCAGGATGATTATAAGGATGGTACAAAGGAAACGGGTATAGTTGACATTGTCTTTGACCATGTGAACAATTTTATCCATGAAGATTATCAGATCAACAGTGATGAAATAATTGATGTTTTTATTGATGAGAATGATCAATTAAACATTAAAGTCTTTAACGATATAAATTTGAAATATTATAATTGTATCATTGATTGTGATCGTGTAGAATTTACAGAAATTTCTTGATCGTTTGGGGCGCATTTAAAGAAAGGGGCTTATTTCAGCCCCTTCCTTTAAATGATATCTGTCGGGGCAGCGCCCCGCTTTTTCAGTTTGTTATTATAACCGTCTGAGTGTCTCCGTTCCAGTCAACGCCGCAGCCGAAGCTTTCGGATACCGCGCGGACCGGCACTAATGTGCGGTCATTCACAAGCTGCGCGGGGACGTCCAGAACGATCTCGCGTCCGTCGATGCTGAGGATGCTGCTGCCTATCGTCAGCGTCATGGTGCTTTCTCCTCTGTACGCCGTTACAGTCTGCGTGCCGCCGTCCCAGCTGACCTCCGCGCCCAGCGCCTCGAATATCGCGCGCATCGGAACGAGAGTACGGCCGTCCTGGATGATAGGCGGCTGGTCAAAGGCTATGGCATTGCCGTTGAGCGTTACCGTGACCGCCGGAGGCGTGTACTCGACAGGTCCCGCAAAGCTTATGGAGGAGCCGTTCTTATAGAAGGTGTAGTCCTTCGACAGCCCTGCCGCGGAGACAGTCAGCGTGTGCGCGCCGTCAGTCATCGAGCCGACATTCAGAGGACACGTATACGGAGCCTCCGATACAGCGTGATACCATACGCCGTCGATCGAATAGTTTATCTGCGGTGTCGGTGTGCCGGGGATATGCGCCAGCATATACACCGGAACGTATCCGTTCTCGGCGGCAAGAGTCCCGGCCTGCGCCGCGGGCTGGAAAACGTAGCTTGCGTCAGCGCCGTAGCTTGGGATGTAGGGACCGTTGTTCTTCGCGTCATTGAAGATATCGATCGCGTACTGGCAGTCCGATATATCGAAATGCTCGACCTCGTTTTCACGGTAAACGTCAAAATAGTTGATCATCTTCACCTGAGGATATTTCATGACTGTGTTCCACAGCATATTGCGAAGCCTCGGCTTTGCCCATTCCTCAAGCGCCTCGCCGTACTGGTTGTTCACAGCCACGCCGCCCTCGCTGATCATAACGGGCTTGTTTATGTTATTATCCTGCATAAACTTCAGCACCGGCTTCAAACGGTTCGTTGTCCAGCCGTGATCTCCGGTCATGAAATATATGCTGTCATTAAGGGATGTGTTCTGATTTCCAAGGAAGTATTTTATCGTGTAGCAGCTCACGCCTATCCAGTCAACATATTCATCGCCGGGATAATAATATTCGAACGGTCTGTCCAGACTGCCTATATCCATGGGCGACCACACAACGGCAAGGTTGGGGTATTCATGGATCATATTTGCGACGGAGCGGAAGGTATCTACATAGAGTGTCGGATCGTCGCCGAGCGCGGAGCCGTTCATCTCGTTTGCAAAGCGGACGAATATCGGCTTGCCGTAGCTATTCAGAGTTTGCAGCACGGTCCGCACATGGTCAAGATCCACGCTTCCCAGATCATCGATCGTCCAGCCCGCCATAGTGATAACGCTGTCGGAGCTTATCATGCTGTTTGCGGGGTAATAGAAATCGTCCTGACGCATATTGTCTATATACGTCAGATAGGCCCCGAGCGGCATAAGCGGAGTTGAGTTTTCCGGTATGGCTCCCAGGTAGGTCCCGCCGACCGGCTCGAATTTGGCGCCGTAATAGGGTGCTGATGTTATAGGAGCTTCAGCGTAAAGCTCAAAATCTGTTTCGGATACCATCGCTGTCCGTTCATTAAGGAGCGCTCCCCAGTCCGGCTCCGGAAAGTCAAATGCACCGGCCGCCGAAGATACGGCAAGCGCGGATAAAAGGATTGCAGCTGTAAGTTTTTTCTTCATTATATATGACCCCCTGTCTTATAGTTGCTTCAGTGCGTATCTGAAAACTCACCTTGCTTTGATATTCAGACGGTGGGGCGTTCAGATACGCACCGGTTAAAGAAGAGGCTGCCGCGCAGCCGCGGCAGCCTCATAAGACCGCATGCTGGTCAGCTCCACGCGCTGAAAGCGGTCCTGTGTGTATTTATACGAGAGTTTTAACGTACTCAGCGATCTTGTCGCACTTGCAGTTTGCAAAGAAGAGCTCGCTGAACTTTTCACCCGCGACAGCGCCCTTTACAAGGTCAGCGTCGAGGTTCGGAAGTATATCGAGCAGATCTCTGTGAGTCACTTTCTTGACCTCGTTCAAGATCTTTGCGTTTCTCTGCTCCGGAACGGCTCTTTCCTTCGGATAGCCGCCGCCCCACTCTTCAACGAAGAGCTTCTCGAAAACATACTGGAGATTGAGCTCAGCGCCCCAGCCCCAGCCCTTTGCGAAAGGCATAGCTATACAGTTGCCGTTGTTTACCTGTGTGAACTGGTAAGCGTCGGTCGGGTCAACAACGTGTCCGCAGAGAACGCCGGGGAACGCGTTGCAGGCAAGGCATGCGCCCTCGCCGGTGCCGCAGCCCGTGATAACGAGATCGGCAGCGCCTGAGTTCAGAAGTATAGCGGCAAGTATGCCTATCTGAACATATGTAAGCTGAGCCTCGTCCTCAGCTGTGTACATGCCGTAATTGAATACCTCGTGACCGAGCGGTTCAACGACCTTTTTGAGCGTGTCAGCTATGATGCTGTTCTTCGCAGCCTGGCTGTTTTCGTTGATCAAAGCTATTTTCATTGTATTAACTCCTTTTGTATTGATATTTCCGGACAGGACGGACCTGCCCTGTATACATATATTATACCAAATCACGCCGGTCTTTGCAATAGTTTTAACGAAGCTTTATGAATAAAATTTTTAAAATTTTTTTTCAAAAAAGTATTGACAAACGAGTAAAAGTGTGCTATTATATTATAGTCGTCTGGTGATGACGCAGAAAATCAAAGAATATTGCGGAATTGTGTAAGGGTAGCACTAGTGACTCTGACTCACTCTGTTCGGGTTCGAATCCTGATTCCGCAGCCAAAGAAAAAGGACTTATTTCAAGTCCTTTTTCTTTGGCTTTTTTATTGATAAAGCTTCCTGTCTGCTAATACGCTGCAGCGCTCCGTCAAGACGGGGCTGAGGACGATGCGCCGGAGGAGCCGCCTGACGCTGTTCTCGGCGGATAGAAGTCCAGCTCGGTAAGCTCGCCTAACGTGTGTTCGGGAGCGAGAAGCTCGCTGCCGTCTTATCTGAAAATTTTATTAGGTACGCCGCGTCAAGCACAAATTTGCTCATTGACACGGTTTTGAATGAGCGGATTTTTTGGGTAGCGCGATCTTTAGGAAAACAGGTCCGGATCTTATTGAAGTAAAAACGGTGGTAAGAAATATGCGGCATATTCGCAAAAACGCAAAAGGGGCTGTCGATTTCAGCGATTTTGCGCTGAAATCGAGCAGTCCCTATGCGGTTCTTAACGCAGCGGCCCCGGTTTAAGTCTATAAATTTTTCTTTGT
>CAJFVT010000175.1 GCA_904420525.1 uncultured Clostridia bacterium | reverse complement strand
ATATGAATATCACCATTCTTTTCATTTTCAACTTCAGAATACATGAGATCATAATCCACTTGAAGGATACCTGTATTTTTACTTACGTCAGCTACCTTTACATCATAATAATCCCTGTCACGGTTAGCTTTCCCGTTATAGCTTATACGGGCATATTTGTTGCCGCTTTCTTCAGTCTCTGTGGTTATATATGCGTTGCTGTATAAGCATTGCCAGTTCGGATTCTTTCCGTCCTCGAAATCCCACGATACGTTTATTTCCGATGATGCGGCAAACGCGGAATATATACATACCGCTGCCGCCGCTGCTGCCGCTGCCGCAACGGCTGCCATTGTTCTTAATTTTTTCATAGTGACCTCCTCAAAATGAATTATTTCTTGAACAGGCAAGGATATTTCCTGTTCAGCTCAGATATGGGCAATACTGTATATGTCCACAGCCATTTATTTTAAGACTGAATTAACATTTTGTCAATAATTCCATGGCATAAAAACGGATTATTTGCTGTTTTTGACTGATTTTTGATATATTTTCAAAATCAAAGCAAATATTGGTCGTAAAGTCAATGCTTTTTTGTATGCGGCAATTTAGGGATTGACAATACATCGCAAATATTGTAATATAAGCATAATGGATCCGTTGAATATGGGGCTGCGTGTTATTGGATGAGGAGGCATGGATATGGCGGCAAAACAGATATGGATAAACGGAGAGAACGGGATAAATACGTGGATGTGCTTTGTTAAGGATATTGAGCTGGAGGAGGCGCCGCGGCGGCTGGATGCAAGGATCGCGGCTGATTCTAAATACTGGCTGTGGATCAACGGCGCGCAGGCGGTATTTGAGGGCGGAGTCAAGCGCGGACCGTATAGAAACGGCACGTATTGCGACAGCTTGGATATCGCAGGGTATTTAAAAACGGGCAGGAACAGGATAGCCGTGCTTGTATGGTATTTCGGCGATGATGGATTTTCGCATGTTTCCAGCGGACAGGGCGGATTGATCTTCGATGCTGAGAGCATAGGAGCGGTCTCGGACGGGTCATGGAAGGTTAGGAAGCATCCGGCATATGTAAAGGCGGACAAAGGGGATGAGCCGTCTAATTTCCGGCTGGCTGAGTCAAACGTGTATTTTGACGCTGCAAGGGATATAGGTGCTTGGTATATGCCCGGTTATGATGTTTCAGGCTGGGACTGCGCGGACTGTGCGGAAAACAGTGCTTGGGGGCAGCTTAAGGTATATCAAATGTACAGTACCTACTGTCAGAGGAAATATAGAGCTTGATATACGCAAAAATAACGGCAGACTTGAGATGAAGCTGAACGTGCCGGAAAATACGGACGTAGAATTGTAAGTCTTGGCTTGTCGGATATTGTCGGGCGGTTTTTATCATTAATTGAGAATACAGCGCATAAAATTACGGATATAAGGGGCGGATGGCTCTGTTTTATGTACTAATGATCCATGGAGGTAATTTTATGCGCTTTTTTGTATTTAATAAGAAACAGCTTTTGTTTGCTCTGGCTGCCGCGGCGGTGATAGCGGCGGTCTGCATAACTTCGGGGCGGTCTGTCATGACATTTCTTGTAGGCAGCAGGGAGATACCTATTTACAGCGTTGAGCGGCCTGACAACAAGATCGCACTGACATTTGACTGCGCCTGGAACGATGACGATATAGACGAGATAATCACCGTGCTGAAGGAAAAGGGCTGCGGGGCTACATTTTTTGTAACAGGCAAGTGGGCGGAGGACTACAGCGGTTCTCTGAATAAGCTGTACCGTGCGGGGTTCGAGCTGGGTACTCATTCATATAATCATGATGATTACACAAAAATGAGCGCGGATGAAATAATCGCGGATATAGAAAAAACGGAACGTGCTGTAACAAAGGCGACAGGGTTTACGCCGCGGCTCATGCGCGCGCCGTCGGGGGCGTATAATGACAATGTTGTGAGAACAGTGGAGGACAGCGGCAGAACATACATACAATGGTCGGTGGACGGTATCGATTATCCTGAGGGTACAGCCGCGGAGGATATATATGACCGTGTTGTATCACAGACGAAGGCCGGGGATATCATCCTTCTGCATAACGGCACTGAGCATACAGCCGAGGTGCTGCCGCAGATCCTGGAAGCGCTGACCTCGGAATATGAGCTTGTTACCGTATCAGAGCTTATTTATACTGAAAATTATACAATAGACCGTGCGGGAAGACAGTCTCAGAGGCAAATTTATTAAAAATTTTAAAATTTTTTTATTTGGGGTTGCAATTATGATACTGACGTGGTAGTATTACAGGTATGCGTCAAGCATACAGAATTATATTATCACAGAGGTATATTATGGACAAGAAATTCAGTTACAGAAATCCGCTGGTGTATCAGAGAGCGGATCCGTTTGTGTGTTACCATAACGGGATGTATTATTTTACCGGTTCTGTGCCGCAGTATGACTGCATTGAGCTGCGGTGTGCAGAAACGCTCAACGAGCTTGCGTTCGCAAATTCGAAAATAATATGGAGAAAGCATGAGAAAGGGGAGATGGGCGCGCATATCTGGGCGCCGGAGATCCACTTTATAGACGGAAAATGGTATATTTATTTCACAGCTGCTCCGGCTGAGGACGTATGGGAGATACGCCCGCACGCACTCGTATGCTCAGGCGATCCCATGAAGGACGAATGGAAGGAGCTTGGACGCATAGATGTGGGGCATGAGAGCTTTTCGCTTGATATGACCGCGTTTAAGGCCGGCGGAGCGCTCTATACAGCTTGGGCGCAGACGAAGGACAAGGAGACAGGCTCGGAAATATTCATAGCTAGGATGAAGGATCCCGTAACGAGGGAAAGCGAGCCGGTAGGTATAACCAAGCCGGAGTATGACTGGGAAAAGCAGGGCTTCAAGGTGAACGAGGGACCGGCAGTGCTTCTGCACGGCGGAAAGGTCATAATGACGTATTCGGCATCCGACACCGGCTGGCGTTACTGTATGGGTATGCTCTGGGCGGATGAGAACAGCGATCTGCTTGACAGGAATTCATGGCACAAGAGCGAAAAGCCGGTCTTTAAGACGTGTGAGAGAAATTCACAGTACGGGCCGGGACACAGCTGCTTTACGAGAGACGGCAGTCACCACGTGCTTGTGTACCACAGCAGGAACTATAAGGAGATAGAGGGTGATCCTCTTAATGATCCGAACCGCCACGCAAGGGCGAAGCGGTTCACCTTTGATGAAAACGGACTTCCGGTATTCGGAGAGCCGCTTCCGGATAACGATATATTCTGAAAAAACGGGATACGGCGAAATTGAAGCCGTGTCCCGTTCTCTATTTTCAGACCATATGCGTGTGAGCAGTGCTTTCTGTGCTGTTCTGCTCTCTTTCCGGCTCCACAAGCTCCATCCTGTTTACCGATACCTCGTATGCCGTTTTTGTTACGACCTCGTCCTCGCTCAGGCGCTTTTGGTAATTCCGGGACTGTATGCGGCCCCAGACCTTGACGTTGTCACCGACGGAGAGTGTTTTTGCGTACCGCGCATTCCTGCCCCAGGCAATTACGGGTATGTAGTCGGACTTGTTGTAGCTGCGGTTGACAGCTATCAGAAGGTCGGTTATCTCCCTGCCGAACGGAGTGGTCCTGTAAACGGGCTCCTTGCATATATAGCCGTTGAGGAACAGTATATTGGGATTATGTCCGCGCTCACCGTCGCTCTGGCGTATATCCTTTGCAAAGATCGTGAGAACGAGCCTGTTTTCACCTGTCGGCTCATAGCTGTTGTATGAGCGGAACTGTCCTTCGATGTCAACCTTGTCGCCTACGCGGAAGCTCTCGCAGGCGAGCAGACGTTCCGAGACCATTATGCGTACGGAATCATCGGTGCCGCTTAGCCGCGGTATCCTGAGTGTGAATGTGTAGAACTTTTCGGCGTATATTTCATGATTGAATACGAATTTGTCGGCTATAACGCCTGTTACCTGTGCAAGATTGTTGGTGTTGTCCATGAGAAAATCCTCCTTTGTTGATAATAAATAGGTAATTGCGAAACGCGGCAGCGTTTTGTAATTACTTCCTTATACTGGGGTGCTCGAGGGTGTTACCCTCGAATTGGATCAATTT
>CAJFVT010000174.1 GCA_904420525.1 uncultured Clostridia bacterium | reverse complement strand
TATTTACATTATAGCACAGGCGAACCTGTTTTGCAATGAGATTTTGCGGTGAGGAAAGCTAAATTTATTTGATAATTAATAAAATCTCCATCGTAAATTCATAATTATATGCTATAACCTAATGGGTGATTGATTATGAAGAATATTTTAATAGTTGAGGATGAGCCGGATATTCAGGAGCTGCTTTGCGCTTATATTCGAAGTGCGGGATATGTTCCCGTTGCCGCGGGCGACGGCGTTGCGGCATTGGAGCTGTTTCGGTCTCAGACGTTTGATCTTGTTCTGCTCGATCTCATGCTTCCGAAGATCGATGGCTTTGGAGTTTGCGAGCTGATACGCAGGCAGTCCCAGGTGCCTGTTCTTATGCTTACCGCGCTGGACGGGGAAGATGAGCAGCTCCGAGGATTTGGACTGGATATCGATGATTATGTGACTAAGCCGTTTTCGATGCCTGTTCTTTTGGAGAAGATCCGCGTGATCCTTCGGAGAAGCGGGGGAGCGGGGAAAGAAAACCGCCTGCGCTACCGTGATCTTGCGCTTGATCCTGACACGAGAGAGGTCTTTCTTGATGGGCGTATGATCGATCTGACGGCGAAGGAATTTGATCTGCTGCATACTTTTCTGTCCGCGCCCGGGCGCGTATTCACAAGGGAGATCTTATTGGCAAGGCTGTGGGGCTATGACTTTTTCGGTGACGAGCGTGTGGTGGACAGTCATATCAAAAACCTGCGCCGCAAGCTGGATCGGGATTATATTGAAACAGTAAGGGGTGTGGGCTATCGTGCTGCGAAGGAAATTGGGTGAAAGCCTGACCGCCCGTATTTTTTTGATCACATTCCTGATCCTGCTTTGCGCCGGAGCGATAACATTTGCCTTTATTGCATGGGCTACTCCAAGCACTTACACATCTGTGGTAAATGATGGACTGCAGAAGCAGACGGACGCGCTTGTGGAACAACTGAAAGAGGCTAGGCTTGAGGACAGCGGTCCTATTTTAGATGAATTTATCCGAAGCTCAAGAACGGACGTCATCCTGCTGGATCCAAACGGCGAGATAGCAGAAACAGGCTCTGAATTGTCGGTTCGGCCGATGACCGGAGATGACACGATCACAGTTGCTGCGGACGGCTACGGCGGCGGAGGCGAAGTATCTGCTTCATGGGGAGTTGGGACATCGGAGGGATCGGGGAACACGACCACTGTTGCTACCTTGCAGCAGTATTCTATTGCTGCGGATATATCCTTTGCTGACAGGACTGAGAAATATTCGCTTTATGTGACCCCTCATGCCGAGGAAGAAAATCCGGCGGTACGCGCGCTTGTGCAGATGGCTCCGTGGCTGCTGCTGGTGCTGCTTGCATTTTCGCTTTTGTGTGCATGGGTATACTCCCGGTATATAACCGGACCGATCGTCCGTATCAGCGGGATAGCTAAGCTAATGTCGGAGCTGGATTTTAATTGGAAATGCAGGGAGACAAGGCGTGATGAGATCGGCACATTGGGGCGAAGCCTTGACCGGATGTCGGAACGTCTGTCCGGCTCTCTGACTGAGCTTGAAGCAGCTAATAAGGCTCTGCGCGGTGAAGTGGAAAGGGAACGTGAACTGGACCGGCAGCGTATGGCTTTTTTCTCGGCTGCCTCTCATGAACTGAAAACCCCGCTCACGATCCTGAAAGGACAGCTGTCCGGGATGCTGGAGGGGATAGATGTATACCGTGACCGTGATAAATATCTGTTTCGGTCGCTTCAGGTCACCGGACGAATGGAAAATTTAGTGAGAGAGATGCTGTCCATATCCAGAATGGAAACCGATAGAACTGATATGGAAAAAGGATATGCGGAGCTGGCTGAACTGATCGATCGTCAGCTCGAGCTTTACGGAGAGCTTGTCAAACAGCGCGGACAGAATTTAAAAACACAGCTGGAGCCGGGAATATGTGTGGAGGCGGACGCGTCTCTGTTGGGAAAGGCTGTCGGAAACCTGCTTTCCAATGCGGCGTTATATTCACCGGACGGTGCGGAGATCCGTGTTTGGTGCGGCAGAAGGCAGGGAAGAGCAGCTTTTATTATTGAAAATACGGGAGCGCATATTAATGACAACGCGCTTCCGCATCTATTTGAAGCCTTTTACAGGGCGGAAGGCTCGCGAAACCGGGCTACCGGAGGAAGCGGACTGGGCCTTTATCTGGTGCATATGATACTGGAGCGGCATCACGCTTCATGCACGATCGAAAACATAGAGGACGGAGTAAGAGCTGAGGTCATATTTTTCTGATACGCTCTAGACCGGGGCACCGCTTTTTAATACGGCGTCTCTTTTGTTTTGTGCCGGCAGATATTTCTCCATGCAAAAAACATAATATATTCAAGCCGGCTCCATATAACATTGGTATACTGCTGTACGTAATCAAAAGCAGAAAGGATACTGATAATATGGAAATCAACATTCAAAATGTCGGAATGACCTATCCAAACGGTAAGCGGGCATTAAAGGATATCACGCTTGATCTGAAAACGCCGAGCATGATAGGTCTGCTTGGCCCGAACGGCGCGGGAAAATCCACCTTGATGAAGCTGTTGGTGACAGCGCTTATGCCTACCTCAGGAACGATAATTGTGGACGGCTGCCCCGCCGCCGAGGCTGAACGCTTATTAAAGGCGCAGCTGGGCTATCTTCCTCAGGATTTCGGCCTGTTCAATGAGCTTACGGTCATGCAGTTCTTAGATTATATGGCAGCACTGAAAGGGCTGAAAGATGCAAAGGCTGCAGTCAGCCGCGCGATCATGGATGTAAATCTGGAAGAGAAGAAAAGGACAAGGATACGCGCCTTATCAGGAGGACAGCGCCAGCGAGTAGGCATAGCGCAGGCGCTGCTGGGCGGCCCCGGTCTGATGATCCTTGATGAGCCTACTGTAGGACTTGATCCGGAGGAGCGGATACATTTCAGAAATCTGTTTTCACGGATGGCACAGGATAGGCTGGTGCTGCTGTCTACACATATCATAGAGGATGTACAGTCTGTGTGCGACAGCCTTGTAGTGATCGATCAAGGCAGTATTCTGTTCACGGGAACGCCCTCACAGCTGATACAGGAGGCCGACGGGCATGTGGGCGTGTTTTGGCAGCAAAACGCTGCGCGGTGATATTGTCAATAATAGTTGGCACATTTTCCTCAAACATTCACACACTTATGCGGTCATATCTAAGGAGTCATAGTACCGCTGC
>CAJFVT010000173.1 GCA_904420525.1 uncultured Clostridia bacterium | reverse complement strand
GGCTTTAAGGTGATGAGTGATGGACACTATTATGGCTGCTGCGCGTGTATAGGATCAGCAGGAAACGGATTGATACCGAAAATAACAATGCTCAGAGCACATGATGGGTATGTACTGAATTTGTTCATAAACGGAGCTATAAAGGTAAAGACCGATTCAGGGCGTGACGCTGTGTTCGATATACATACGGATTATCCTGTAACAGGATGCGTAAGTGTCAGCCTGGAGGCGGATGATGAATTCACCCTGTATATAAGGGATCCGCATTGGAGTGCAAAAACAACAGTATCTGTCAATGGAGAAGAGGCAGGAGAGCACAGCGGCGGATATATAAAAATACGAAGGTGCTGGCAGCAGGGCGACTGCATCGAGATAAATCTGGATATGAGCACAAAAGCTGTTTACCCTGTCAGATACGGGCATGAGATATTGATGAACAAGGTAATATGGGGGCATAATTATATTGTGCCGACTTATGACGAACAGGATCCGGAGGCTTTTAAGCATATAGCGCTTATCAGAGGACCGATAGTGCTTGCCCAGGACAGCAGAAACGGATACAGTCTTGACGAGCCGATGGATATAGATGTAGACAGCAGCGGACATATATCCGCGCGTCTGCCTAATTATGACACTGCGCCTTATTCGCATATTGTAGAGGTCGAGATACCGCTCAAGGACGGAAATTTTGTAACTGTGACCGATTATGCATCGGTTGGAAAATTATGGACAGAAGAGAGTCGCGCAGCAGCATGGATAAGGGTGAAATAAATGTCACCGGACGGGGGTTATAAAAGATAACCCTTTAAAATTTGTTAATATAATGCTATAATATTATTAATAGATAATTAGGTTTGAAAGTATTTATTGAAACAAAAAGCAATTAAAAGGCAGAAAAGGAGAAGGGCAAAATGAAAAAAATAAAGAAGATAGCTTCGATATTTACACTCATGGCGATATGCGCATCGTTTGCAGCGGGTTGCTCGGAAACAGAACAGAGCGATGTTACCGAAATAGTAATGTGGAGTAAGGACTCAAGTGCGAAGGCTGTAATGATGGAATTGATGGAGGAGTTCAACAATACCATAGGTAAGGAAAACAATGTAAAATTTGAATGGGTGCTGAAGGAGAACTCATCAAATACGGAATTTGATGTGGCTATGCAAAACGGTGAAGACCCCGACCTCTTCCCGATCCCGAACATACAGAAGTACGTTGAACAGGGTTATGTTGCGTCACCTCTCGACTATCCCGAGTTCGCACCGACGGTCGAGAAGAACAACCTGCTTGTAAATGAGGGCTCAAACGCGGTGAACGGGAAGCCTTACGTGCTGCCGGTATCCTCTCAGCTGTTCGGACTGGCGTATAACAAGGACATGTTCAAGGCGGCGGGGATAGTGGACGAAAACGGAGAGGCAAAGCCGCCGTCGACACTTGAAGAGATGGTTGAGGACGCCAAGATACTTACAAACGAGGCGGAGAAGGAATACGGCATAATATGCCCGGGTAAATGGAGCGGATGGGTCGACTTTGAAATGATGTATACCTCCGTAGGATCGGCGCCGACCATGGGTTATGATCCCAAAACGGGACTTTTCGACTATTCGATGCTTAAGCCCATGTTCCAGGCGATGATAGATATGAAGAACAACGGCAGCATCTATCCGGGAACGGAAGGAATGGACAACGATCCGGCAAGGGCAAGGTTTGCGGAAGGCAACATAGGTATGAAATTCGCGGTAAGTTGGGACGTAGGCGTATGGAACGATCAGTTCCCGGCAAAATGTGACTGGGGCATAGCTCCGGTGCCGGGGCTTTCCGAGGACACACAGTATTACAGAATGCTCAATCCCGGCTGGACTGTCGGTATAAGCAAGCGCAACATAGAGGAAAAGGGAGCAGAGGCTGTGGCTCTGGTATATAACTATTTATACAGTGACGAGACTCTGGCAAGGCTGTACGAGGAAGGCATGTCGATGCCGTTCAGATCGGAAATAACCGAGATGGCGGATCCCGAAAAGATAGATAAGAAGGGCTGGAGCGATTTTGCGGAAATACTCAAGATATCGAAGCAGAACCCTCTGTCGATGTTCTCGGATATATCGGGTGAATCGACGCTTGCCGAAGATTTCGTAAACAAAGTATGGACGGGAGAGATCACGGTGGATCAGTTCCTTGCGGAAAGGACAGAGATACAGAACAAGGGCATCGAACGATACAAGGAACTGCATCCCGATGTGGATACATCTGCCAGGATAGATCCCGATTATGACCCTGACGACAGATTAATAAAGTAACATAAAGCGTTCGAACAGATATGTATACACGGTATGCGCTCCCTCCGCATCGGATGAGGAGCGCATACGAATAAAATATATATAGTTCGTGAGCGCGGAGAGGAGGAAAAGGGTTTGACAGAAAAGGGATTGACCTTGAAGCGTCCCCGTATCGCAAAGGGGTTATGCAGCAGCAGGCGGTCGAGAAGAACACTTCAATGCTATCTTGTACTTTCGACTCAGATAATCGGATTGGCGGTTTTTTCGTTCTACCCGATGCTGTGGGCGGCGCAGAAAGCTTTTTATTACTATGACGGGATCCCATCCAAGACTGTTTTTACCGGACTCGAGAATTTTATAAAGATATTCACCGCTGACACCGGCTACTGGAAAACGTGGATAAACACCTTCATATTTGCCATAGGCAAAATGCCGTTGGAACTGACGCTGGCGATGCTCATAGCGTTGTGTTTAAAACGCAAGCTGCCCGGAACGGGGTTTTTCAGATCCATGTACTATATGCCCGCCGTCATAGCGACAGCTATCACAGGTCTTATGTTCACGAACATGTTTGATTATTTCGGATTTATAAACGCATGGCTCATGAAGTTAGGCATAATATCCGAGGGCATATCATGGTTTTCCGAAACAAAGACCGCGATGATCGTTCTGGTTCTGGGCTCTACGTGGTCTACCTTCGGCACGAATGTCCTGTATTTCCTGGCTGCGATGTCAAATATACCGAAAGACCTGTACGAAAGTGCTTCGCTTGACGGAGCAACGGGTATAAAGGCATTCAGGCACATAACCCTGCCGATGATGGCGCCGGTATTGCAGACTATACTGCTGCTGTCTTTAAACGGCACCATACATACGAGTGACTGGATACTGGTCACTACAAACGGAGCGCCCGCGGGCAGCACACACACGGTAATGTCGTATCTGACAGCGACGTTTGCGCCGGGTTTCGCACAGTCGACGGTGAATATCGGGTACGGCGCCGCGCAGTCGATAATAACATCTGTCGGCATGGTGATAATAGCTCTTATATACGCGCGGCTGACAAAGAAAATGTCATCGCTGTATTAAGGAGGCGGCAGAGATATGAGAGTGAAAAAGATAGCTTCGAATACCGTAATATATATTTTTCTGATCGCGGTATTGTTCGTTGTAGTCGTGCCGCTCGTATATACGGTAGCGAGTTCGTTCAAAACAAATTCGGAGATAATGGCACACCCGGAACATATTTTTCCGGAGGAATTCACATTTGACAATTATAAAAACGCGCTCACGGCAAGCAATTTCAACCTGCCGCTGCTGTTCAAGAACAGCCTTATCTATACGGCTTTTACGGTAACGGTAACGCTCACGATCTCATCGATCACCGGCTATGTTTTCGCGCGGGGCGGAGATTTTGCGGGCGGCAAGGTGATATTCGCGCTGTTCTCCTCATTGATGTTCGTATCGATAGGCGGAGGTATAACCATATATCCGACGTTTGAGATACTGAGGACGGTGGGGCTGTCCGGCTCACTGTACGGACTTATGTTCATGAAGTTTTTCAGTATAGGCATTGTGAACATATATCTCGTACGGAGCTATGTAAGGACATTGCCGCGCGAGCTCGACGAGGCGGCGGAGATAGACGGGTGCAGTTTTCTGGGCACATTCTTCAGAATAATACTTCCGCTGCTCAAGCCTTTGATGGCGACACTTGCTATATTGTCGTTCCAGAGCTCATGGAATGAATACCTGATGCCTACTCTGTTCACGATATCAAAACCGGAGCAGAGGACACTTATCGTAGGGATAATGGCGCTCAAGAATTCCGGCGCGGCGGCGTCGAACTGGAATCTCATGCTTGCGGGATCGACAGTTGCACTGATACCTGTACTTGTGGTATACGCGTTTGCAAACAAGCATTTTGTGGACGGTCTTGCGGTAGGCGCAGTAAAAGGATAAAAAAGGAGTAGATTATGAAGTTAAAGTCTATATGCATGGTGGCTGCCGTATTTGCGTTATGTTCCGTCACGACACATGCTGAGGGGATAATAGAATATGTCGATGAAGAAAAAGGCATAATGAAGTTTACCGAAAACATAGACATTTCGGGATTCGATCTTGATACAGCGGATAGATATGTTACATATAAGGTGACGGACAGCAGCGGTGCAATAAACAACTTCGGACAGACAGTGCTCGATCCGGAGGGAAATATAGAGTTTTCCTTTAGGATCAAAGGTGAGACCGGAGAATACACGCTGACGATATCAAACAGAAAGATAACACAGGAAACATATGTGATAAATCATGAAAATCATATATACACAGATTTTATTGATGCAAAAGAAGCGGAAGGTTCGGATGCTGAAAAATATGAGAGAATGAGGGATTTTCTTAATGAAAGCGGAAGCTTATTTGGATTGGATGTGAACGCGTTTGTCCTGCTTGACGCTCCGGTCTCTTTGCCCGGAGACGGTACAACACCTCAGGAGGTCGTTGTAAACGCATTTATGCAAGCGGAGATCACATCTGATGATGAATTAAGGCAAATGGCCTCCGGGAGCGGGTTTGACGATATGAGTGTAACGGATCTGCTGTTTGTTACAGCGCAGACCCCGGAGGATCTTATCAGCTATATAAAAAATGATGTGGAAAATGTAAATGATGAAAATGCTGTATTTGACAAAGGCAGAGCCGGTGTTTTCGTAAATGAACTTACGGATGAGGGACGGATAGCTGTCGCAAACAGCATACGCGGTAAAAAACTCACGGAAGAACAGAAAGACAAATTTGAATTTGAGACGCTTAAGACATTCGTAAACTCAATCAAGTATCAGGCGGATATGGAAAAGATCATATTGGCGGAGAACAATATATGGGGATTTTCTGAGGCTGACATAGCCAAATATGAAGAGTCCGATAAGAATTCAGTTCAGCTCGCTATGCAGAAAGCTATATCAAATGTATCCTCGATAGATTCGTATGTGGAGCTTTTGGGAACATATGCGGAACAGTATAAATTATCTGACGGCGGCAGCGGGAGCAGCGGCGGCAGTGGGAGCAGTGGCGGCGGAGGCGGCGGCGGAGGCGGAAGTCGTCCGCCGGTATCGAGCAGTGTGACAGAAGCCACCGGGAACAAGATAGTCAGCTATGAAGGATCTGGTCCGGATCTGTTCAATGAAAAGGAATCAGATCAGACATACGCGGGCAGTTCGGTAACGGTAAACTTCCAAGATCTCGAAGGGTATGAATGGGCTGAAGAGGCTATAGAAGCCTTGGTCAAGAACTATATAGTAAATGGTGTGACAGCATCAACGTTTGAGCCATCACGGACCATAACCCGCGAGGAATTTGTGAAAATGCTGACTGCGGGACTTCGGCTTACCGGAGCGGAAGCGGAAGTAAGCTTCGGCGATGTACAGAGCGGTGACTGGTTCTATACGGCTGTCGGCGC
Source organism: uncultured Clostridia bacterium (assembly GCA_904420525.1). Lineage (GTDB taxonomy): Bacteria > Bacillota > Clostridia > UBA1381 > UBA1381 > Ornithomonoglobus. Next base: position 4,000 of record CAJFVT010000173.1, on the reverse strand, counting down.
GGCGGAACGCGCAGGTATAGTTAATGGTGGATCTGACGGTAATTTTGGCGTAGGTCAAAGTATTACGAGAGAGGATGCGGCGGTTATGACAGCGCGTGCGGCATCTTTTAAGGGTGTAGCACTCGAAGGTGAAAAAAATGTGTCATTTGATGACGACGCAACCATCTCCGATTATGCCAGAGACGGAGTCTATGCGCTTGCCAGCGCTGGTATACTAAATGGTGATGGAACAGGTAATTTTTCTCCAAAGAACAAGCTGACTCGTGCCGAGGCGGCTCAGATGCTTTATGGCTTTTTCAAGACAACGGAACTGCTGAAGTGGTAAAGTTTAAATCGGAGCAACGCCCGCTTTGCTTGCAAGGAGCGGAGCTTGCGAACGATTGCAACCTGCAAAGGGAGCGTTAGCTCCTCAGTATTTCAGTGGGAGATTATAAATCCCACTGAAATACTGAAATGGGCCCCGCCGCCTATAGAGGCGGGGGACATCTTTGCATAGGTTATAAGTGAGAGGAGGAGTAGAATTTGAATTTCAGGAAGATTTTTGCGGCAATTCTATCAGTTATGATGCTGTCCGGTAATTTTGTTGCTGTAAATGCGATTGCTGAAGAAACGGCCGAAACAGAGACCGCAGCTGAAGGAAATCATCTTGATGAGGCGAGGATACTTACGGCGGTAGGCGTTATCGAGGCTCAGGACGAGAGCGTCGTTTGGGCTGAGGGAACTGTTACAAAAGGTCAGTTCCTGTCATGGGCGCTCAATTTTACGGATTACAACGCGGATGTTTCCGTGGGCATGAATATGCCGTGGGATAGCGTCTCCAAGGGCAGCAGTTCATATAACGAATATTCGTATGCGTATTCCCATGACTGGTATTCGCCGGAGATGGCGGATGATGAAGTGGATCCCGATTCAGAACTCACGACCGTGTTTGCTCTGCGCACTATGATAGGCGCGGCGGGCTATGCCAACGTGGTCTATAACATGGGCGTTTCGTACATGGAGCAGAGTCTCAATAACGAACTGCTGCGCGGCGTGACTCCGGATGCCGAGGGGCTGATGGATCTCAACGACGCCGTTATGATGCTCCGCAATGCTATGGATATAGATTACTGTGTTATGGAAGGCGGCACCAATACTTCATCGGAGTGGAAGGTCTATGACGGCGTGACAGCGCTTGCATATAACAAAGATATTTATAAGATAAAAGGCAGGGTCAATGCGACTGCTATTGCGACTATAATAAACGAAACAGCATGGCAGAATCATATCATAATAGGCAGCGATATGTTTGCTATACCAGATAGTTCTTACAACGCATATATTGGTAAAGAAATGGAAGGATATGCGAGAATGAACGAAGATGATAATACCTTACTTTATCTTAAGGAGACGGGGAACAATGAAGAGATAGTTATAAATGGAAAAGATTTTGTAGAATTCACTCAAACACGGTTAAGATATTATAATGAGGAAGGGAGGATGAAGTCGCTTGCGCTCGATGATCCTATCATAATATACAACGGCAAGGCGCTACAGAGCGGAGAATTTAGTGAAGACCTTTTTGATATTATTGATGGCGCAATAAGAGTTTTGAGTGTGAACGGTGTGTATGACGTACTGATAGTCGAAAACTATAAGAACCTGGTAGTAGGGGCTATAGATGAAAGAACTTCGGTCGTATACGACCTCACAAACTCCGAAACGCTGAAGATAGACACCGTATCGAATCCAAATGCTACACTAAAGACATCAAGCGGCAGTGACAGAAGTATTTCAGAGCTTAGTAAGGGTAATGTTATAACTTATCTTATGAGCTTGGATGGGGATTATGTACAAGCGGTGATAGGCGGCAGCAGTTTGACCGCGGAGATATCCGGGACGAGGCTTGACGAGAGTGGACGTTATGACCGGATAATGATAAATTCTGTCGAGTACGAGACTACAAAGGAGATGCGAGAACTCAAAGATCCTTTTGACAGCACTCAGTATTTCAAGCTTGTATCGGGTGTGCAGTATGTGTTTTACATAAATGTAAATGGTCGTGTTACAGCTGTTGAGGCGGCGAGTACGCTTGGCGCCGAACTGGGATATATAAGCGCCGCAGGATTGTTCGACGGCGGCATGGACGCGTTTATCAACATATGTCCGTCGGATGCGCTCGAAGCAGCCGACGCCGTGACCTTCCAATGCGCGTCAAAGATAACGATAGACGGAACGAGGGTCAGCGAAAGAAGTATGCTCGAATACCTGGGCAGATTCAACAGCGGCAGCGGACAGAGCCATTACCGCATGCCGGTACTGTATACGCTGAACGACGAAGGTGAGATCACAAAGGTGGATACACCGTACTACGACAGCGCAAAGGAAGATGCGAATACCCTTATGCAGCGTCATTCGATGGCGGACGGGACCGTTAAGACTAAATCCATGAGCGCCTGGGGATTCAGGAACCATATAGACGGAAAGTATTATCTCAGCACTGCGGGACAGGCGGTCGTGGAGCCGGAAGGTGAAGAATTCTATTTCATAAATGTGATACCGGGCGATATGACCGAATACAGCATGGATATATACACCATAGGCACGAACAGCTATATAGCTTACTTCGCAACGATAAGCATAAGCGCGTCATATCAGGATTCGTTTTCGGATGGTTTTGCGATAGTAAAAAACAAGGTCGAAGCGGTAAACTCAAACGACGATGTCGTACAGAGACTTTCAATCAGTATTGACGGAAAGGACTCTACAGTCGATGTAAAGAATGGGATGGAAAGCATTGTGGACGATGTTGAGCGCGGCGATATCATAAGATATGCGGTAAACACAAAAGGCGAGGTGACCAGAGTTGCGGTGATACTGGACTATTCGGATCTTGACAACTCTATCGGCAAGAGCGGTGCAGGTTCGGGAACAGATCTTGCTCTGGAATGGCAGAATCAGTCTTTCCGCTGGGTGGTCGGCGTCGTTCGGGATGTGGAAAAAGATCCGGGCAACGGTACTTACGGCAATGTTATAAGCTTTTACAAGGACGCAAACTGCACGGAAGACAGCGTTGAAACGACCTTTTTACGTACCGGTATGGTATACAGGTACAGTATGGGCAGGAAGGAAATCGAGGTAACGGAGACGAACGCGGATATGATAAAGTCGTATAAAGACGTCGGCGGCGACGCTGACCTTATCCTTGTAAGCTTCAATTACGATGTTCCGACAGCGGCTTATTTTATAAGCAGACAGTGACCGGGAGGTAGTGGAATATGAAAAGATTTATAATATGTCTTGCGGTAGCGGCTGTATTCGGTACAAACGCGATGGCGGTCGATCTGATAGAGCCTTACGGTTTCAGCGCGCCATTCTCGGAGATCTCCGAGGACAGCGCCATGGAGATACCTTCAAGCTTTACCGATATGGTCGGGGTCGATATAGTACATACAAAACAGTACGATCCGGAGACAGGCGCACTCAGACTCACGGGCACCATGGGTAATATGTCATGGCTGTACGCCGGCGCAAAGAACAGAGTCGGGGCGGACTTTATCCAGCCGCATTCGCTCGGCAAGACAAAAAATTCGGTAACGTTCAAGGTGGATGTATCGGAGAAAAGGAAGAGGGGCGAGAGCTGTTACGAGCTGGAGAAATTCGACATTCTCCAGTCGGTCACAATAGGCGGCACTGAAACGAACTATGTGCTCAGATCCGGCTATATGGTATATGAGGAGAGCGGGCACTGGGCGGACCAATTCACGGCAAATATAGGTCAGTCGGGAGCGGACATGACAGAGATAACACTGCTCTACGATACTTTCTACACCTTTACAGCAGAGACCGACGTCCGTGCCGGTACCGTCCGGATAAACGTTACGGACGAGAACGGAGCGGTTGTCGGAGAAAGGGAATACGAAGGGCTCTTTATCGACAATTCCTACGGTGGGATAAGGGTCAGACTTTCGGATTTCCTGGACGCCGAGATAAAGGACATAAGCTGTTACAGGGATATGTT
>CAJFVT010000172.1 GCA_904420525.1 uncultured Clostridia bacterium | reverse complement strand
GACTTGAACCTGCGGCATCACGCCCCCCAGACGTGTGCGCTACCAACTGCGCTACACCCCGATTACTAATATAGTATAGCAGAACTTCTTTAAAATGTCAAGACAATTTTTCGTTTTTTCTAAAAATATTGTTAAAATTCGCTTTACAGCACTTGACATCACGGCTTCATATATTATATAATATGATATGAATGTATTTGCACCGGGTATGACCGGTCAGGAAAGGAATGAATTTTAATGCACAGTATGGGAGTTAATGAAATTCGTGAGAAGTTTCTTAGCTTTTTTGAATCAAAGGGATGTCTGAGGCTGGACAGCTTTTCGCTGATCCCCAAAAACGATGCAAGCCTTTTGCTTATAAATTCAGGTATGGCGCCTATGAAGAAATGGTTCACAGGTGCTGAGGAGCCGCCGAGACACCGTGTTACAACATGCCAAAAATGTATCCGTACTCCGGATATCGAACGTGTCGGTAAAACAGCACGTCACGGCACTTTTTTTGAAATGCTCGGCAATTTCTCTTTTGGCGACTACTTCAAGCGCGAGGCAACAGCCTGGGCCTGGGAGTTCTTCACAAAGGTCATGGAGATACCCGAAGAAAAGCTTTGGGTCTCAGTTTATGAGGAGGACGATGAGGCAAGGGATATCTGGATAAACGAGGTCGGAGTCGATCCAACTCATATAGTCAAGCTCGGCAAGGAAGACAACTTCTGGGAGCACGGCACAGGCCCATGCGGTCCCTGCTCCGAGATATACTATGACCGCGGCGAGGAATACGGCTGCGGCAAGCCGACCTGCGCAGTTGGCTGTGACTGCGACAGATATATGGAGGTCTGGAACCTCGTATTTACACAATTTGACAAGGGCGAAGACGGCAGCTACACACCTCTCGCAAAGCCAAACATAGATACAGGCATGGGTCTGGAGCGTCTTGCCGTAGTTATGCAGGGAGTCGATAACCTCTTCGAGGTCGATACTGTCCAGGATGTTATGAAGCATATATCACGTATCGCAGGAGTTGAATACAAAAAAGACGAAAAGACCGATGTATCGCTCCGCGTTATAACGGATCACATACGTTCGACTGTTATGATGGTATCCGATGGCGTTATCCCGTCAAACGAGGGCAGAGGCTACGTGCTTCGCCGTCTTTTAAGACGCGCTGCACGTCACGGAAAGCTGCTGAATATAAACCGTGAATTCCTTTATGAGGTAGCTGAAACAGTGATAGACGCTTCAAAATCTGCATATCCTGAGCTCGATGAGAAGCGTGAATATATAACCAAGATAATCAAGAAAGAGGAAGAACGCTTCGATGCCACTATAGACAACGGTCTTACCGTTCTTAACAAATATATCGATGATGCGAACGAAGCGGGCCGCGGCAGCATAACGGGCGATGAAGCCTTCAAGCTCCATGATACCTACGGCTTCCCTCTCGACCTGACTATTGAGATGGCTGCCGAGAAAGGGCTTGGCGTAGATGTGGACGGGTTCAACAAAGCGATGGACGAGCAAAAGCAGACAGCAAAAAGCTCACGGAAAGACGGCTCAAGCTGGGATGATACTGCAGCTTTTGATTTCAAGGGCATCGCTCCTACAGAATTCATAGGCTATGACACGCTCACAGCTGACGCCGAGATCACAGGCATGGAAACGAACGAGGGCATGGCTTATATTGTTACCGACAAAACTCCGTTCTATGCAGAAATGGGAGGACAGGTAGGCGATATCGGTACGATCTCCCAGAACGGTGAAGTGATCGGCAGCATCATAAATACAACGAAAACAGGCGACGGGCTGTACGTTCACGAAACAGAGCTTTTATCGACCCCGGAGCCCGGCAAGGTAACGCTTTCAGTAGATAAGACAAACAGAATGGCTGTAAGCAGGAACCACAGCGCTACCCATCTTCTGCACAAAGCATTGAAGGAGATCCTCGGTTCACATGTTGCACAGGCTGGTTCACTCGTTGACAGCAAGCATCTGCGTTTTGACTTTTCTCACTTTGAGGCAATGACGACAGAGCAAATAAAGGAAGCGGAGAAAAAAGTCAATGATGCGATACTTGGATGTATGCCTATAACCGTTCAGGAGCTGCCCATAGATGAGGCTAAAAAGCTGGGCGCAGAGGCGCAGTTCGGCGAAAAGTACGGCGACATCGTTCGTGTTGTATCGATGGGTGATTACAGCATTGAGTTCTGCGGCGGTACACATCTTACAAACACCGCTCAGTGCGGGTTGTTCAAGATCACATCTGAGGGCGGCGTTGCCGCAGGCGTAAGGCGTATCGAAGCCGTTACAGGTCAGGGCGTTCTTGATATGATAACAGATTATGAAACTGTATTGAATAACGCCGCTGCCGCTCTTAAGACCAACAGGATCATGGAGCTCGATAAAAAGGCGGAATCGGTTATGGCTGAAAATAAGTCATACGAAAAGAAGCTTGAAGAATTCAATGACAAAATAGCAGCTATGCGCACAAAGAATATGATGGCCGGAGTAAAGCATCTTGGAAGTGTAAATATACTTACTGCTCAAATGGACGGAATGAGCGCTAATGAACTCAAGGCTCTTGCTGACAAGGCCAAGGAACAGATGGTCAACGGAGTTGTCGTACTCGCCTCCAACACAGACGGAAAGATCACTTTTGTAGCTATGGCTATGAAGGAAGCCGTAGCCGCCGGTGTACACTGCGGAAAGATCATCAAGGAGCTTACAGCCGTTTGCGGCGGAAAAGGCGGCGGAAAGCCAGATATGGCTCAGGGCGGCGGAAAGGACGCTTTGAAGATCGATGACGCGCTCGCTATGGTAGATGAGATAGTTACATCACAGACTTCAAAATAAGGCTGTCACCGGTCTTTTACGGAACGGCATATCAAGAAAGGGGAATACAAAAATGGAAGATTGTCTTTTTTGTAAAATAATTGCGGGTGAAATACCCTCTTCTAAGGTATATGAGGACGATGATATACTTGCATTCCGTGATATTGAGCCTCAGGCTCCGGTTCATGCAGTTATAATTCCCAAGACCCATATAGCTTCTGCAAATGAGATCACAGCTGAAAACAGCGGGCTTATAGCAGGAATTTTTGAAAAGATCCCGGTTATAGCGCGGGAGCTTGGCGTAGCTGACAGCGGTTACAGGATCGTTAACAACTGCGGCGCTGATGCCGGACAAACGGTCAAACACATACATTTCCATCTGCTTGGCGGAACGACAGGCGGAAAGCTTTATTGATCCATAAAAAGGAGCTGCCCAGCTCACTTTGTTCGGGCAGCTCCTGCTTTTTCATCTGTAATAATATGTACGATCCCGCTATGCTCCTTGCTCAGATAGTCCTTCAAAAAACTTGGAAATGCCTTATACTTATCCAGATCCTCAATAGGGATCCAATGCATTTCCTCTTTCACTCCGAATGTATAGCTGTTACTGTTCAGCTCGTTCGTATTTCGCGGCTTCATCAGGAAATAGAAACATATCTCGTGACAATCCAACCCATTCAGCGTACCGCTGTCCTCACTGAAAAAGTTTTCATGGATCACAGCCAGACGATCCACCTCATAATGAACTCCTGTTTCCTCAAACACCTCTCTGACAACAGCTTCTTCTGCCGTCTCTCCCATCTTTACGGCTCCGCCGACAGAATAATAATAGTCCTCAAGCTCGTTCCCTGCAAACAACACACTTCCGTTTTCAATAATTATTGCCGCAGCGCGGTAACGAAACCAATTGTTCCCTTTTGTAAAGCCGCAGTCATACATCGTTGTTGCTCCTTTCATCTTTATCTGCCACTGTGCCTATTTCTATTATCATATCAGCAATTTCGTCTATGCTCATATCATCGGTATTGAGCTTTTGTGTATTCAGCTCAATATAAAGCGGCAGTCGTTTTATGCTTCGCTCCAAAACATCGCCTGTACGCAGCCCATTTGCAATATCACGCTCAAGCCGGATGCGAAGTGTTTTCTGGCTGCACATTAGCGAGACCGGTATTATCTCACATTTTTCACTATCGATATTTTTGATGATATTATCTATGATTGCCTGCTCATGCATTACCCAGCAGAATATGATATTTTCATAGGCCGAGCAGTGTATGAACTGATCGAGCAGAAAGCAAATATTTTGCATCACCATCTGCTTTGTCTCTTCTGTGACTCGGAAAGGATGCGCATCCCAGCACCAGTCACCGTCAAGAAACACGCTGTTGTTTAATTTTGATTTCAGCCGTTGGCATACGGTCGTCTTGCCGACGCCCATCGTGCCGCCTATCAGATACAATTTTTTCATTTTATTCTCTCTTTCCGCACAGCGCCTGAATTAGATCTATGAAATAAAACAAAAATCCGAACTCGTCTCTTATTTAGAGAAAAGTCCGGATTGCATGGTGACTCGTGCGGGAATCGAACCCGCGTTGCCGGCGTGAGAGGCCGGAGTCTTGACCGCTTGACCAACGAGCCAAACTACTTTTCTAGTATAGCACATACTGCCTGATTTGTCAACACTTTTTTTCAAAAAAATTTTATTTTTTTTTGCAAAATAATTTGCAAAGAAAACTTTGCAAAAACTATTGACAAGTAAACTT
>CAJFVT010000171.1 GCA_904420525.1 uncultured Clostridia bacterium | reverse complement strand
TTCTGACGACATGTGCGTCAGAAATTGGGGTTAAAAAAGTTTCAACGAACAGTTTTATTCTATCGGATGGAACTTTTTTAACCTACCTATGCTTGACGGATCGCGAAACGAGTGTTTCGCAATCACATATAATTTTTCTTATATATTATACCTCATAACCCGCCGTTTGTAAAGTGAAATATCACATAAAAATACAATGAAATGAATAAAAAAACCTCGCAGCTGTAACAATTGTAACCGTTATGTTACAGAGAATTAAGCTAAATATGATTGAATTTTAATAAATTTTTTTATATAATTATATGCAATAATGGTATGATATGTCCTTGATGTACAGATAATAAAGGGGACTGCGGCATTTACACAGCAGACTCTCAGCATACAAAAGAAGGGACGGTGAATTATTGAAAAGACGGCTTTACAGGCTGTTATGTCTTATCAGCGTCTTCACCATTACCGTATCATGTCTGGTCCTTCCGGCACAAGCCGAAGGGATAGTAGGCAAGGCCGCATCCGTTTTCGGCTATGCGCTGAACGATAAAATGTTTGAATTCGGAGTTATAAGCACGGAGGTACGCGGCGGTAATGTGAACACTGACAGCTACGGCGGAAATTACCCGACCGGCGTGGTATACGCAGACATAATATACTTTGATAATAATGAAAGCCCTTACCTTGTTATTTTCAGAGCCAACGGCGCAGGCGAATGCGTATCTACCGACATATTCAGGTATGACGATACGCTGCAGCGCGCCGAGAATATCGCCACACTGTCGAAGGGCTACAACACCGATCCCGGCGTTGAGGGGCAGTTCGCGGTCGGCGAAAACGGCAGTACAAAATATATCATTTACAGGGAATACACCAACGGCATCGAAACCAACGCCGAATATTATACCGTTATGAACGGAATCGCATACAGATATATCAACAGCCCGCCCTGCGCGGCTTCCTCCGGCGTAGTCAGCTGGAACTCGGCATTTTTCCGGCCGGACGTTGACGTTTCCTCCGGGAACGCACATCTTTCCAGCTTCTTTTCCGGACTTAAGGACGCCTCGGCGCAGAGCGTGACATTCAAAGATATATCGGAAAATATATCCTCCGCCGAGGAGGAACGGCTTGAGACCGCTCTTACCGAGGCAGCAAGATTTACAAGCTTTGATATAGGTGATTACTCGACACTGAGCGATTATAATCTCGCACTCACGCGCAGAAACACAGACGACAAATTCTATCTCATCACAAACCTGTACGATCTTGGCGATGAAATATATTACGTGCGTTTTTCTACCAACAGATCGTTCTATAATTATGCCATACTGCGGCGCACCGATGACGAGGCAAGCCCATATCAGCTGCTTGCGGCGCGCACGGATTCGATACCGCTTTCCGATATCGAGCTGACAAGGCTCAAGGAGGTATACAGCCGCAACAAGCTGGTAGCTAAAAAGTCAAGAGACAGCATAGAAACGGTAAACAGATCACTTTTGCCGCTTCCCGGCAATGACGGCTCCGAAAAGGAAAAGCCCATAAAAATGCCCAAGCTCATAGATCCGTCAGTACGCATGCCTGTGGCGCTTGCCGCCGGAGTTCTTTGCATAACGGCTTTGGTCGTTTTATGGATATATCTGGCCTCGGACGATGAGGAACGATACGATAAGAGACTGTAGCAGAACTAATGATCTATTTTGCCGCAGTCTCTTTTTAGCATAAAAAATCTTGATTTAAAGGAGATAATGGGTCATGAAATATTTTATCACCGCCGCTGCTTTAACTGCGGCAGTGCTTTCCGGAACAGCAGCAGGAGCCGCTGTTCCGGAAACAATGGATATAAACGACGGCGAAACTTTGCTCTTTGATTTCGGAGCTGTGCCCGAATACGGCTGGACTCCCGTTGACGCTAAAACAAAATACGATCCCGGCCGCGGCTACGGCTTCAGCATGATATCATTCTCAGAAAATGAGTCCTGCTCCGGGAGCGGAGTCCTGTCCGATGCCGTAAACATCGACAGCCTCTACTGCGACAGGGTATCGTTTGATGTGGACCTGCCGCCGGGGATATACGAGCTGTCAGTCTATTCCGGAAACATACAGTATATGACCGTATGCCTGGAGGGACAGCCGGCCATAATAGATCTCGAATTCAGCAGCACCGAGGGCAGGATCGAGATCCCTGTGACAGACGGTCAGCTCAATATGAGCTTTATGCGCGGCAGCTCTGGGACAGAGCTTTCGGTTTCAGCTCTGTCCATTACAAGAAAAAGCGGTCCAGACGAACGCAGAAAGCGTGTATTCGTTTGCGGCGATTCGCTCGCCGCCACCTTCTATCCTCAGTTCGTGAGCCAGCCTCTTGAAACGGGGTACAGAGGCGGCTGGGGACAGATGCTCGGCGCCTTTCTGCCTGAGGATCTGTACGTGCACAATATGTCGTCGGTAGGACAGACGGCCAAGGGCTTTATCGAGAGCGGTCAGCTCGAAAGCCTGCTTTATTTCGCGGAGCCGGGCGACTATGCCGTTATCTCCTTCGGCTACAACGACTATCTCAGCTGCACCGCCGAAGAATACACGGAAAATCTCACAGCTATCGTAAGCGCGCTCAAATCCGCCGGATGCGTTCCGATAATAAGCTCCGAGCTGTGCGAGGCGGATGAGTTCGATAAAAACGGTGCGTACACAAAAAAGGATGACCGCTATGAGGCTGAGGCAATAGCCGTTGCCGATGGATCAGGTGTCCAATATATAGACCTGCATGCCGCGCATGCCCGCTATCTCAGCTCCATTGGCTATGACAGCGCCATGACGCTGTTCTGGCAGCAGTGGGACAGCTCAATAGACACACTGCATCCAAACCGCAACGGAGCCGGGCAAGCCGCGAGGATATTCACGGAAGAATGTATAAAAAACGGAATAGACGAATTCTCAGGTATACTTACCGGTTACGGAATATCAGAGGATATTCGTATAAAATGCCGTTTGGACGGCAACACGATGTATCTTGAAAACACCGCGCCGAATGAGATCACTCTGCAGCTCATAACCAATAAATACAGAAGCAAAACATTGTCTGATTCGATAATTACAAGCATAACTCTCCCCGCCTACGATGTTATTGGACCGCAGCCGGAAACGGAGGTATACGTGCCTATGTATGTACGCACCAACAGAAGCTTTCTTATGGGAAGCGGTATAGCTATAGAGCTGAAACAGACCATCAACTTATAAGCTTTATGTATTTGCATATCCTCTTGCATGCTCTATGAACCCTCTCACTGCGGGAGATATGATCCTGTGCTTTTTCCATACGAGCACTATGCCTGTTTCAAGAGCGGGATACAGCGGTCTGAAGCAAAGATCATCACAGCGTCCGCCGCCTTTTATACAGACCGCCGCTCCTATCCCGCTCCTTACAAGCACCTCTGTATTATAAAGCAGATCGCAGCTCGCTGTTATATCCAGCTCGTCATAGTATTCTCCAAACCAGTTTGCGACCTCGTTTCTAACACTCTCGCGTTTTGCCGTTATGATCGGAACTCCCAGCAGATCGCTTGGACATATACGCTCCTTTTCAGCAAGCTTGCAGCCAGGCTGCATGAGGACTCCCCATTGATCCTTGTTCGGCATACGTATGAATTCATACTTGCTTATATCCACCGGCTCGCCCAGGATCCCTATATCCGCGGTGCCGTTTTCTATTTTATCCTTTATCTCGTCCGCTATCCCGCTGCAGATCTCAAACTGTACATTCGGATTAGTCTTCCTGAAAGATGCGATAAGCTTTGATACGTCATACATCCCCTGAGCTTCACCGCTGCCTATAGTGACCGTACCGGTCAGGATATCATCCTTATGCGAAAGATCCTGAAAAATCTTGTCCTCTATAGATACCATTTCCTGAGCACGCTGCCTCAGCAGCATACCCTCCTCTGTCAGGGTTATGCTGTGCTTGCCTCTTTTGAAAAGCGTGACTCCCAATTCCTCCTCAAGCTGGATGAGCTGTCTTGAAAGCGTTGGCTGCGTGACATGCATACGCTCCGCCGCCCTCGTTATATTTTCTTCCCTCGCAGCCATCAAAAAATATTTTAAGACCCTCAGTTCCATGAACATTCTCCTCTTTCTCATAAGCTCCGCCGTTTTTTCCTCAGTTTATATTAAGTATATCATCCCAGCTATCATATGTCAACTTTTATCGCGCTTAAAAGAGGTGCATGGTTCAGAACCGCAGGGGGCTGCTCGATTTTAGATGCAGAACGGACGAAACGCACACGACGGTGTATGTCTATACTCCGAGTTGTGCGTTTCGTTCGTAGCTAAATGGCTTTATAAAGCTATTTAGCGTTCTGCGCTAAAAGCGACAGCCCCCTTTATCATTATTCTGCTGTTTCATTTATGAAGAAATAGAGCTGATCCTTCTCCTCCGGCTTGTAGCTGTGCATATCAGCAGCCTCTACAACCGCCTCTGTAAGCTCGCTCACCTTGTCTATCCATATAGTCGGATTTACCGCCGACTCGCTCTCATTCCTGAGCGCCGCAGCTGAGGCTGTTAGCTTTGGCGATGTTTCGGCCGCAGCTCCCTTTGACACCTCTATACCTCCGAACTCGTTGCCGCTTACGTCAACTACTCCCTCAAGCGCCGCTTCAGCCCCGTTCACGAGTATTCCCGCATCAGCTCCTGTTACGGAGATATCCTTGAACACCGCCTTTGAAGCGCCGTATGCCTGTATCCCGTAAATACCCTGCCAGCCTTCCTCATTATTCTCCACTTTGATGTCTATATTTTCAAATGTTACCTCTCCGGCATCCACTATCTCAAAGCCATCGGTATTATCAAAAGTTACCGAAGCGCCCTCAGCGCCTATCACCGTTACCGCTCTCGACACCGTAAGAGTCTTGTCAGCCGCGATCTCGCCCGCAACATTTATAGTCTTTATCCTGCTATCAGCAAGTGCTGCCTCAAGCTCCGCTATATCTGTTACCTCTGCCGAGGACTCGTCCTTGACCTCCATCAGGAAATAATGCATCTGATCCTTTTCAGCCTTTTCGGCCTTGTTCAGACCCGGCACATCCACGACTGACTCGGTAAGCACACTGACCTTGTCTATCCAAACTGTCGGCTCTGTTTCGGTCTCTGTATCATTTTTAAGATTTTCAGCCGTGCCTCTGAGCAGCGGAGCTGTTTCAGCCTCAGCGCCCTTAGACACCTCTATGCCGCCGAACTCGTTGCCGCTTACATCCACGACGCCGTCAAGCTCTGCCTTTGCTCCGTTTACAAGTATACCGCCGTCGGCACCGGTCACTGTTACGTTATTGAATTTCACATTTGAAGCGCCGTATGCCTGAACTCCGTAAAGCCCCTGCCAGCCTTCCTCATTGTTTATTACCTCTATCTTTATATCCTCAAGCGTTACATTGCCCGCGTTAACTATCTCTATACCATCAGTATTGTCGAACTTAAGCCCTGCGCCCGCAGTCCTCGCCGCGCTCTGTCCCTTGATCACTATGCTTCTGTCAACAGAAAGCGCCTCATCCGCTGCGATCTCGCCTGTGATCGTTACGACCTTTATCTCCGGATCCAAAAGAGCGCTGCTCAGCTCCTCTGTATTCGAAGCCTGCGCCTGCATCGATGACGGTATACCGTTTACAAAATAATATTCCTGATCCTTTTCGGATTTATCCACTCTGTCAAGTCCGCTCACTTCGACTACAGCCGATGTAAGCTCGCTCACCTTATCTATCCATACAGTCGGATTTGCTGCTGACTCAGCATCATTTCTGAGATTTGACGCATCTCCGGTAAGCTTTGGCATAGACATAACGTCCGCGCCCTTCGATACCTCTATGCCGCCGAACTCGTTGCCGCTTACGTCTACCACGCCGTCAAGCTCTGCCTCTGCACCGTTTATGAGGATACCCGCATCAGCGCCGGTCACTGCAACGTCTCTCAATATCACCTTTGAATCACCATATGCCTGGACTCCGTAAAGCCCCTGCCAGCCTTCCTCATCATCAGTTATCTCGATCCTTACGCCTTCAAGTGTCACATTCCCGGCGTTTACTATTTCAATACCATCGGTATTGCTGTACACTATCGCAGCATCCTCGGAGCTTCCCTCTATGCTCAACGGTCTTGTGATCTGCAAAGTCTTGTCCACTGCTATGCTGCCGGATATATTTATCACCTTGATATCCTCGTCTGCGAGAGCCTCTTCTAGCTCTTTCTGATCAGATACCTCCGCAGCAGCGCCGCTGTTCTGTACCGACAGATAGTAATACATCTGATCCTTTTCTGTCTTTTCTATCTGTGTAAGACCGGTTACCTCAACAGCCGCATCCGTAAGCTCGCTCACCTTATCTATCCATACAGTCGGATTTGACTCTGCCTCCGTATCATTTCTGAGATTTGACGCATCTCCGGTAAGCTTTGGCATGGACTCCACACCGGCGCCCTTTGATACCTCTATACCTCCGAACTCGTTGCCGCTTACATCTACCACGCCGTCAAGAGCGACCTCGGCTCCGTTTACGAGTACAGCTGCGTCAGCGCCTGTCACAGATGAATTTGAAATCTTCAGCCCCGCTCCGTATGCCTGGATACCGTACGAGCCGTTCCACTTTCCTTCCTCATCCTTGAGCTTAACATTCAAATTCTTTATTGAAACGCCCTGAACATTGATCACCTGTATACCGTCTTTTACACCCTCTGCGAACTCTACCGTATACTTACCGCCGTCAAGAGTCAGGTCCGCGCTTGTTATCTCTATAGTTTCATCGGCTGTTACATTGCTAAGAAGCGTTATCTGAGCTGCCTTTTCCAGCTGCCCGGCCTTTTCGACCGCATCTCTGAGAGTTGAGAACGCGTTTTTGCCTATCGTATAACGCTTTCTGTTCGATACGACAGTGCCTGTCTTTCCCTCGTAGCTTTTATTTACTACTATAGAAGTTTCCGCCGCAGTCGTAACTGAGGAACCGCCGCCTCCGCCGGAACTGCCGCCGCTGCTGCCGCCGGAGCCGCCGCTGCCGCCGCCGGGAGCAGATGTAGGCGCTGGAGTAGCATCCGTATCTGATCCGCCATCGCCGTCCTCCTCATACACGCTTCCGCCCTGAGTTATTATCTCTCCGGAAACAGTAGTATTCTTGAGCGTTACAACACCGTCGCCAACGCCCGGAGTCAGGATCAGGTCTCCCTCTATCTCCATATTTTCAAGCACTACATCACCGCTGCTTACTATAACTATACCGCTGAGCTTCTCATCCGACGTATAAGTGCCCGGCTTATTGTAAAAGCCCTTTACGGCGTTGTTTACGACCGTCACGAACTCAGCTCTGCTCATATTGTCCTGCGGGCGGAAGGTTTTGTCCTCAAAGCCGTTTACATAGCCCTTATCCGCAAGCGCGTAGACAGCCTCCGCCGCCCATTCGCTTATTCCGTCCGCATCCTCGAACGCCGGAGCTTCCTCGTCATTGAAGGCGATCTCAAGCGCGCGCGCCAGCATAACGACTACCTCCTCGCGGGTCACAGGCTCCTCAGGTCTCATCTCACTCTCATAGCCCTGCATTATACCGCTCGCCGCAAGCTTGAGCACCGCGTCGGTATACCATGTGTCACCGAGATCCTGATATGTGTTCTCCGCCTTATCCGCATAAGCCATGATACGGTCAAGCATGACTGCCAGCTCTCCGCGCGTCATAGTGTCATCGGGACGGAAAAGCCCTTCATAGCCGTGTATCACCTCATGTCCTGACCATATGTCGATAGCCGGTGACGCCCAATGATCCTTTGTATCATTGAAATCGGCCGCAAAAACCCCTGCCGTGCCTGAGGCAATGATCGACAGGCATATTGACTGCAATATTGCAATTTTACGAATTTTGTTATTCATTGTTATTCTCCTTTACAGCTTAGTCGGCGGCACCGGCGGCGCCGCATATGTTCGCAATAATTCCTATTACGCTGATAGGATAACATAAATATGATCTTACGTCAATAGAAATTACTGTTCACAGCGGAAGCGGCTGCATAATTCCGCGTGTTTTTTCTCTAAACTGCCTGGGTTTACATAAATTTATAGGTATGGACGGCGGGGCTGCACTTTAAACGCTCACAGTGCTTCCGCGAGCGGTCTCATCTTATCATCCCAAAGGAATATCTTTCTTTCACCGTCAGCCGCGCCAAGCTCTATGGTATATTCGTCCCTGCCGCTCTGCGCTGTGACAGTGTGCAGCTCAATGCCCGCAAGAACTCCGTTTTTATACTCGGCCGCATAGACCGTCAGTCCGGCGCCGTCCTGTATCTCCGAGATCGGCTTGAGCGTAAGTATACCGCCGCTCAGCGACATTTTCCAGTCCCATTCATTTTTTCCGTCCTCCGAGTCGGCTGCACCGTATACGGCAGCGCTTACAGTTACAGAGCTGCGTTCAGCTCCTATAGTCGCTCCGGAGTCCGCCACCGCAGAAACAGTTATATAATACGTTCCCTCATCCAGACCGGAAAGCACTGCCGAGGACGCGCCGGGGTCATCTATCTCTTCCGTCACCGCTCCGCTCATATCACTGCTCCTTGAATATGAAACCTTATACCCGGTGGTATCCCAATCCCCGCTCATCTCTGCGGCAGTCCATGAAACTGTTATCTCGCCCCTGCCGGTCGGATACGCGGAAACATTCCCCGGCGCTCCGGGACCGAGATCGTTTTCCGCTCCGAAGCTGACTCCCGTAACGGTCTCGTCATTCACAGCCGGAGCCTCGGTCTGTCCCGAATTATACACCGCCAGTTTTCTCGTTATAACATACGGGCTGAAGCTGTCCGTAACAAAGCTGAGCGTGCCGATGTCATGATCGGCAAACACCGGCAGCTCGTCCGGATCGCCGTCCGCCCCGTTCTTGTAATGCAGAACAACGAGCTCATCCTCTGCGTCAAAGCCATCAGGGATATTCACCGTTATCGTTACAGGCGCTCCCAGCTCTGCCGTCTCGGCATCATCGATCTTAAGCGATATGTCGAGCGCGACCGCGTCAACGGCGTCATATACAGTCTTGTCTATATTTACATTTTCACTGCCTGTATCAGCTACTACCAGCTGAACGGAGCTTGTTTCCGGAGCTATCATGGCAACGTTGCCGAGTCCGTCTATATCCACCAGATCGGCCCTGATCTTTTCCGAGGTCACCTCCGGAGCCTGCTTTATATCCTCAGTAAATACGCCGTTATCCACCTCAGCCCGGAAACGGTAATACTCGTTGAGTCTTTTGTTCGCGGCCGGATAAATAGGATATGACATGATATTCTCCAGTCCTACTGCCTCGTCAGCGGCTTCAAGGTTTCTTTCTATCTGCTTTATCACCATAGGATACGCCGTATCCGGACTGTTTTCATATACCGCTTTCAAAAAATCATATGTCGATGTATATGCCGGATTATTCAGGAGCACATAAGCCACTCTTGCTGAATATCTGTACAGCTCCGGCAGCGTAAAGCCGAAATTCTCAGTTATCGTTCCTGTATAATTCCCTATACCCGATACCGTAACAGCAGCCGTGCCTGTGACCCCGTCAGGACCGTATATCCCCTTGATCTCCTCGCCTACGTTATCGGCATATTCTACCTTATAATCTATATTTTCATGCAGTATCCTTGATCCATCACTAAGGATCGCTTCAGGCGTTATCGGCTTTCCGGTATATTCATATTCATCGCTTATCCCGCTCACCGTCATGCCGTCTATATTCTTCGGCTTTATCTCAAAGGTCTTAGTAACAGTTCCTGTATAATTTCCCTTTCCCGTTACCGTTACCACGGCCGTTCCGGCATTGATATTATCGATGTATGATATCGTATATGAATAATTCTCTATAAGCGCATGATCACCGGCTGAATTTGAGACCCTTACCGCGGGCGTCTGAGCGCGCCCATTGTAAACTATACCGGAAACATCGTCCGTAAATGTTACCATATCCTCAGTCAGCTCATGCGGAGCTGTATTGCCGACATTTATCTCAAGAGGCAGCACAGTATCACCGTAGCGCACCTCCACAGTATGCAGCCCCGCGCTCCCGCTGTCGTATCCCTCGCACATCTCATCGATGAGCGGGATCGTGCCGGTGCCGTGCTCGCACGTCAGAACAAGGTCTATATCCATGTCGCTTATCGGCACTCCCTGTATCGAAGTATTTATAACAGGTCGGCTCAGCTCGATCCTATCCGGCTCACAGCCGCCCAAAAACAGCTGTACCCAGTTATCGGCATACTTGCTCTGCTGCTCATGCTGATCCATATATCCTACCGACAAATGCGTATAGTTCGCGCTCAATATATTAGCCCTGTGTCCGGGGCTGTTCATCCATGCGCGTACCGCCGACTCCGGCAGCGATACAGCTCCGCCGCCGCAGAGATTTTCACCGGTATAATACATCGATGCGTTTATCCCGACCTCATTAAACACTGACACATAATCTGTGCCATTCGGACGGCGGTGCGCCATCTTATCCACGATCTCAGCCGCGCGTATGTCCGCCGCCTCCTCAAGCTGCGGCATAGTCGCAAGCGGAACGAGTCCGTTCTCTATTCGGCGGCGGTTCGTCTCCATAATGACCCTGCGCTCATATTCCTGCTCGGTACTGTATCCGCCGCTGTCGCCATCAGGCAGATCCCTGGCATTGTCATATCCCGCCTCTTTAAGTATCTCCACAAACTCCGCTGTGCTGTGTACCTTTGTCCTGCCCTTCGGCAGGCTTCGCCCTGTAGCGGCAACTGTCTCATCCGCGTCAAGATACAGCACTGCCGGAGCCGTCACACCGTGCATTACTGAGTTGTAATATGCTATCAGGCTCGCCGAATACTTTGAAACATCTATAAGCAGCACAGGCGCTCCCGCTGCCGCCGCTATCTGACGGAATTTGGGCAGATAGCTCTTTGAATACGGACACTCAGGGATATAAAGTATACATACCCTCACATCTCTTAAATAATCATATAGAGCATTGTCACTCGCAAGCGTATCATATGCCTGTTTATATACCGATGACGCCGTATTGATAAGCCCGGGCGCGAAATCGTTAAAATAGCTCTTGCCGTTATCCTCCGCCGTTACGCCGTAGCCATTGCCGCGGACCCATACGCTGTTCGCGCTCTCCGGCTGATTTGAGCCGACATACTCCCATTCGCCTATTGCCTCTGCCGGGATCCCGTAATCCGATGAAGTCTTTATCTCCGCCGCAGCGGCTGCCAAAGCCGCTGCCGGCTCCATCACCGCGCCGGCTGTCGAAGCTGCGAGCACGGCTGCCATCGCCAGCGCCGGCAGTCTGTTCGTTGTTTTTTTCATGCTATGTATATTTCCTCCTTTATCTTTACGCGTGTATACGCATTATTGTCTGTTTCTTATATCATCAGACATTTTATTTTAACACAATTCCTATAGGTTTTCAATGATTTCTTTCAATGCAATTTTTTCCTCATCAGTGATATCCATAGTTTTATCATATTATTTCGTTACAGGATTGACATTTTCCATTAAAAATGTTAGTATAATATTATAAGAAATACAGCAGCGCGGGGATCGCGCATCACTTCAGATAAAGGAGGCATTTATATGCGGTATGAAATAAAAGGCGGGAGCTTTCCTGTGGTCACATGCTATCTTGAAAACGGCGAGTCAATGATAACGGAAAGCGGCTCTATGGTATGGCAGACACCAAACGTTAAGATGGAAACACACGGAGGCGGCATAGGAAAAATGTTTTCCAAGGCGCTCTCAGGCGAATCGATATTCCAGAACACCTTTACTGCGAACGGCGCCGGAATGGTCACCTTCGGCTCAAGCTTTCCGGGCAAGATACTTCCTTTGGAAATAGGTCCCGGAAAAGAGATGATACTGCAGAAGGGCTCGTTCCTTGCCGCGCAGACAAGCGTTGAGCTAAGCATACATTTCAACAAAAAGCTCGGAGCAGGCTTCTTCGGCGGAGAAGGATTTATAATGCAGAGGCTTTCAGGCAGCGGCATGGCCTTCGCGGAAATAGACGGAGAGCTTATAGAATATCAGCTTGGAGCCGGTGAAACTCTGATCGTTGACACCGGAAACGTTGCCGGCTTTGAGGTAGGAGTATCAATGGAAATAAAGCAGGTCGCAGGGCTTAAAAATAAACTTCTCGGCGGAGAAGGATTCTTCAACACTGTACTTACAGGACCGGGAAAGGTATGGCTGCAGACCATGCCGATATCAAATGTGGCGCGGGCTATAAGCAGATTTATCCCAGCAAAAACACAATGATCTATCATACCGATGCCGCCGCGCGGTATCGGTTTTTTGCGTTTATCGATACAATAAAACAAATGAAAGGCTTTTGATAATGAAAAAGACACTGTTCCTCGCGGGACTCATAGACGGCATACCGATAGCCGCAGGATACTTTGCCGTATCGTTTTCATTCGGGATAGCGGCAGTTGCCGCAGGCATAGCGCCTCTTGAGGCGCTGCTCATATCCATGACCAATCTAACCTCGGCCGGTCAGTTTGCGGGAATAGGGATAATCGCAAGCGGCGGCTCATACATGGAGATGGCTCTCTCACAGCTGGTAATAAACCTGAGATACTCTCTTATGAGCCTCTCGCTTTCGCAGAAGCTAGACCGCTCGTTTACCCGGATGCATTCACTGATACTTGGTCATGCGGTGACAGATGAGATCTTCGCAGCGGCAATGAGCCGTTCCGGAAAAATACGTCCTATGTATTTTCTGGGACTCGCGGCGCTGCCGTATATTGGCTGGGCAGGCGGCACGGCAGCAGGCGCTTTTCTGGGTGCTTTAATGCCGGAAACACTTTGCTCCGCTCTTTCAGTTTCACTGTATGGCATGTTTATAGCGATAATAGTCCCGGCCGCAAAAAAAGAACGCTCTGTGCTTATCGTCACCCTCATAGCGATAGCTCTGAGCTGTATAATATACTATATACCGGCGTTCGACCCGATAAGCAGCGGTTTTTCCATAATAATCTGCGCTGTGGCGGCATCGGCGGCAGGCGCTGTATTGTTCCCGGCATCAGCTGATGAGGAGGGAACGAAATGAACCGCAGCTTTATAATATACCTCGCGGTAATGTTCGCGGTGACGTATCTTATACGCGTCCTGCCGCTGACTATCATACGCGGGAAAATAAAGAACAGGTATATCCGTTCTTTTCTGGCTTATATACCGTATACTGTGCTCGGCGCTATGACCTTTCCGGCTGTGTTCTATGCCGTTGACAACGCCGCCGCAGCCATAGCCGGAGCCACGGCGGCGCTCGTCACCGCATTTTTCGGGCGCGGTCTCTGCACAGTTGCGGCCTGCGCAAGCGCGGCGGTATATATAGTGATGATCATAACAGGAGGCTGACTATGGCAAAACGATACGCATTCGTTAAAGAAAAGCAGTGCGCAGCATGCGGAGCCTGCGGGAACGTATGCCCGCGCGGCGCTATAAGCGTGTTCCGCGGCTGCTATGCCGCCGTGGATGAGTCATTATGCGTTGGGTGCGGACTGTGTGAAAGGGTATGTCCGGCAAACGCGGTCATGATCCGCGACCGTAAAGATGAAAAGCTCGGCATAGAATGCAGTCCCGAAGATAAGGCGCGCGGGGCATGTCCGATGTGCCGCGAGCTTGCGACATCGATACCCTACACCCCGGAGATCCCAATTCCTAAGCTTTCAGGGAGGAAAAAGCGATGAATAACAAAAAAGGACACTGGTATGACCGTCTTTGGATATGGTCGATACTGTTCTTCGCCCTAGGTTTTTTCAATATAATGTTCGCGTGGCTCGGGATGCTCGACTTCATGATACCGCTTGCGATCGCGATATTCGGCGGCAACAAATGGTTCTGCAACCATCTTTGCGGCAGGGGGCAGCTCTTCGCGCTGCTTGGCGGGAAATTCAAACTGAGCAGGGGAAAAGCCACTCCCAAATGGCTTGCTTCGAGAACGTTCAGATATATATTTTTAGCGTTCTTCATGCTCATGTTTATAAATATTATATTCCAGACGTATCTTGTGGCGTCAGGAGGGAATGATCTCCGCGAATCGATAAAGCTGCTCTGGACGGTACGGGTACCGTGGGGCTGGACATATTCGCCCGGCGTTTTCCCCGGATGGGCAGCCCAGTTCGCATTCGGTTTTTACGGGCTTATGCTCACCTCGGCCATAATAGGCATAGCCGTTATGGCGCTTTACAAGCCGAGGTCATGGTGCGCCTTTTGTCCTATGGGCACGATGACGCAGGCAATATGCAAGGCAAGGAACGGACGCTCACCAAAGCGGGAAGATAAACGTTCCATATAGATCATATGATAAATGATCGTGATATTCCACATGACAACACTTACAAACAAGGAGGCATTTATGTAATTATGAAGGTTTTGATCATAGGCGGCGTTGCCGGAGGCGCTACCGCGGCAGCAAGGCTGAGACGTCTTGACGAGAACGCGGAGATAATAATAATAGAACGCAGCGGATATGTTTCATATGCCAACTGCGGACTGCCCTACTACATCGGCGGAGAGATAACAGACTGCAGCGCGCTCACGCTGCAGTCGCCGGAAAGCTTCAAAAGACGTTTCAGGATAGACGCGCGCGTAAGACAAAAGGCAGTCTCTATCGACCGCGCTTCAAAAACCGTCCGGATCCGCAGACTTGCCGACGGCACAGAATACACCGAAGGCTACGACAAGCTGATCCTTTCGCCGGGAGCGCATCCGGTGATCCCCGATCTTCCCGGCATAGACAGCAAACGGATAATGACCCTTCGCACTGTAGAGGACACCTTCAGGATCTATGACTACATCGCAGAACATTCCCCCAGCTCGGCTGTTATAATAGGCGGCGGCTTTATAGGTCTTGAAACAGCGGAAAATCTCAAAAACAGAGGCTTGGATATAACACTTCTGCAGCGCGGCAGACATGTTATGCCGCCGCTGGACGAGGACATGGCAGCGTTTGTACACACATATATGCGCAAAAACGGTATAGACCTTCGCCTGAGCTCCAGCGTTACAGGGTTTAAAGAGACCGAAAACGGCATAACGGCAATGACAGAGGACGGTGAATTCACCGCGGATATGGCCATCGTATCGATCGGCGTTGCTCCGGAAAGCACACTCGCAAAGGACGCCGGGCTTGCGCTCGGAGTTAAAGGCGCTGTAGCTGTTGACGCACATATGCGGACGTCTGATGAGAATATATATGCCGTGGGCGATGCCTCGGAAATAACGGACTTTATTTCAGGCAAAAAGACTGTCATACCTCTCGCAGGCCCGGCCAATAAGCAGGGGCGCATAGCCGCTGACAACATATGCGGCATAGAGAGCGAATATAAGGGCGCTCAGGGTTCGTCCGTGCTAAAGCTCTTTGACATGACGGTGGCATCCACCGGATATAACGAAAGGACCGCGGCGCTTTACGGCTTCGATCATGACTATGTCCTTCTGACCTCCGCGTCACACGCTGCATATTATCCCGGAGCAAAGAGCATGAACATCAAGGTCCTGTTTGAAAAGGGCACGGGCAGGATACTCGGCGCGCAGATAATCGGCTTTGACGGGGCGGACAAGAGGATAGATGTGCTCGCAGCAGCAATACGCGCCGGAATGACGGCCTCAGATCTCACAGAGCTTGATCTGGCATACGCTCCTCCATATTCATCGGCAAAGGATCCCGTGAACATGGCCGGGTATGTCATCGAAAATATACTCACCGGAAAGGTCAAGCAGGCACATTGGGACGAGGCGCTTGAAGCGGACGGCGTCATACTCGATACCCGCACCGGCTTTGAGTACGCGGACGGACACATTGACGGCGCGATGCACATCCCTCTCGACAGCCTGCGGGAAAGGATATCGGAGCTGCCGAAGGACAAGACAATATATGTTCACTGCCAGAGCGGGCTTCGCAGCTATATTGCGTGCAGGATACTTTCGCAGAAAGGCTATGACTGCCGGAACGTAGCCGGAGGCTACGGATATTACGCAGCGGTCGTAAACGGCTCATGTCCAGCGGAAAAAGGCACAGGTCCATGCGGGATGAGCATAAAATAAAAAATGGAGGAGCCGCCGCTTTTAGCGCGGATCGCTAAAAGCGGCAGCTCCTCATCTTACGCCGTTCAGTCCCAGCATATTGTTCATCCTGCTCGAATGCGCATGGCATATCGCGAGCGCCAGCGCGTCCGCGGCATCGTCCGGCTTCGGGATCACATTGAGACCAAGAAGCGTCTTCACCATCTGCTGTATCTGTCCCTTCTGAGCTCTTCCATAGCCGGTAACGCTCTGCTTTACCTGCAGCGGCGTATATTCATATACAGGAACATTGTTATTGCGGAGAGCTACGAGTATAACTCCCCTTGCCTGCGCAACGTTTATTGCTGTTTTCTGGTTTGAATTGAAAAAAAGCTCCTCGACCGCTACCGCGTCCGGCTTGTGTTTATCCAGCAGTAGCGTAAGCTCATCATATATCTTCTTGAGCCGGTCCACCGTCGGCATCCCCGCCGGTGTAGTTATCGCTCCGTATTCAAGAGTCCTGAACCTGTTTCCCCTATACTCGACAACGCCTATCCCGACTATTGCGTAGCCTGGATCTATCCCTATGATTATCACACATATCACCCTTATCCTTTAGTTGAGTCTATTCTACCATATGTCGAAAAAAATTTCAAGTCCCCCGGTTTTTGGCTGCATAAACTTTCATTAATATGCATAATAATTCAACGGTATGTCCGTATATTTATATAAATTTGACTATTGCATATTGAGAGAAAATATTGTATAATATGTTTATACTAAAAAGCGCGGTGTTCTGCGCATATTTTGAAAGGAATGAATTATTTTGGCTAAGGATAAAGTTGTTTTGGCTTATTCAGGCGGACTTGATACATCTATCATAATCCACTGGCTCAAGGAAACATATGACTATGACGTAGTCTGCGTCTGCGGTGACGTTGGACAGGGCAAGGAAACGGACGGTCTTGAGGAAAGGGCAAAGCGCACAGGCGCTCTCAAGTGCTATATAGCTGACCTGCGCGATGAATATGTTAAGGATTACATATTCCCGACATTAAAGGCCGGAGCCGTATATGAGGGCAAATACCTTCTCGGCACATCGCATGCGCGTCCGATAATCGCGAAGGCGCTCGTTGACATCGCTCACAAGGAAGGCGCTGTAGCTATCTGTCACGGCGCTACAGGCAAGGGCAATGACCAGGTTCGTTTTGAGCTTTCGATAAAGGCTCTTGATCCATCGCTCAAGATCATAGCTCCGTGGAGAGAGTGGGACATCAAGTCACGTGAGGACGCTGTTGACTATGCTGAGAAAAATCATATAGAGTGCCCCGTTACAAAGAAGGATCTCTATTCGCGCGACAGGAACATCTGGCACATCAGCCATGAGGGTATGGATCTTGAGGATCCGTGGAACGAGCCGCAGTTCGACTCGCTCTTAAAGCTCGGCGTATCGCCTGAAAAGGCTCCTGATGAGGGCGAGTACGTGACGATCGGCTTTGAGGCAGGAATCCCTGTTTCGGTAAACGGCGAAAAGATGGATCCGAGACCGCTCGTTGAAAAGCTCAATGAGCTCGGCGGCAAGCACGGAGTAGGTATAGCGGATATCGTTGAGGACAGGCTTGTAGGAATGAAGTCGAGAGGCGTTTATGAAACACCGGGCGGAACCATCCTCTACACAGCTATCCAGGAGCTTGAATATCTCTGTCTTGACCGTGATACACAGTCGTTCAAGCGCCAGAGCGCTATCAAGTTCGCAGAGCTGGTATACGATGGAAAATGGTTCACACCGCTTCGCGAGTCGATGTCAGCAATGTTCGATGAGATGGACAAGCTCGTTACCGGTGAAGTACGTCTTAAGCTCTATAAGGGCAACTGCACTCCGGCCGGCGCGAGGTCACCGTATTCGCTCTATAACGAGGAGATAGCATCCTTCGGTGACAGCCATGAGCTTTACAGCCACAAGGACAGCGCAGGCTTCATAAACCTGTTCGGACTCCCGCTCAAGGTCCGCGCTATGATGAA
>CAJFVT010000170.1 GCA_904420525.1 uncultured Clostridia bacterium | reverse complement strand
TTCCGCCGTGCTTCCGCAGCAGAGTGCTGCAAGCAAAGTGAAAATTATGAACAGCTTCTTCATGTACATTACCTCCGTAAATGGGATATTACAGGCGGCGTCAGCATAAAGCTGTGCGCCGCCTGCGGAATTTATGCATAAGCATTATATATTGTTTCCATGTACGGAGAATTAATACATATTGGTATTGATTTTTAGAGCGTTCTCACCATTTTGGCGCGCGCGGATAGGGGCATCGTCCGTCACTGAGCATGGCGCGCACCTGCATAACACATCCGCACAGTGAGCAGGTGGAGCCGTATTCAAGCTTTTCACAGGATCGGCATATCTCAAGCCGTTTCATGTATTCTTCCTCGGCAGCGAGGCGTATGCCGCGCATACTGCGCACTTCGTTTACCATCTTTTCGATATCGGCTTCCGAAAGCACAGCCTTAAGTCCGCAGCGTTTGCATTTTGCCATTATTTCAGTGTGAGCGAAACAACGCTCATCCTCGGCAGCGATACGGTGAGCCGTCTGCCTTCAAGCTTTGTGTCAAGCGGCTTGGGCGATACCTTGTCCGGCTCGTCAAAGCTGTTGAAGTCGCACATGTTCTCAGCGGTAAGTATCTCCGCGGACGCGGTCTTGTATTCGGCGTCAAGCTCTATAGAAAGCTCTCTGTCGCAGTCAAGGCGTGTGTTTGCCGCGGTCACGGTGAGTGTGCCGTTCTTAACTGACGCGGATACGCTGACTGACGGAATCATCTCGCCGTCTGATTCATAGCGTTCATCATCATATACTATATCGGCTTTTTCGCCGTCCTGATGTCCCTTCATCATCCTGAACAGGTGGTAGGTAGGAGTGAGGACCATTTTATCTCCCTCCGTAAGGACCATTGCCTGAAGCACGTTTACCATCTGAGCTATATTTGCCATCTGTACTCTGTCACAGTGCTCGTGGAACATATGGAGTATCACCATTCCGGTAACGGCATCGCGCATAGTGTTCTGCTGATAGAGAAATCCGGGGTTCGTGCCGGGCATACAGTCGTACCAGTTGCCCCATTCGTCCACGATCAGATCGATCTTTCCGTCAGGGTCAAAGCAGTCCATAACAGCTATATGCTTCTTGAGTCTGTCTCTCATGCGTTCAACATCGGCGAGATTTGAATACCAGCCGGCCGCATCGAAGGCATAGCTGCTTCCCTTATGCTCCCAGTCACCCTCATAGGTGTAATTATGCCAGGAAAGTCCCTGCATAAAGGCTCCGGCGTTTTTGAGCACGCTTTCTGTCCAGCTGAAGTCGCCCGCGTTTGCGCCGCAGCCGATCTTGTATATCGGCTCATCGCCGTAGTTTCTTATGAATGTGGCAAAGCGTCTGTACAGATCGGAGTAGTATTCGGGACGCATATTTCCTCCGCAGCCCCAGTTTTCATTTCCTACGCCGAAATATTTCAGCTTGAACGGTTCCTCGTGACCGTTTTTGCGTCTTTCGTTTGCCAGAGGCGAGTCACCGTCGAAGGTCATATATTCGATCCAGTCGCGCATTTCCTGAACGGTGCCGGAGCCTACGTTTCCGGTTATGTACGGCTCACAGCCGAGCTGCGAGCAGAGCTCAAAGAATTCGTGTGTACCGAAATGATTGTTTTCGACAACTCCGCCCCAGTTTGTATTTACCATATACGGGCGCTTGTCCTTGTCACCTATCCCGTCACGCCAGTGATAGTCGTCGGCAAAGCAGCCGCCGGGCCATCTCAGCACAGGGATATCCAGCTCCCTGAGCGCGTTTACAACGTCGCACCGCATCCCGTTGACATTCGGGATGCTGTCATCCTCAACGTATATTCCTTCATATATGCATCGTCCGAGATGCTCCGCGAACTGGCCGTATATATTCTTGTTTATGATGCCGTTGCGGCGTTTGGTATTGATCTTGATCTCTGTCATAATATTCTCCTCGTAAAAATTTTTTTTCGGTTACCGGCTATCTTACAAAACAGTGACATGTATGCCTCTTAACACCGCAAGCGCGGCGTCATTCATTTCCTTATCAGCGGATGCGGTGCAGCGTGAGTCTACAATTATCTCCGCATCAGGAAGCGCTGCGCGCGCTATGACAGCGTTTGAAAGCACGCATATATTGGATACAAGTCCGCACAGCTCCACGACATCATAGCAGCCGCGCCTAAGGTAATCGCCGAGCTCCAGCGAGCCGAAGGACCGTTTCAAAAAGCGGCGGGTGCCCCATAAAAGCTCCGCTGACCGTCCGTAAATGTCATGCCCGGTCGTTCCCCCTATACAGTGCGGGATCGGGAGACATTTCCCCTCGTGGGTGTCCAGATAACGCCCGTCATGAGTATCAAGAGTGTGGACCACCTCGTCATGACGGTATTGCTCTATTTTTTCACATATGGGCCCATCGAGAAGCTCAGCGCCATCAAAGCCGAGCGATCCGTCGACAAAATCATTCTGATAATCTACTACGACAAGTATTTTTCTCATAATGTCACATCCTTTCTATCGTACTCATTGAGATACATACATTTTAGCATATAAGATACATGATGTAAATAACTTTTTACGATTTTACATATTTTTTTCTTTATAAATGATCAGGTATTGACAAGAGTGGAAATGTGTGATATAATGCTAAATATAGTTAGGCATAACTAACCAAGCGCGGAAGTTAAATAAAGCCCGGGCCGGTAGTATAAAAATGCCTGATGCGTTAAAAATAATTATACGGACATTTATCCGAATGTAATAACGGGAGGAGATCTCAAGATGAAAAGCTATATTGAAATCACAGACGTACATGCCAGGGAGGTGCTTGATTCGCGCTCCAATCCTACTATTGAGGTAGAGGTGACAACAACAGAGGGCGTTGGTCGGGCTATGGTGCCTTCGGGCGCTTCTACAGGCGAGTACGAGGCTTATGAGCTGCGTGACGGTGATAAGAAGCGCTATAACGGAAAGGGTGTGCAGAAGGCTGTCAAGAACGTAAACGAGACGATATCGGACGAGATCGTTGGTATGAACGTGCTTGATCAGAGACTTATCGATACGGTGCTCAGAGAGCTGGACGGAACTCCTAATCTTAAAAAGCTCGGTGCAAACGCCGTTTTGGGTACATCGCTCGCATGTGCGAGAGCTGCAGCGAATAGTCTGGGACTGCCGCTCTATCGGTATATAGGAGGCGCGAACGCTCATGTTATGCCTGTGCCGATGATGAATATATTAAACGGCGGCGCCCATGCGAACAATAACGTTGACATCCAGGAGTTTATGATAATGCCGGTGGGAGCGGAGAGCTTCTCAGAATGTCTGCGTCAGTGTTCGGAGGTATATTTTGCTCTTAAGAGCATCCTGCAGGAAAAGGGTCAGCCAACGGCTGTTGGTGATGAAGGCGGCTTTGCGCCTAATCTGGGAACTGACGAGGAAGCGCTGGCGCTTATCGTAGAGGCGGTAGAAAAGGCCGGGTTTGTTCCGGGGGAGGACTTTAAGATAGCGATAGACGCGGCGTCATCCGAATGGGCGCAGGAGGACGGCACTTACCGTCTGCCAAAGTCGGGTATAACCAAGACGACGGAGGAGCTTATAGAGTTCTGGGAGGGAATAATCGACCGTTATCCCATATTCTCTATAGAGGATCCGCTGGGAGAAAATGATTACGAGGGCTTTGCGCGTCTTACCGAAAGGGTAGGCGGAAGAGTCCAGCTCGTAGGCGATGATCTGTTCGTGACGAACCCCGAAAGACTTGAGCGCGGCATAGAGTGCGGAGCGGCGAATTCGATACTCATCAAGGTAAATCAGATAGGCACGCTTTCGCAGACCCTTGACGCTATAGAAATGGCTCACAAGGCCGGCTATACTGCGGTGGTGTCGCACAGAAGCGGCGAGACAGAGGACACGACTATAGCGGATATCGCCGTTGCGGTGAACGCTGGGCAGATAAAGACCGGCGCGCCTGCGAGAACTGACAGGGTAGCGAAGTACAACAGGCTTCTCAGGATAGAGGAGGAGCTTGAGGATACAGCTGAATACGGAATAAGATAGAAGCGAAAAAATGGGGCTGCTGCTAATGCGGCAGCTCATTTTTTTTTCAAAAGCAAAACGGACCGCAGAAGCGGTCCGCTTGATTTTTGATCCTGTTTGAATTAGCCAAGCTCTGAGAAGTACTTGATCGTTCTAACCATCTGTGATGTGTATGAGTTCTCGTTGTCATACCATGAAACTACCTGTACCTCATAAAGACC
The DNA here is from genome assembly GCA_904420525.1 of uncultured Clostridia bacterium. GTDB lineage: Bacteria > Bacillota > Clostridia > UBA1381 > UBA1381 > Ornithomonoglobus. Next base: position 4,721 of record CAJFVT010000170.1, on the reverse strand, counting down.
GTCGCCGATATCCATTACCATTGTCTGAGTAGCATCAAAGAGTGAGCCGTATCTCATACCAACGATATCTGATGAAACGATCTCGTCCTCGTTGTAACCGAATGACTCGTTTGCAGCAGCCTTCATAGCAGCGTTGATGCCTTCCTTAGTAACATTGTCACCCTTAACAACAGCTGTAAGGATAGTTGTTGAACCTGTCGGAGTCGGAACTCTCTGAGCCGAACCGATGAGCTTTCCGTTAAGCTCCGGAATAACAAGACCGATAGCCTTTGCAGCACCTGTTGAGTTAGGAACGATGTTAACAGCCGCAGCTCTTGATCTTCTGAGATCGCCCTTTCTCTGCGGACCGTCAAGAGTCATCTGGTCGCCTGTGTAAGCGTGTATAGTACACATGATACCTGACTGGACAGCAGCGTACTTGTTGAGCGCGTCAGCCATCGGAGCCAGACAGTTAGTTGTACATGAAGCAGCTGAAATGATCTTGTCATCGGGTGTAAGCGTAGTATGATTTACATTGTAAACGATAGTCGGAAGGTCGTTTCCTGCCGGAGCTGAAATAACGACTTTCTTAGCGCCTGCGTTGATGTGAGCCTCTGCCTTAGCCTTTGATGTATAGAAGCCTGAGCACTCAAGAACAACGTCAACGTCGAGGTCGCCCCACGGACAATTGTTTGCATCCGGGAAAGCGTAGATCTTTATCTCTTTGCCGCATACGATGATGGAATCCTCTGTTGAAGAAACCTCGTCAGCATGCTCATACTTACCCTGTGATGAATCATACTTCAGAAGATGAGCGAGCATCTTCGGGCTTGTGAGGTCGTTTATAGCAACAACTTCATAGCCTTCTGCGCCGAACATCTGTCTGAAAGCAAGACGTCCGATACGTCCAAAACCATTGATAGCAACTTTAACTGCCATTTCTAATTCCTCCTAAAAATATATATATTTTTACAGAACCACATGCCGGAATTACCCGGTATGGTCGGTAACGTCCGCCTGATGACGGACGCTCCCATCTGCTTCTATTTTACCTCAAATTCGCTAAACTTACAAGTGTTTTTCTTAAAATTCTAAATAATGCACAAAAGTATTGTTTATTTTTTAGCAATATTGAGGACTTATACCTTTTCCACACCGAGGGTAACGGTCTCGCCGTTAATGTTCCATTCCTTGGCTGAAGCACATTCCGCATTGGTCAGGATATCGTCTGCGAGCACCTGAGTTTTTATATAATCTCCGTTGCGTTCGAGGATAGCCTTTATGCGGTCGTTGCCGGACTCGAATACCTTTATATGATCCATGACCTCAAAGCCTGAATCCTTACGCATGGTCTGGAGCTTTGAAACGAGCTCTCTTACGAAGCCTTCCTCTATAAGCTCGTCATTGAGCTTTGTGCAGAGAACGACTGTTATGCTGCCCTCCTGATCGGTAACGTAGTCATCGGATTTGACTGTTTCGATAAGGAGATCCTCCTCCGCGATCTGTTCCTTTACGCCCGCTACCTCAAGCTCTATGAAGCCGCGTGAATTTATATCCGCCATCGCGGCAGCGCCGTCTATATCCGCAAGCTTCTCTCTCACTTCATTTATATTCTTGCCGAAGCGTCTGCCGAGCGTGCGCAGCTGCGGTTTGAAGCTGTAGGACGCGAACTGCGAAACGTCATCTACGAATTCCACTGACTTGACGTTCAGCTCGGTCTTGATTATATCCTTGTAGAAGTCCTTTAGCTCGCTTTCGCCCTTAACATATATAACAGAAAGCGGCTGACGGCTCTTCATGCCTGATGTGTTTCTGCAGGCGCGGCCCAGAACGACTATGTCAAGGACCTCTCCCATGTCAGCTTCAAGCTGTTTGTCGATATATTCCTCGTTTGCTGACGGGAAGCCGCAGAGATGTATGCTCTCCGGAGCATCAGGATAGATCGAGCGTACAATGTTCTGGTATATATCCTCTGTCATAAACGGGATCATGGGCGCTGCCGCCTTTATTAGCATTACAAGCGCCGTGTAGAGCGTCATATACGCGTTTATCTTATCCTGCGTCATATCCTTCACCCAAAATCTCTGGCGTGAAAGACGAACGTACCAGTTTGACATATCATCGACAAATTTGTCAAGCACCTTTGTTGTTTCGGTTATCTTGTAGTTAGCAAGGTTGCTGTCTACCTCTTTAACGACCGAATTGATCCTTGAGAGCAGCCATTTGTCCATGACTGAGAGCTTGTCATATTCGAGCGTGTATTTTGAAGCGTCAAAGCTGTCGATGTTCGCGTATAGAACGAAGAACGCGTATGTGTTCCAGAGCGTGCCCATGAACTTGCGCTGTCCCTCTGTAACAGCCTTGTCGTGGAAGCGGTTCGGCAGCCACGGAGCCGAGTTTGAATAGAAGTACCAGCGTATAGCGTCCGCACCGTGCTTTTTGAGCGCTTCAAACGGATCCACCGCGTTGCCCTTTGACTTGGACATCTTCTGTCCGTTTTCATCCTGCACGAGACCGAGAACGATAACGTTCTTGTACGGAGCCTTGTTGAACAGTATGGTCGATTCCGCAAGCAGTGAGTAGAACCAGCCGCGTGTCTGATCGACAGCCTCGCTTATGAAGTCTGCTGGGAAGTTCTCTTCGAACGTCTCTTTGTTTTCAAACGGATAATGCCACTGAGCAAACGGCATAGCGCCGGAATCGAACCAGCAGTCTATAACCTCCGGGACTCTGTGCATCTCGCCGCCGCAGTCCGGACATTTGATCGTGACCGCGTCAACGAACGGGCGGTGCAGCTCTATATCATCGGGACAGTTGTCCGACATTTCCTTAAGCTCTGCTATCGAGCCCACAACGTGGCGCTTTCCGCATGAGCATTCCCAGACGTTGAGCGGAGTGCCCCAGTAGCGGTTGCGGCTTATGCCCCAGTCCTGGACATTTTCTAGCCATGAGCCGAAGCGGCCCTCTCCTATGTTTTTCGGGATCCAGTTTATGGTTTTGTTGTTTCTTATAAGATCGTCTTTAACGGCGGTCATCTTTATGAACCATGTGTCGCGCGCATAGTATATGAGCGGCGTGTCGCATCTCCAGCAGAACGGATAGCTGTGCTCAAATTTCGGCGCATTGAAGAGAAGCCCTCTCTCGTCAAGATCCTTAAGGATGAGCTTATCGGCGTCCTTGCAGAAAACGCCTTCCCATTTTGTATCCTTTGTAAGACAGCCCTTGCCGTCAACAAGCTGCAGGAACGGCAGGTCGTAATTCCTTCCCACCTTGGAGTCATCCTCACCGAAGGCCGGGGCGATATGAACTATTCCGGTACCGTCTGTTAGCGTTACATAGTAGTCGCATGTCACGTAATAAGCCTTTTTGGGAAGCCCCTCCTGCTCATAAAGACCTGTATATTCCTTGTATTCGAGATCCTTTCCCTTGTATTCCTCGATGGTCTCCGTTTCCGTTTCCGGGAAATTGCTCTCAACGAGAGCCTTGGCAAGTATATAATACTCGTCTCCGGCCTTTATCTTAACGTATGTTTCATCGGGATTGACACAGAGCGCAACGTTTGAGGGGAGCGTCCATGGCGTTGTCGTCCATGCGAGCAGATAGGTGTTTTCCTCACCCTTGACTGCGAACTTTGCCGTTGCCGAGCGCTCTTTAACGTCCTTATAGCCTTGAGCTACCTCGTGAGAGGAGAGCGGAGTGCCGCAGCGCGGGCAGTAGGGAACGATCTTGTGTCCCTTATACAGCAGCCCCTTTTCCCAGATCTGCTTGAGCGCCCACCACTCGGACTCTATGAAATCGTTGTCGTAGGTAACATACGGATCATCCATATCGGCCCAGAAGCCGACAGTGGAGGAGAAGTCCTCCCACATGCCCTTGTATTTCCAAACGCTTTCCTTGCATTCCTTTATAAACGGCTCAAGACCGTAGCTTTCGATCTGTTCTTTTCCGTTTATGCCGAGCTTTTTCTCGACTTCCAGCTCAACAGGAAGACCGTGAGTGTCCCATCCGGCTTTCCTTGTTACCTTATAGCCCTTCATGGTGCGGTAACGCGGGATCATATCCTTTATTACACGCGTCAAAACGTGACCGATATGCGGTTTTCCGTTTGCAGTCGGAGGACCGTCATAGAAGGTATAGACATCGCCGTCAGCGCGGGTGTCTATGCTTTTTTTGAAAATGCTGTGATCCTTCCAGAACTGCTCGATCTTTTTTTCGCGGTCAACGAAATTAAGATTGGTGTCTACCTTTTTGTAGGTACTCATTTTCACATTCCTCTCTTTCCGAATTATCCTGTAGTAAGGCTTCCGAAAACCGAAAAGCCCCTGTCTTGATCAACAAGACAGGGGCTTTGCTTCCTCTGTTATACCACTCGTTAAATCAGCATACCTTCATATGCGCTCCCATAACGGCGGAGATCCCGGCTCGGCTTAGTTGCAAAAGCTGCGTTCAGCCTCACGGCTCGGAAGTGATTTTCATTCTGCGCTACTCGTCTCCGGTCTCACACCGCCACCGGATCGCTGCACACTTTTACGCAGGATTACTGTCTTCGTCAATGCCTTTTAAGATTGTGGTGCGGAAATATCCGCTTTTTTACGAGTAATATTATATTACAATAATAACCGATTGTCAATAGCTTTTTATGAAAAAATCAGTCCTTGATACCGTTTCTTTCTTTCATCATAGCGCGGACCTTGAGCGGGAGTCCGAACAGGTTTATGAAGCCTGCGCTGTCCTTGTGGCTG
>CAJFVT010000169.1 GCA_904420525.1 uncultured Clostridia bacterium | reverse complement strand
GCCGTATTTTCCGTTTCCTATCTCTACATTGTTTATCCTCGTTGAGAACGTTGTGTGACGGCAGTGATCTGACCAGTAGGTGTCTATCATCCTGAGCTCAGTTACTGTCGGATCCCTTTTTTCCGTATCCCTGAAATAGCCGCGGCAGAACATAAGATCGTCCATATCCATTGCAAAGCCCATTGAGTCAAGGAATGACTTCAGCCCGCTCTCATCCATATCTATAAAGCCTTCGACCGTCTTTACATCCTCCGGATGCTCGACGACCATATCAAGGGACTCCGGCTTCTCAAGCGACGCCTCTCTGGCCTCTACCGGGTTTATTACATAGCGCTTGACCGCCTCAAACTCATCATCCGAGACCTCGCCTATAAGCACGTATACCTTAGCATATCTTACGCGCGGTCTTTCCTTTTCAGTGAGTATAGAGATACACTCCTCCGCGCTTGCCGCGCGCTGGTCAAACTGTCCCGGCAGAAATTCCACCGCGAAAACTCTTCCCTCGCTTATATCGGTCTCCTCATCCGATGCCGTGTCGACCGGCGGCTCGGAAAAGATGAGACCTCTCGCCTTCGCATACTCCTCATCTGTGATCCCCTCAACATCGTAACGGTTGATTATGCGCACATCCTTCAGTCCGGACATATCAAGATTTTCTTTCAGATCCGCAAGGATCTCCTTTGCCTCGACATCGAAGCCGGTCTTCTTTTCAACATAAATTCTTCTTACGTCTGCCATCGTATGTTCCCTTTCCTTGTTAAATTCCGGGCAGTCCCGCAGCTTGGCTCCGGTTTTTCCGCCCTTTCATTTACACATTAAGATATTTCAAAACGCCGCAGCGGCGTTTTTCATCGTATTCTATCACCGCGTATGACGCGTTGTTAAGAGTGAAGCGCCAGCTCTGTTCCGCGCTCAGTCCGAGACACCTCGATATTATATGCCTCGCTGTACCGAGATGTGTAACGACAAATACCGTTCTGCCGCTCTCCCGAGCCTCAAGCTCGTCTATAAAGCTGTTTACCCTTTCCTGCACCCGCGCCGAGCTTTCTCCGCCCGGTACGGCATACCCCACAAAGTCCCGCTGCCACTGAGCGTATCTCACCGGATCCGCCGCCTCTATCTCAGCGAACGTCATATCCTCCCATTCCCCGAAATCACGCTCCGTTATGCGTTCGTCAACACACACTTTGCTATCCGGATGGGCTTCTGTATACGGGCTTATAGTATCATACGCGCGTATGAGCGGGCTTACATATACAGTGCCGGCAGCAATGCCGTCAAGTCTTTCACAAAGCGCCTCCGCCTGAGCGCTGCCCGCTTCGTTCAGAGGCACATCGCTTCTGCCAAGGCACGCGGACCGCGTATTCGGCTCCGTTTCACCATGGCGTATTATATAAAAAACGATCACAAAAACTTCACTCCGTGTTCAGTTAAAAAATATCCAGCTATATTGTATCATATTTCTCCGTTTTTTTCAATACCTGCTAAACAACTTTTTCTGTTAAGTCTCCGGGTATTTTTCTGCGCGCAAAAACAAGGGCCGCGTACCCCGGTTTATGGTCCGGATAACGCAGCCCTGTACATTTTCAGCTCTTTATCATATCTTTTCTCTTAAAGAGTCATCGATCGGGTTTTGGTGATATCCCTTTATAACTATACCACTAACAAACACGGCTGTCACCTACTGTTCATCACAAAAAGCAACAGTTTATCACAAAACCATTGTAACGGAAAGCGATTAGTAGTATAATATTATTTATAAAATACACATAAGAGGTTACCTATTATGAATTTAGCTATTTGTGACGACATTGATAAAGACCGCGAGCATATCAGAGAGCTTCTGCTCCGCTATCTCAGACAGCATGATATCACAGCGCCGATCTATACATTCAGTTCGGGCGAGGAATTTTTAAGCTCGTCCGGCATAACATTCGATGCTGTTTTTATGGATATATTCATGGGTTCCGTAAATGGTCTGGAGACCGCAAAATTGTATCCTGACAAAAAATGCCGTTTCATCTTCATCACCACGAGTCCGGATTTCGCGCTGAACGCATTCTCAGTAAACGTGGTGCATTATCTCTTAAAGCCTGTGACATATGAGGGGATTGCGGAAGCCATGCGGCGGTGTTTTCCGTCTTTATCGGCGCCGGGGCCTGTTATACACATCAAACAAAAACGGCTTACCGTGCCTATATATCAAAACGAGATCATTCATGCTGAGGTATTCGGAAACAATCTCGTTATACACACCACCCAAAAGGATATTGAGGTGCGTATGCCTCTGAAAACATTCTATGAACAGCTTGACAGCGCTGTTTTTATTCGCCCTCAGCGAAGTCATATAATAAACATGAACTATATTGAAGAGATCGCCGCTGACAATATACGCCTGCCCAACGACGCGGTGATCTATATAAGCAGAGAACAGATGTCGGAGATCAGGAAAAAGTACGAAACATTCCTGTTTAATAAAATACGAGAGGAGAATGATCCGTAATGAATATCACAGTAGACCTTATACGTTTGTTCGCAGGTTTTTTTCTGCAGATATTTCCGTCAGCATATCTATGTATACTCCCGTTTAAGGGAAATATGCGCACACGTCATCCTCAAGCCATTACATATTCCCTTATCATCGGTATGGCGCTCGTTTTCAGCATAGCCGGCACGACCGCAAAATGCTTCTACGGTGTTTCCGACACCACCTTTAATATAAGCAACTCGGTCTTTATGCTTCTGTTTGCCGTGTGTGTCATTTATTTCTGCTTTATAGTAAAAGCTCCCGCGGCAAAGAAGCTGTTTGTTATATTCTTCGTTGCGATCTTTGCGTTTTTTGTCTCGCTTATGACCTCGGTCCTATGGGACAGGTTCGGCCTGAGACTTTTCGGACCGGGATATATAGATGATGACCCCTACAGCGTCGGCTATACTGTCTTTCTTCTGCTCTTTACATGCATAGTGTTTCCTTTGGCATATTATATAATAAAAAAATATGTTATCCCAATGCTTGAGGTGCTCGACAAAACAGAGCTTATATATGTGGCGGCAATGTCAGTGCTTATGCTTTTTCTGCTGTCCTTTGGATTCACAGTCGCACGGACCGAGCTCATCACAGCATACGCTGCTATATTCATTAGTCTTGTGCTTTGCGTCGCAGTAGGCAGCGTCTATACAGTTAGCTTTATATTTGTGCGAAAGCTCAAGGAACAGCAGCAGCTGCGTATAGATGTTCTCAGATCTGAGCATGCCAATAATATGGCGCAGGAGCAATACAAGCATATATGCGAAAATATAGAATCACAGCGTCAGCTGCGCCATAACTTCAGGCAGCAGCTCATAACGCTGCGCGGGCTCTGCGATGAGCAGCCTGAAAAGGTACAGGAATATCTTGCTGAATATATAGATCACATACCGGAGTATTCCATAACCCCCATTTGTACAAATGCCATACTCAACTCTATCATAAGCTATTACAAATCGACTGCCGAAACAGAAGGGTTTACCTTTAAATGCAATGTAAAGCTCCCGGCTGTTATGAACGTACCGGATCACGACCTTGTTACTATCGTGGGAAATCTTCTCGAAAACGCTCTCGATGCCGGCAGACTGCTGCCAAAGGATAAGCGTCTGATAATCATGAATATCGGATTTTCACATAAAATGCTGGGCATTACAGTTGATAATACCTTTGACGGCACGCTGCTTACCAAGAACGGCAGCTTTGTCTCGACCAAGCACGATCATGACGCGCTCGGACTGAAAAGCGTAAAGAATATTGCCGATAAATACAACGGCAGCGCTTCATTTGAAAACCGCGGCGGGATGTTTTATTCCGCGGTAATGCTGACAAACCGTTCCCGTCAGTGAAAACGGCAACAGGACAAATAGGGTAGACGGAGGGCGGTAGCCCTCCACCTCCCGTTGCACGACGCGGCGGAAAAAGTTGTGTAAAAAGTATAAAAACGAACCTCCTTGGTGAAAATTATGGTAGAAATAACTTTTATCAAGGAGGTTTTTCGACATGAAAATACCAAAGGAAGTAATCAAGGAATATGTAAAAAGCGAGAATTTCACCAACACCACCG
>CAJFVT010000168.1 GCA_904420525.1 uncultured Clostridia bacterium | reverse complement strand
TTTGTTTTTTTCATCCTAATGCTCTCAGAGCGCTGCAGCGCGTTCCTTGATCATTTTGTCTTTTTCCGCTACCGCTTCGGCCATCTTTGTGCGCGCCTTTTTCAGAGTTTCTCTGAGGTAATCGTATTTGAGCGAGAGCATTTCAGCCGCAAGGATCGCAGCATTTGTACCGTTGTTGAGCCCCACTGTTGCGACAGGTATGCCGGGCGGCATCTGAACAGTAGCAAGCAGTGCATCCATCCCGTCAAAGGTGGACTCGATCGGAATACCTATTACAGGAAGTGTTGTATTTGCAGCGACAACACCGCCCAGATGAGCTGCCATTCCTGCTGCGCAGATTATTACCTCGATACCGTTCTTTTCGGCATTCTTAGCATACTCCATTGCTTTTTCCGGTGTGCGGTGCGCGGATATAACATTCACCTCTACCTCGATATTAAATTCCTTGAGCTTTGAAATACAGCCTTTTACCTTATCAAAATCCGAATCAGAACCCATGATAAGAGCTGCTTTGGGGTTAGACATAAGATCAGATCCTTTCTGTTTAAATATTTTTGAATAATATGCAGAGCGCCGCCCTGCTGAAAAATATAGTGCCGTATGCCAAAAACGGGATACTCATACGGGTATCCCTGTTTTTATCAGGTGTTGATATAGCGGTCAACATCTATTGGGTATTTGCCTGAGAAACAGCCGTCACAGTATCCGCATTTTGCATCAGGGATGATATCCTTAAGATGCTCCACCGGCAGAAATGCAAGGCTGTCCGCGCCTATTCGTTCACACATCTGTTCAATAGTTCTGTTTGTGGCTATCAGCTGATCCTTTGAAGGCACGTCCGTGCCGAAATAACAGGGGCAGCGGAACGGAGGGGCTGATGAACGGACGTGTACCTCTTTGGCTCCGAATTTTCGCAAAAGGCTCACGATACGCTTTGAAGTCGTGCCGCGCACGATAGAATCGTCTACCATAACGATACGCTTGCCTTCAACAGTCCCCTTAAGCACATTGAGCTTTATGCGGACTGCGTTTTCGCGCATCGACTGCGTAGGCTGTATAAATGAACGGCCTATATATTTGTTTTTTATAAATCCTACTCCGTATGGGATGCCTGATTCAAGCGCGTAGCCCATAGCCGCGCTGATTCCTGAATCCGGTACACCTATAACGACATCCGCGTCTGCTGGAAATTTATGTGCCAATATTCTTCCGGCCAGCATACGGGAATCATTTGTCGATTGACCGTCTATAATGCTGTCAGGACGTGCAAAATACAAGTATTCGAATATGCACTGGGTGTGAGGCTTTGTGTTCACAAACCGGTCTATAGTTTTTATTTCGCCGTTTTTAACAACTACGATCTCACCTGGCTTAAGGTCCCGCTCATATTCTGCGCCTATGGTGTCAAGAGCGCAGGTCTCGGAGGCGAAAACTATAGCCTTGCCCTTTCTGCCCATACACAAAGGCCTAAATCCCCACGGGTCACGGCATGCGATAAGCTTCTGAGGACTCATAACAACGAGTGAAAATGCTCCGGCAAGATGGCATATCGTTTTTTCGACAGCCTCCTCTACGCTTCCATAGCGAAGTCTGTGACGCGCTATAGTATAGGCGATCATTTCTGTGTCGCTCGTGGTCTGGAAAATTGCGCCTGCCTTGCTCAGATACTCTTCAAGCTCCGACTTGTTTACGAGATTTCCGTTATGAGCTATGGCGATATTGCCCTTGACGTATCTGAGAACGAGCGGCTGCGCGTTTTCACGCAGGGATTCCCCGGTAGTTGAGTAACGCACATGTCCTATAGCCATTGTTCCGCCGAGCTTGTCTATTATATCGCCGTTAAAGACTTCATTGACAAGCCCCATATCCTTATAATAGGTTATGTTGCGGTCATTGTTAACGGCGATGCCGCAGCTTTCCTGACCTCTGTGCTGCAGCGCGTAAAGCCCGTAATATGTGCTTCTGGCGCAGTCGCCGTCAGGGTCATAAATGGCAAAAACACCGCATTCCTCACCGATTCTGTTATCCATCATTGATTACTAATGTTCCTTTCCTAATGTGCAGTCGTGTTTGTCATTGAGGCTAGAAGTGATCAATAACATACATATACATTATATAACGTAATCGTTTTTTTTTCAATATTTATTTCAAAAATTTTTATATGCTGTCAAAATCGACAAAAAAGCAGCTGCTTTTTTTGAAGTGTTTGTGGGCGGTGACAAAAATGTGATTTACATAAAAAAGTATACGATACCGCATATTATAGAGGCGAGCGTGCCGTACAGGATGACCGGACCGGCGATCGTAAATATCTTTGCGCCGACGCCTAAAACATATCCTTCAGTCTTTGCCTCAAGAGCGGGCGCGGCAACGGAATTAGCAAAGCCCGTAACAGGCACGAGAGTGCCTGCGCCGGCGTGCTTCGCGATCTTTGGGTAAATATTCAGTCCTGTCAGGAGAGTGCCCAGAAAGATCATTGTAACGGTAACAAGTGTCGAGGCATCCTCCTGAGAAAGTCCGAAATATTTGTACAAATTCAAAAATACTTGTCCTACAGCGCATATTATCCCTCCTGATATGAACGCTTTTATGCAGTCCTTGAATAAATTGGAATTAGGGGTTTTTGTCTTTATATATTCGTTGTATTCGAGGTTAGTCATTTCCTCTGCTTTGTTTTTCATTAAAAATCATCCTTTCGGGTATTTTATCCGGCAGCCGCAAAGCATGAACGCTGTTTTGCGGCTGCTGATGGATTTATCTCTATTTTTCCCTGTATAGCTACGCTTATTCACAGTCGGGACAGTAATTTCTGCGGGAGCAGGTTATGTAATCAGATCCCAAATAACAGCTTTATCAGTCCTGCGAAGCATTTTGGAACTCTTTTAACAACGATCTTCATACGATCAGCCTCCTGTCTGTTTTATTATAAAAAAGATTACCACTTAAAAAGACAAATATAACCAAATAGTGTGAGCATGATCATTTCGATCACGGCAAGCACATACAGAGGACAAAGCAGCCCGAGCAGTATCCCCAGACAAAAGGTGAGGATGCTCAGTCCTATAGCCTTCGGCGCGCCGCGCATACAGAAGTTGATCATTCAGATCCCTCCGATCAGCGTTATTTTCATTTACTGTATAGTATGCTCCGAGCTTTAAAAATGTTACGATTTTGAAATAACGATAAAAATAAACTAAAATAGTATACTTTATATATAAAAAATAGGTATCATTATCGATACGTTGTGCATTTATCACAAATTTAAAAATAAAATATATTATCTTTTAACAATATGCAAATTGCTTGAAAAATGTTATAATTACTGTATGGGTTTTATAGCGATTTCATAATGATGAATGGATCAATATCGTATAAAGGAGGAACACTAATGTATAAAAAGCCTGCAATACCATTTAAGGGCACAAAAACACAGGAAAGAGAGCTGCGTGAATTCATCCTGAAAGAAAAGGATGTTCCCGGAGCGCTTATGCCTGTGCTCCAGAAGGCACAGGATATCTACGGATATTTACCTATTGAGGTTCAGACGATAGTTGCAGACATGCTTGGATTGTCGCTAAGCGAGGTCTATGGCGTAGCAACGTTTTATTCCCAATTTTCTCTTAATCCTAAAGGCGATCACAGGATAAGCATTTGTCTCGGCACTGCGTGCTATGTAAAGGGGGCTGACAAGATCCTTGAGGCTCTTGAAGAAAAGCTTGAGATAAAGGTGGGAGAATGCACTCCCGACGGTGTGTTCTCTCTGGATTCATGCCGCTGCGTAGGAGCGTGCGGTCTTGCACCGGTAATGATGGTAGACGATGACGTCTACGGAAGAATGACGGTGGATCAGATCGACGGTATACTGCAGAAGTATATTTCAAAGCATCATGAGTCGAAAAAGAGATTAAATACAGTGGCAAAGCCGTAAGGAGGAGAAATAGATGCTTAGTATTGAAGAATTGAACAAGATCCGCGCGAAAAAGAAGGACATCGTTGCAATGCGTCATTACGGCGACAAATCAACGAAGAAGTGCGGATATAAATATCAGGTGCTAGTATGCGGCGGCACCGGCTGTACGTCATCGGGCAGCAAGAAGATAATCGAGACGCTGGAGGCTGAAATAAAAAAGAACGGACTTGAAAAGGATGTACATATCGTGCGTACCGGCTGTTTCGGATTATGCTCGCTCGGACCTATAATGATAGTTTATCCCGAGGGATCTTTTTATGCAAGAGTGACGGTCGAGGAGATCCCTAAGATCGTTGAGCAGCATCTTAAGAACGGCAAGGTGGTCAAGGAGATGCTTTATGAGCAGACCGTAAAAGAGGACGGCACCGTTATCTCGCTGGATGAGACAGATTTCTACAGGAAACAGCTGAGAGTTGCGCTTAGAAACTGCGGAGTTATTGATCCTGAGGATATAGAGGAATATATAGCAACGGGCGGTTACCAGGCCCTTGCAAAGGTACTCACGTCAATGAAGCCGGATGACGTTATAGACACGCTTTTAAAATCAGGACTTCGCGGCAGGGGCGGCGGCGGTTTCCCGACCGGACGCAAGTGGGCGTTTGCCAAGGCTTCGGTGGACGATCAGAAATATGTATGCTGTAATGCTGACGAGGGAGACCCCGGCGCATTTATGGACCGTTCGATACTGGAGGGCGACCCGCATACGATCCTTGAGGCAATGGCTATAGCTGGCTATACTATAGGCGCGGATAAGGGATATATATATGTACGTGCGGAATATCCGGTAGCTGTAGACCGACTCAGGATAGCGATCAAGCAGGCAAAGGAGTACGGGCTTCTGGGCAGCGGCATATTCGGCACTGAATTCTCGTTTGACGTGGAGCTCCGTCTGGGCGCAGGCGCGTTTGTCTGCGGTGAAGAGACCGCGCTGATGACGTCTATAGAGGGTCACAGAGGCGAGCCGAGACCACGTCCGCCGTTCCCGGCAGTAAAGGGCCTTTTCGGCAAGCCTACAATACTGAATAATGTTGAAACTTATGCGAATATACCGCAGATAATACTGAACGGTCCGGAGTGGTTCTCTGGCATGGGTACTGAGACGTCAAAGGGTACAAAGGTATTCGCGCTGGGCGGTAAAATAACCAATGTCGGGCTTGTTGAGGTACCGATGGGAACAACGCTGCGTGAGATAGTAGAGGAGATAGGCGGCGGCGTTCCAAACGGGAAGAAATTCAAGGCGGCTCAGACGGGAGGTCCGTCAGGCGGATGTATACCGGCATGTCATATGGATGTACCGATCGACTATGAAAATCTCATTGCTCTTGGCTCAATGATGGGCTCCGGCGGACTCATAATAATGGATGAGGACACCTGCATGGTAGATATAGCGAAGTTCTTCCTTGAATTCACTGTCGATGAGTCATGCGGAAAATGTACTCCGTGCCGTATAGGAACAAGGCGTCTGTATCAGTTTATAGACAAGGTGACCAAGGGAGAGGCAGAGATGGAGGACGTTGACAAGATCAAGGAGCTTTGCGCTCATATGAAATCGACCTCGCTCTGCGCTTTGGGGCAATCGACTCCTAACCCTGTTATTTCAACAATGCATTACTTTGAGGACGAATACATAGCGCATGTAAAGGACAAAACATGTCCGTCCGGTGTATGTAAGGATCTGCTCAAATATCAGATACTTCCGGATAAGTGCAAGGGCTGTACGCTTTGCGCGAGAAACTGTCCGGTGGATGCGATATCGGGCGCGCCGAAAAAGCCGCATGTTATCGACAGAAAGAAGTGTATCAAGTGCGGACTTTGTATGCGTAACTGCAAGTTTGACGCTATTGTTAAGAAATAAGGAGGTTTGGATATAATGGTAAACTTGAAAATAAACGGCATGAGCGTAAGCGTACCGGAGGGCTACACCATTCTCCAGGCCGCTAAAGAGGTAAATATAGAGATACCCTCGCTCTGTTATTTGAAGGATGTTAACTGCATAGGCTCCTGCCGTGTATGCGTTGTCGAGGTCAAGGGCAGGAGAGGACTTATAGCATCCTGTGTATACCCTGTCGAGGAGGGTATGGAGGTGTTTACGAATACTCCGGCAGTGCGCGAGTCCAGAAAGACTACAGTTGAGCTTATACTTTCGACACATCATAAAAAATGTCTTTCATGTGTAAGAGGAAACAACTGTGAGCTGCAGAAGATCGCTTTTGACTACGGTGTTGACGAGGACCGCTTCGCGCAGGAGGAGATACAGTACGAAATAGACGATCATTCACCGTATATAATAAGAGACAACAACAAATGTATTCTCTGCCGGCGCTGTACAGCTGCCTGCAACAAGATCCAGGGAATAGGAGCTATAGGAGAGATAGGCAGGGGATATAAGGTACATATAGACTGTGCATTTGAAAAGAGTCTGGATGAGGCGCCGTGTGTCGGCTGCGGTCAGTGCATCGTGGCATGTCCGGTAGGAGCGCTCAATGAAAAGAGCAATATCGACGAGGTATGGGATGCTATTGCAGATCCGGAAAAGAAGGTCATATTCTTCACGGCACCATCCATTCGTGCAACGCTCGGAGAGTGCTTCGATATGCCGATAGGGACAAATGTAGAGGGGCAGATGGTGGCTGCAATACGCCGTCTCGGGGCCGACAGTATTTTTAATATGGATGTCACAGCTGACCTGACCATAATGGAGGAAGCGACCGAGTTTATTGAAAGGATAAAGAACCTTGAAACTTTGCCTATGTTCACGAGCTGCTGCCCAGGATGGGTAAAATTTGTTGAGCATTATTATCCTGAGTTCATTCCTAACCTTTCGACCTGCAAATCGCCTCAGCAGATGTTCGGCGCGGTGCTGAAATCATATTACGCGCACAAGATGGGAATAGATCCGAAAAAGATGTATGTAGTAAGTGTAATACCGTGTACGGCCAAGAAATTTGAGTGTACGCGCGAAGAGGAGAATACATTTAGTTTCAGGGACGTAGATGTATCATTGACGACACGAGAGCTTGCGAAGATGATAAAGGGAGCGGGTATGAAATTTACAGACCTTCCGTCTGAAAAATTTGATAATCCGTTCGAGATCGCCTCCGGCGCCGGAACTATCTTCGGAGCAACGGGCGGTGTAATGGAGGCAGCCCTGAGGACTGCGGCAGACCTTATAGACGGTCCGTCAAATAAAAAGATAGATTTTAAAGAGATACGCGGTACGGCGGGCATCAAGGAAGCGTCATACACTCTTGGCGGCAAAACGTTTAGGATAGCTGTCGTTTCTGGACTTGCAAATGCCAGAACTGTGCTTGAAGGATTAAAATCAGGCGAGAGAAAGTATGACTTTGTTGAAGTGATGGCATGTCCCGGCGGATGCATAAACGGCGGCGGACAGCCTATCCAGGGCGACAGTGTAAGAAACTATGTAGATCTTAAAACGCTGAGAGCAAAGGCTCTTTATGATGCGGATAAAAAGACCAAGCTCAGGAAATCACATCAGAGTCCGGTAATACAAATGCTTTATGATGAGTATTTTGATGCACCGGGAAAGCATCGTGCTCACCGTTTGCTGCATACAAGCTACACAAAGAGGGATAAGTTCTGATACGGACTAGGAGCATATGGACTGATTGCATAAAAAAACATGATTTTTGCAATGCATTTTTATGTGATTATTCTCTCAAAAGAAAAAGAAAAAAAGCAAAAAAATCTTGACAAAACTGGCTCGGTATGTTATACTATATTTGATAGATGATTTAAGAATAATTATCTATTTATTATTGCTATATAATTGCTCTATGAGCTTTTATATAATATAATTTACCTATTTATCTCCCAAAAAAGCGGACACTTCGTGTGTCCGTATTTTTTTGGCTTTTATGTGAAATATTCTCCAACGAGTGTTGATCTTTGACTCGGGATCGATGTCAAGCAAGCATATCGTTTTGGATAAAGTGACATTTTTTCGCGAAACGATTGTTTTTTTCATATATACGTGATATACTTAGCTATGCATAGGAGCGCAGACTGCTTGACAAACAGATGTTCGCATGGTATAATATCAATGTTATAAAATAGATTTGGCTAAAGTCAGGGGAACGGATATGGATAAATTTGAGCTTATATCGGAATACAAGCCGTCCGGGGATCAGCCGGAGGCTATCAGGGCGTTGGTGGACGGACTTGAACACGGTGAAAAATTTCAGACACTGCTGGGCGTGACAGGCTCAGGAAAGACCTTCACTATGGCCAATATCATAGCGGCAGTCAATAAGCCAACGATCGTTCTTGCTCATAACAAGACTCTTGCAGCACAGCTCTGCAGTGAATTCAAGGAGTTTTTCCCTAATAACTGCGTTGAGTTCTTTGTCAGCTACTATGACTATTATCAGCCTGAGGCGTATCTGCCGCAGACAGATACCTATATTGAAAAGGACGCGATGACTAACGAGAACCTTGACAAGCTCCGTCACAGCGCGACCTTCGCGCTTCTTGAGCGCAAGGACGTGCTTATAGTTTCAAGCGTGTCGTGTATATACGGTCTCGGCGATCCGGATGACTATAAGAACATGATGCTGTCTCTACGTGTCGGCATGGAAAAGGACCGTGATGAAATGCTCAGAAAGCTTGTTGAAATGCAGTATGAGCGGAATGATATAAATTTTGTGCGCAATAAATTCCGCGTCCGCGGAGATGTTGTGGAGATATTCCCGTCGAATAACGGTGAAAATGCGATACGCGTTGAATTTTTCGGTGATGAGATCGACAGGATATGTGAGATAAATGTGCTTACGGGAGAGATAATAGGCACGTACCGGCATGCTGTGATAATGCCGGCGTCGCATTATGTAACGACAGCGGAGAAAATGTCTCTTGCAATGGCCGCGATAGAGGAGGAAATGGAGGAGCGCGTGAAATATTTCAAGGAGCGGGATCTCCTCATTGAGGCGCAGCGAATAGAGCAGAGAACAAGATATGATCTTGAAATGATGCAGGAGATCGGCTTTTGCCAGGGTATAGAGAATTATTCGAGGCATATAAGCGGCAGAGCGCCGGGGTCTGCTCCGTTCACGCTGCTTGACTATTTTCCCGAGGATTATCTTATGATAATAGACGAGTCGCATGTGACGCTCCCGCAGGTGCGCGGAATGTATAACGGCGACCGTGCAAGAAAGGAAACGCTTATCAAGTACGGCTTTCGTCTGCCCAGCGCCGCGGACAACCGTCCTCTGAAATTTGATGAATTTGAAAAACGGCTGTCTCAGGTCATATTTACCAGCGCGACTCCGGGCGAATATGAAAAGGAACATTCTAGCGTTATAGCGGAGCAGGTGATCCGTCCTACAGGGCTGGTAGATCCGGAGATAGAGGTGCGTCCGACGGAACATCAGATAGATGATCTGATCGGCGAGATAACCAAGGTCACGGACGCGGGCTTCCGGACTCTCGTAACAACGCTTACAAAAAAGATGGCTGAGGATCTTACTGATTATCTGAAGGAGATCGGCGTCAAGGTGACATATATGCATTCGGATATAAAAACGATCGAGCGGACGCAGATAATAAAAGATCTGAGGCTTGGAGTATATGACGTACTTGTAGGCATAAATCTGCTTCGTGAGGGACTGGATATCCCTGAGGTCGCGCTTGTTGCTATACTTGACGCGGACAAGGAGGGCTTTCTGCGCAGCGAGATGTCGCTTATACAGACGATAGGCCGCGCGGCGAGAAACGCCGAGGGCAGAGTTATTATGTATGGTGATTCCGTCACGAGATCGATGAACAGCGCGATAACTGAAACGGAGCGCCGCCGTGCTATACAGATGAGGTATAACGAGGAGCATGGGATAGTCCCGAAAACGATAACTAAGGAGATACGTGATATAATAGAGCCCATGGAGGCAGTGGGATCGGACGATAATAAAAAGACTCCGGCAATGGATCTCAGACGGGAGATCGCAGAGCTTGAAGTCCTTATGCTCGATGCCGCGGAAAAGCTTGAGTTCGAGAAGGCCGCAGAGTATCGTGACAGGATCAGACGGATCGAAAAAGAAATTGGAAATTGAGGTGTATGCATGCTTGAGGAAAGAACAGTTCAGGAAATGGTCGGCGTAATAGTGGAAAAGATACTTACGCCGGTGATATATATGTATGAGGATGAGGTCATAGAGTTTGTGTGCTTCTGTGACGGGAATACTCCGATACAGGATTTTCACGATGTTGAACATGAGATATTTACAAAATTCGGTGTGAATATAGAGATCGTTGATATACGTGAATTCGATACAGGAGACCGGTGGGAGATAATAACAAACGCGGAGCTTGTTTATATGGCGGACGAGGTCATAAAAGCCGCATTTGAGCATGCGATGCTTGCGGACATGGAAAAGCTGCACGCGTCACATAATGAGATCATAGAACGCTACAGCGTTACAGGCAGCTATTATGCACATTGAGGTAATGGTTTGAGATCACTTAAGGGGAAGATATATGATAAACGACAAAATAAAGATAGACGGAGCCAGAGTACACAATCTGAAAAATATCTCAGTAGATATCCCGCGCGATAAGCTTGTAGTGCTTACGGGACTTTCCGGTTCCGGTAAAAGCTCGCTTGCATTTGATACGATATATGCCGAGGGTCAGCGCAGGTATGTGGAGTCATTATCGTCATATGCGCGTCAATTTTTGGGACAGATGGATAAGCCTGATGTGGATTATATCGAGGGACTTTCACCGGCGATAAGCATAGATCAGAAAACGACCTCAAAAAATCCGCGATCCACTGTAGGGACAGTGACTGAGATATTTGATTATCTGCGTCTTTTGTATGCGCGCATAGGTATACCGCACTGCCCGAAATGCGGCAAGGAGGTAAAGCGCCAGACAGTTGATCAGATCGTGGACCGGATAATGGAGCTTGAGGAACGGACAAGGATCCAGATACTCGCTCCGGTTGTGCGCGGAAAAAAGGGAGAGCATAAGAATGTGTTCGAGTCGGCAAAAAAGAACGGCTTCGTCAGGATGAGGGTAGACGGCGAGGTATATGACGTTGCGGAGCCGCCGGCGCTTAAGAAAACAGTTAAGCATAGTATAGAGATAATCATAGACCGTCTTGCCATAAAGCCGGATATAGAGAAGCGTATCGCCGATTCGGTAGAAACAGCGCTTGATCTGAGCGGCGACATAGTTATGGTGGATGTTGTGGGCGGAGAAATGCTCAGCTTTTCTCAGAATTATGCCTGTGAGGACTGCGGTATAAGCTTACAGGAGCTTTCGCCGCGCCTGTTCTCGTTCAATAATCCGTACGGCGCATGCCCGAACTGTGACGGTCTGGGGGTGCTGCTGAAGATAGATCCTGATCTTGTTATCGCGGATGAGGAGCTGAGCCTTATAGATGGAGCTATACGCTGCAGCGGCTGGAATAATTATGACGATCCTTCCAGCATTGCTTATATGTATTACAATGCTATCGCAAAAGAGTATGGTTTTGATATAAACACGCCGTATAAGGATATCCCGGAGGAAGCAAAGCAGGTGATCCTATACGGCAGCGGAGAGAAAAAGCTTAAGCTGGATTATAACCGTTCCTATGGCAGCGGAACGTATGAAATGCCGTTTGAGGGGATCATAACAAATCTGCAGCGGCGCTACGACAAGCCGACGTCTGAGTACGCAAGGAGCGATATAGGAAGGTATATAAACAATGTGAAATGTCCTAAATGTCACGGCGCAAGGCTCAATGATGAGATACTTGCCGTAACAGTCGGCGGAAAAAATATATATGAATTCACATGTATGCCTGTAAATGAGGAAATGGAGTTTGTGAACTCTCTGCAGCTTACGGAAAGAGAGGCTATGATCGCAAATCAGGTACTGAAGGAGATAAGATCGCGTCTTAAGTTCCTTCTTGACGTAGGTTTGGATTACCTCACGCTTTCGCGTTCATCAGGAACTCTTTCGGGCGGCGAGGCGCAGAGGATAAGGCTTGCCACTCAGATAGGCTCAGGACTCACCGGAGTTCTTTATATACTTGATGAGCCGAGCATAGGTCTGCATCAGCGTGATAACGACAGGCTTATAGGAACGCTGAAGCATCTTCGGGATCTGGGCAATACGGTCATAGTTGTCGAGCATGACACTGATACGATGTTCGCCGCGGATCATATAGTGGATATCGGACCGGGAGCGGGTATAAACGGCGGCGAAGTGGTCGGCACGGGCACCGCGGAGGAGCTTATGAAATGTCCGCGCTCAGTGACAGGCAAATATCTCAGCGGTGAGCTGGCGATAGAGGTGCCGGAAACACGCAGAAAGCCGACAGGCTGGATAACCGTTAAGGGAGCGAAGGAAAACAATCTCAAGAACATAACCGTCAAATTCCCTATAGGTGTTTTTACCTGTGTAACAGGCGTTTCAGGCTCAGGAAAAAGCTCGCTTGTAAACGAGATATTGTATAAAAAGCTTGCGCATGATCTTAACCGGGCTCATACGCATCCGGGAGCGCACAGGGAGATAACAGGGCTTGAGGCACTGGATAAGGTGATAGATATAAACCAAAGCCCTATCGGAAGAACACCGCGCTCCAATCCTGCTACCTATACAAATCTGTTCAATGATATACGCGAGCTGTTCGCTTCTACGAACGAGGCAAAAATGCGCGGCTACAAGTCAAGCAGATTTAGCTTCAATGTAAAGGGCGGACGCTGTGAGGCATGCGCCGGAGACGGTATCGTAAAGATAGAGATGAATTTCCTTTCGGACATATATGTTCCGTGTGAGGTCTGCAAGGGAAAACGGTATAACCGCGAAACTCTTGAGGTGAAATATAAAGGGAAGACTATCTATGACGTGCTGGAAATGACAGTTGACGAGGGCGTTGAATTCTTTGAGAACATCCCTAAGATAAAGCGCCGTCTTGAAACATTGCAGGAGGTGGGGCTCGGATATGTAAAGCTGGGGCAGAGCTCCACGACTCTTTCGGGCGGCGAGGCGCAGAGAGTGAAGCTTGCTACCGAGCTTTCAAAGCGCTCAACCGGAAAGACTGTGTATATATTGGACGAGCCCACTACAGGACTGCATTCAGCCGACGTCCATAAGCTCATACATGTGCTTAACGAGCTTGTTGAGGGTGGCAATACGGTCATAGTTATAGAGCATAATCTTGACGTGATAAAAACAGCGGATTATATAATCGATCTGGGACCTGAGGGCGGAAGCGGCGGAGGAGAGGTCATCGCAAAGGGAACGCCTGAGCAGGTAGCAGAAACGGAAGGCTCATATACGGGTCAGTATTTGAAAAAAATGCTGAAATAATGGTGCTGACGATGAAAAAAACGATAATTTGCTCACTTATAGCAATAGTCATAGGCGCGGTCATGGGAGCTGTTTCAGGTCTTTTCGGCCGCGCGCTGGAGTTTATATCGGAAATACATGAGAAATATTATTTGTTTCTTACTCCTTTTCTTGGCGCGGCCGGTATCGCTATAATATTTTTATATAAGAAATTCAGCCCATATTCGCAGCAGGGGCTGGACCTTGCTATAGAATATCAGATGGGCGAGGTAGACGATAAGGGTGTTGTAAAGGACTTCGGGCATGCGAGAAAGATCGGAAAATTCCCGAAGGGCTATGCGGTGCTAAAGATATTTAATAATCTGCTGATGATCCTGTTCGGAGCCAGCACAGGCAAGGAAGGAACGATAGCTCAGTGCGGCGCCGCGATAGGCGACTACGCGTCCAGGATCTTTAAAAGCCGGAAATATTCGCAGCTGCTGCTGATCTCCGGCGTAAGCGCCGCCCTTGGCGGACTGTTCCAGACGCCGCTCGGCGGACTGTTTTTCGCGCTTGAATTTGCAGCGACCGGCGTTCTGTTTTATGAGGCCGTGATCCCTGCGTTGATAAGCTCATATGCCGCCTGTGCCGTGTCAAAGCTGTGCGGGTACAGTGCATTTTCCTTTGCCGTGAGCCTTGATGGAGATCTTTCGTCTTTGCAGATATTTTATCTTGTTATAGGTGCGGCTGTATTCGGACTTATCGGGCGATGCTTTGCGGAGCTTCTCGGCAGAGCCAGAATGCTTTACGGGAAAAAGGTAAAGGATCCGTATATAGGCATATTCGTTTCAGGCTGTATCATAGCGGTAGTGCTCATGCTGCTTCACGGCGGACGCTACAGCGGTACAGGAGAAAATATAATAACAGGGATATTTTCTGGAGAAGGCTTTTACATATACGACTTTGCGCTGAAGCTTATTTTCACTATAATATGTGTAAGCATCGGCTATACCGGCGGTGAGATGACTCCTCTGATAGCTATAGGCGCATCGGCCGGGGCGGCGTTGTCACAGATCAGCGGACTGCCGCTTGATGTGAGTGCGGCTGTGGGAGCTGCGGCGGTATACGGAGCGGCTACAAACACTCTTTTAGCTCCGATATTTATAGGAATAGAGATGTTCGGCGGAAGCATAGCTCCGTATATAGCGCTTTCATGTGTGATCGCATTTGCTGTAAACGGCAATAAGTCTATCTACGGCGCTCAGCGTCATGTTATACGCTCGCTGTACAGTGTTTTGAAAAAATGAGATATATCTACGGGGAGTAAGTCATGCGGGACCTCACTGTGCTGGAAGGCATAGGATATTAACAAGGTTAAGTTGGTAATTCGTGAGGCATATGCAGGGAACGGAAGAGATATACCCTGTATTGATATGCCGTGCTCTGCGGCGGGAATGCGGCAGGGCACGGCTGTTTATATGCCCGGACAGCGCTTTCATTCCGTCTCGTACAATCTCAGCATTGTCGCTATCGACTGCTCGACCGTGTAGCTGCCCTGCGGTGAGAATTCGTTCTCACTGATTCCGTGCATAACACCCATGTTATACATGGCGCTGACCGGCTCTAAAGCCCAGTCGGAAACGGCAGACATATCGGAATATCCGGCTCTGTTTTCGGACAGGGTTGTTTTTTTGTCTAAAAATCCTGCTGTACGGAAAAGTATAGCAGCTGCCTGCTCACGTGTGATGAAGCTGTCGGGAGCAAAAGTGAAGTCGCCGACGCCGTTTACGATACCAGCTGCGGCAAGAAAGCGTATCTCGGTATCATTTGTGTCGGAAAAGCTCGTTTCAGCAAAAGCGTTCTGCAGATCCTTATCCATCATTATGTTGCTTATTGCGGCTCCGATCCCGGTCATCGAATTGCTGTCCGGATAAAAGCTTGTTGCAATGAGCCGGCATGCGAGGCGGCAGAAATCCCTGCGTGTTATGTCCTCGGTATATTTATCGGAAAGCTCCCAAAGCATCAGATTTTTTGCCGCGGCCTGCTCTATTTCCGGCTCGGCCCAGCTGCTGCAGCCGTCAGTTATGAGCATATCGTTTTCAGGCAGCTCGAACAGGTCATCTTCTGTGATCTCACGTGTGCTGCCGGTATACTTTGTATAGAGCTCCTGTCTTGCGGTATGCAGCGCGTTCGCGGCATTGCCCGGCCCCGGACAGTACCATACATAGCAGCTGTCCTCTCCGAGATCCGCGCCGAATCTGCCAGCTGCGATATATCCGCCTGAAGTCATAGTATAGGAGAGAGTTTTGTCCTCGTTCCATATTTTGAAGTAATAGCTGTTTTTATCGCTTTCGCTGAACGGCGCTGTCATTCGAGAGTATCGGAAATCCCAGTTAACGTTCAAAAGCGTTTGCAGATCCTCATAGCTGATGTCCGCGCAGCGCTCGTTATCATAAACTATAACGCCGCGTTTCAGCTCAGTAATGTCAGCAACATCAAAAAGCTGATGGAAATACGCGGTCTCGGCAGGCGCGTTCTCGCGCCTTGTTCCGCTCAGCGGATCTATTATCCCTTCGCTGAAGCCTGAGCCGTCATCTCCGGAATACATTATTTTTCCGTCATCATCGAAGCTGTACGTCATACTGCTCAGCGGGACCAGAACGTTCCCGTCATGGTCAAGTATGGCCTCCTTGTTATCCTTTGTAACTATTATAAAGCTGTTGTTCATTGCCATAAAGCTGTATTCGGTTTGGTATGGTATAATGAAGGTGTTGGACGCCAGGTCATATAGCGCGGTTTTCTGCCCGCTCTCAAGCACATATACATCATTATAGTTTTCGCCGAAGGTATTGGAGATATGTGTGCAGTTAGTCACGAACGGTTCGCCGTTATAGTTATCCAGATCTATCTCATTCATATCCCAGTCAATGTATTTTTCAACGCCGTTCTCAACTACTATAGCATATGCTTTCGGAAACGGATAATAATCCGGATTGAAGCGCTTCTTTACTTCATCGTATATGTAGTCTGTGACAAAATTCCCGTATTTGTCGCAGAATGCGTATTTACCGTCCTTTTCAATGACCATTTTTTCGGTCTGCTGCTCAAGATAATAGTATATGGCACGGTCAAAGGTGTGGAGAAGAGTCCTTGTTTCGTAGTCATACAGCTCAAACCGAGTACACAGGCTCATGTCCACGGTTTCCCGCATGACCGCATATATTCCGTTTGCCGGCGGCAGGATCTCGCCCTCATTCGCTACGCTTGCAAGCACAGTGCCGTCCGAGTCATACAGTACCTTGTCGCCGCCTTCGTTCCAGGCGTACGGATAGTTATTGTAGTCTGATATAACGTCATAGGGGCCGCCGAGGATGTTGTTTTCAGAGTCGGTAAGATAGAAGCCTTCGGCGGTATCGGCAGCGGCAAGCCTGCCTATGATCTGCCGTCCGCGTATTTTGTCTGTATCGAGAGTTTCTGTTTCTGCTGCCGCGCCCGCAGAAAACAGAACTGTAAGGGTAAAAATAAAAAGTAATAGTTTTTTCATAACGTCCTCCCAATAAATACATCGCTGACAAAGCCGCATGACGGCTTTACCGCATTACTTGTGTTTATTATACCATAAGTGCGGCGCTTTAAATGCGCCGCTACACACCGGTACAATAAACACATCAGTGTAAAGCCGATAAACGGCTTTACCACATTACTTGTGTTTATTATACCATACACATTATACCATACACATATACATTGTTCAAGATGTTTACATAATTGAAATCAAAAAAATTTTCAAAAAAATTAAATTTAACACTTGAAAAAAACTAAGTTATGGTATATAGTATAAGGGTATGAGTAAAAGAAAAGTTAACAATAGGTGACTGAAAAGGAAATGGCTTACATAATTCAAACAACTAAAAATAAAACATACAAGTACATAAAGTCATTGCAGCAGAAAAAAATACGCAGTTCGGAACGTCTTTTTACTGTTGAAGGCATAAAGTCCGTTTCGGATGCGTATGAATCCGGCAAAAGCATACGTATGGCGGTGATCTCCGAAAGCTTCTTTCTCAGCGGCGAGCGCGAACGGTTCGAAGGGCCTGAGACTGTTATAGTAAAGGATGAGCTGTTCGGCGGTCTGTGCGATACGAAAACACCGCAGGGGATAATAGCGGTCATGGAGATGTTCGGACCGGAGGAGCTTGAGTTATCTGCGGACAAGCTTTATATCTACTGCGACCGCGTTTCAGACCCGGGAAATATCGGAACTATAATACGCACAGCGGATGCGGCCGGCTTCGGCGGAGTTATGCTATCAAAAGGCTGTGCCGAGCTTTACAGTCCCAAGACCGTAAGGGCAAGCATGGGTTCATTTTTTCATATCCCCGTGCGCACCGATATGGAGCCTCAGGAGCTGATATCGCTTAAGGAGCGTGGCTTTAAGCTGTATGCCGGGGCGCTTTCAAAGGATTCGAAGCCGTATACAACGGCGGATATGAGCGCGCCTTCTGTTATAATAGTAGGCAATGAGGCAAATGGTGTATGCGATGAAATTCTTGAAGAGAGCGAGCATATAATAATACCGATATACGGCAGAGCGGAATCGCTCAATGTGGGCGCGGCGGCAGCGGTGCTTATGTATGAGGCGGTGAGGAACCGTGATGAGCGGATCAATGAAAGGTGCAGTGACTCATGAGGAACGATCTTTATTGGATATGGCTTACGCTGAAAAATAAAATACAAAGCCGTGTGATGGTAAATATTGTTGATTATTTCGGCTCTGTTGAGGAGATATATAAATGTACAGATTTTTCTCCGTTTACAGGCATTTCAGCGGCGGGGGAAAAACAGCTGCTGGACAAGTCTCTTGATGAGGCGGAAAAGATCGTTCGAAGAACGGAGGATATAGGCGGCTATATCGTTACTATAGATGATGATGATTATCCTTTTTTGCTGAGGAATATAGCCTGTCCGCCGTATGTTTTGTACATGAAGGGAAAGCATATGGACTGGAAACGGCTGCTCACGATAACCGTTGTCGGGACGAGGAACTATTCTGATTACGGCAGGAGCGCAACAGAGTATATAACCGGCGCGCTTGCGGGAGCGGGCGTCACGATCGTCAGCGGTATGGCAAGGGGTATCGATGCTATAGCAGGCTGTGCGGCGATAAGGCGCGGCGCTGAGACAGTCGCGGTGCTGGGCAGCGGACTGGATGTGGTGTATCCGCATGAATATAAAGGGTTTTACAACGCCATAAGCAAAAACGGCGTTGTCATGACGGAGTTCCCGCCGGGAACAAGACCGCTGCGCGAGAATTTTCCCAGGCGCAACAGGATAATGGCGGGGCTTTCATACGGAGTTATAGTAATGCAGGCGCCGGAGAAGAGCGGGGCGCTCATAACCGCGGCGCACGCGCTGGAAAACGGCCGGGACGTATTCGCAGTGCCTGCCGATATATTCAGCTTTGGTCATTCCGGTACGAATATGCTTATACAGAACGGCGCTAAGCTGATAATCAGCGCAGAGGATGTCATAGCGGAATATCCGTATATGCATATACAGCCCTTGAAAGGTGCGCAGTCTGACAGAGCGGTGAAATCGGGAGCGGAAGGTCCCGCAGGCGCCGGCGGGGATATTGTGAAAAAGAGGGAGCCGGATGAAAAGCTGCTTGAAGGTCTTGACGAGAACGAGGCGTGTATATTGAAGCTGCTTTTCGGCGGCAGCAAGCATATAGATGAGATATCAAGAGAGCTGGATATGAAGGCGTCAGACACGAACGTTGCCCTGACGATGCTGGAGCTGCAGGGGCTTGTAAAAAACAGCGGCTCGAATATATTCAGCTTTAAAGAGATCTGATATGGATGGAGGGTATTATGTCAAAAAACAAACTGCTCATTGTTGAGTCGCCCGCAAAGGCGGGAACAATACAAAAGTATCTGGGCAAAAACTACAAGGTAGTGGCGTCCATGGGACACGTTATAGATCTGCCCAAAAGCACGCTGGGCGTTGATGTGGAGCATGATTTTGAGCCGAGATATATCACTATCCGCGGCAAGGGCGATCTGCTTGCATCGCTGAAGAAGGAGGCCAAAAGGGCCGATGAGGTCCTTCTCGCGACCGACCCGGACCGCGAGGGAGAGGCGATAAGCTGGCATCTTGCGCGCGCGCTCAAAATAGATCCTGAGTCGCCTTGCAGGGTGACGTTCAATGAGATAACAAAGACGGCGGTAAAGGAGGCTATAAAAAATCCGCGTCCGATAGACATGAACCTTGTGGACGCGCAGCAGGCGAGGCGTGTTCTTGACAGGATAGTGGGTTATAAGATAAGCCCGATACTATGGGAAAAGGTGAAGCGCGGTCTCAGCGCCGGACGCGTGCAGTCAGTTGCGACCAAGCTGATATGCGACAGGGAGGAGGAGATCCTGAACTTCGTGCCTGAGGAATACTGGACGATAGAAGCCGAGCTTAAGGATCCGGGTTCAAGGAAAAAGCTTCAGGCCAGATATTTCGGCGAGAACGGGACTGAAACAAAGCTTGCAAATGCGGAAGAGGCGGATAAGGTTTTAGGCGATCTGGATAAAGCGCCGTTTGTGGTGGCGTCAGTGAAGGAATCCGTAAAAAAACGAAATCCGCAGCCGCCGTTTACCACGAGCACGCTCCAGCAGGACGCGTCACGGAAGTTTTCATATCAGGCGAGCAGGACCATGCAGATAGCTCAGACGCTTTATGAGGGCGTAAAGCTCGGCGGAAGGCTCGGAACGATAGGTCTTATAACCTATATGAGGACAGATTCATTGCGGATCGCGGATGACGCTTTGAACGAGGCTGAGGAATTCCTTACGAATGAATACGGCGCGGAGAATGTAAAGCGCAGGCAGTACAGGTCAAAAAAGAGCGCTCAGGATGCGCATGAGGCGATAAGGCCAACGTCCATACTTATACGCCCGATAGACATAAAGGATAAGCTGACAACGGAGCAGTATAAGCTGTATAAGCTCATATGGGAAAGGTTTGCGGCGAGCCAGATGGAGAGCGCTGTTTACAGACTCACATCGGCGGTGATAAATTCGGGCAGCCACACGTTCAAGGCGAACGGCTCCGAGGTGACGTTCAAGGGCTATATGAGCGTGTACGTGGAATCAAGCGACAGCAAGGAGGAGAAGGTAAAGACGCTCCCGAAGCTTGAAAACGGCGGCAGTCTCACACTTGAAAAGGCGGATTCCAAGCAGCATTTCACGCAGCCGCCCCCGCGCTTTTCGGATGCCGCGCTCATACGTGAGCTTGAGGAGAACGGCATAGGCAGACCGTCTACCTATGCGCCCACCATCTCAACGATCGTTTCAAGGGGCTACGTTCAGCGTTCAAAGAAGCAGCTGATACCTACGGAGCTGGGCCTTGTAACGACCGATATCATGAAGCAGAATTTCAGCGATATAGTTGATGTTGAGTTCACTGCGAATATGGAATCCGAGCTTGACGATGTTGAGGAGGGCGGGCGCGACTGGGTGACCGTACTCAAGGAATTCTATCCAGGCTTTGAGAGGGATCTGGAACAGGCGCAGAAGAATATAGAAAAGATAGAGATCAAGGATAAGGTCTCGGATGTGATTTGCGAGAAATGCGGCAGGAACATGGTGTATAAGCTGAGCAAGTTCGGACAGTTCCTGGCATGTCCTGGTTATCCGGAATGTAAAAACACAAAGGCGATCCGTGTCGGAACGGGCGTTGAATGTCCGAAGTGCGGCGGCGAGATACTTATCAAACATTCGCGCAGGGGCAAGATATATTTCGGCTGCGAGCACTGGCCGAAATGTGATTTTATGGCATGGGATACTCCGGTCAAGGACGAGAGATGTCCGGAATGCGGGAGCCTGCTGCTGAAAAAGAACGGCCGCAGCGCCAAGATATATTGTTATAACGAAAACTGTAAATACGAACGGAAGATCAAAAAAGATGACAAACAAGAAGATTAAGGTCATAGGCGCCGGGCTTGCAGGCTGCGAGGCGGCGCTGCAGCTTGCGAGATTCGGTATAGCGTCGGAGCTTTATGAAATGAAGCCAAAGAAATTTTCACCGGCGCATCACAGTGAGAGCTTTGCCGAGCTTGTATGCTCCAATTCTCTCAAGGCTGACAGGATAGAGAATGCCTGCGGACTGCTCAAGGAGGAAATGCGTATGTTCGGCTCCGTCATGATGGATGCGGCGGACGTCAGCCGTGTTCCGGCAGGCGGCGCGCTTGCGGTGGACAGGGACAGCTTCTCGGCTTATATAACGGATAGGATAAGGAGCGAGCCGCTTATTACGGTAGTAAACGAGGAGGCAACGGAGATAGATCCGGAGGAATATACCATAATCGCTACCGGTCCGCTGACCTCGGACGCATTGTCAGCAGCAATATCAAGGCTCACCGGCGGAAGCGAGCTGTATTTTTATGACGCGGCTGCTCCGATAGTAACGGAGGAGAGCATAGATAAAACGAAAGTATTCAAGGCAGCGCGATACGGGCGCGGAACTGCGGATTATATAAACTGTCCTATGACAAAGGAGGAATACGCCGCCTTTTATAACGAGCTTACAGCGGCCGAAACGGTCCCGCTCAAGGAATTTGAAAATTCCAAGGTGTTTGAGGGCTGCATGCCTGTAGAGGTGATGGCTAAGCGCGGGTTTGAAACGCTTACATTCGGACCCTTGAAGCCGGTCGGGCTTGTGGATCCGAAAACGGGAAAGGATGACGCGTACGCTGTAGTGCAGCTGCGTCAGGATAATTCTGAGGCAACGCTGTATAATCTTGTAGGGTTTCAGACAAATCTCAGGTGGGGCGAGCAGAAGCGGGTGTTTTCTATGATACCGGGGCTGGAAAATGCCGAGTTTATAAAGTACGGAGTCATGCATAGGAATACCTTTATAAATTCTCCTAAGCTGCTCGACAGGTATTACAGGATGCGGAGATATCCGAAGCTGTATTTTGCCGGGCAGATAACGGGAGTAGAAGGCTATGTGGAGTCGGCGTCTAGCGGCATAATGGCGGGCTTGAATTTGGCATGCGCGCTTAAGGGAATACCTCTTCCGGAGCCGGACAGGAGAACGGCTATAGGCGCGCTGGCGCTGTATATCTCAGATGAGGCGAATGATAAATTCCAGCCGATGAATGCTAACTTCGGCATAATAGAAGGACTTTCGGAGCGGGTGCGCAAAAAGCAGGAAAGATATCTGAGGATAGCCGAGCGCGCGCTAGGTATAATAAAGGAGAGCAGTGAAAGAGTATACAATGCGGCTGGTGCTGCTGTATAAATAAATGCGGCACGGGCTGTGCCGCGGTACATAGAGGAAAGGAAATAGAAATGGAAAACACAAACAACGGTACAAATAACAAAAAAGCGCTTTATGTGATCATTGCGGCGGCGGTTATCATAGTTCTGGCGATCGTTGCTGTTATCGCGGTGAATTCCGGCGGCGATGATGCCGGCTCCGGTCAGGAAAACAGCGCCGCGGTGACGGATAATGCCGTTGCTGAGGCTACCGCGAGAAACGACTATATGCCGGTATTCATGTATTTTGTGTCAAAGAACGACGAGGGCTATAATGAATACATGAGCATGATAGACGAGCTGAAAAGCGAGTATGACGGAAGGGTGACCTTCGACATAGTTGATGTGGATGAGGATCCGACGGCGAAGGAGAATTTCCCGGTAGACGGAAACACGCCTATGCTCATCATGACGAATACCACGAATGACATTTCAGCTATCGAGTTCAAGTGCAGCGACAGGGATAAGCTGAAGGAGGATATAGAGAATACGCTGCAATAAGAGCGCGGTCCCGGCATAATAGTGAAAGACTCTGTTTATAATAAGTCTGAAATATTTTATTATAAACGGAGATGATGATAATGGGAATAAGAACAGATCTTGCGGTAGAGGCGCATGAGCTTGCGCGGGAGGAGTCGGGAGAGCTGAGCGGCGTCCGCGCTGAAACGATGGTTCACGGAGCGATAACCAAGACGGTAGTCGATATATTGAATGAAAGCGGCGCGGAGGCGCTCAGCAAGGCAAAGGGCCGGTATATAACGATAGAGGCTCCGGAGCTGAAATACAGTCTTGACGATTATGAGACCGTATGTGAAATGATAGCTGACGAGCTGCGCGTTATGTGCGGAGAAAGCAGGCTCACATTGGTCGTAGGTCTGGGTAACCGTGAGATAACTCCCGATGCCATAGGCTCAAGGGTCGTTTCTGAGCTGATAATAACCAATCATTTAAAGACGCATATGCCGGAGGCAGTCGGCTCAGAGTTCGGGGCTGTCTGCGCGGCGGCGCCGGGAGTTATGGGAACAACGGGAATAGAGACCGTGGAGATAGTCAAGGGCATAGCGGGAAGGATAAAGCCTGATGTTATAATAGCCGTGGACGCGCTTGCCGGGGCTGACATACGCCGGGTATGCACAACGGTGCAGCTTGCCGATACGGGCATACAGCCCGGCTCCGGTGTGGGCAACTGCCGTGAAGGTCTGAATGAAGAGACCCTGGGAGTGAAGGTCATAGCGGTTGGTGTTCCTACGGTCATAGCGGCCGAGCTTCTCGGAGGCGGGAGCCTGCCGGAGGAATACAGAGGGCTTATGGTCACAACAAAGGATATAGACCTTGTGATCAGACGCATGTCAAAGACTGTCGCGAACGGTATAAATCTCGCTCTGCATAAGGATCTTACCTTCAGGGATATAGAAAGTATAGTAGATTGAAAAGGATTTATATGAAAGGAGCTGATGGGAGTGGAAACGATAAAAATAAACGATAATGTTACCGTTACCTCCATAAGCATGACGAAGCTGAAAACCACGTCTATAGGCGTGTATATACACAGACCGCTTGCGGCCGGTACGGCGGCGGAGAACGCGCTTTTGCCGTATGTACTCAAAAGCGGCACGGCGCTTTGCCGGGACAGAGAGGCTATAGCCAATTATCTTGACGATCTTTACGGGGCTACGATGGGCGCAACTGTGCTCAAGCGCGGCGAGGATCAGATAATATATTTCGATGCCGAGACCATATCCGACAGCTATGCTCCGAACGGAGAAAAGCTCATCTCCGGACTGCTCAAGCTTTTGATGTCGGCGGTGTTTGATCCGTATACAGAAAACGGCGCGTTCGATGAAAGGATAGTGGAGCAGGAAAAGGTAAACGCGAAGGACAGGATAGACGCGTTCGTGAATGAAAAGCGCCAGTACGCGTCGGCGCGCTGTCAGCAGGAGACCGCGCGCGGCACGAGCTTTGCCATACCGCGCTACGGCGACAAGGAAAGCATAGATAAGATAACGGCAAAGGGACTTTACGAGTATTACCGCTCGATCATAACATCATCGGTGATAGATATTTACATCTGCGGCAGCGGAGATCCGGAGGAGGCGGCAGCCGCAGTGCGCGAATACACAGATAAGCTCAGCTTCAGCCCCGCTTCGATACCGGCAACGGAAATAATCACGCGCGGCGGCGAAGAGCTGCATGAGGTAACGGAGCATATGGACGTTGCGCAGGGAAAGCTCGCGCTGGGCTTCCTGACAAATATAAGACCCGGTGATGATGATTTCTTCGCGCTTACGGTGTTCAACAGCGTGTTCGGCGCGGGCGCTCATTCCAAGCTCTTCAATAACGTGCGTGAAAAGCTTTCGCTTGCCTACTACGCGTCATCGCAGCTTGAAAAGTTCAAGGGTATGATCATAGTGAACGCGGGGATAGAGTTTGATAATTTCAGGAAGGCTTATGATGAAACACTGGTGCAGCTTGAGGAGATAAGGAAGGGCAATATAACGGAGCTTGAATTCGAGTCGAGCATAAACGCGATACTGAACCTCTGCAACTCTTATTATGACGATCAGAGAGCGCTCGTCAGCTATTATGTTTCAGACAGGGTGGCGGGCTTGGATATGCCTCTCGAAGCGTTTATCGAGGGCGTCAGGAAGGTAACGGCGGAGGACGTGGTAAATGTCGCAAAGAAGCTCAGGCTTGACACAGTTTATTTCCTGACCGGAAAGGAGGAAGCGTAAATGGAGCTTACATTCAGAAAGAGCGAGCTTACGGGCGAGAGCATGTATTTCGGCACGCACAGATCGGGACTGGGCATATATATAATCCCGAAAAAGGAATACAGCGGTACCTATGCGATCTTCGGAACGCGCTACGGCTCTGTCGATTCAAAGTTCGTAGTGCCCGGTGAAACGGAGGTAACGGAGGTGCCGGACGGCATAGCGCATTATCTTGAGCACAAGATGTTCGATCAGCCGGACGGCAGCAATGTGTTTGACAAGTTTTCGAAATACGGAGGCAACGCGAACGCGTTCACATCCTTTAACATAACCGCGTATCTGTTCTCGGCAACGGCAAATTTTGAAGAAAATCTGGCGACTCTGCTCGACTATGTCCAGAGTCCATATTATACGGACGAGACCGTAGCAAAGGAGCAGGGCATAATAGGGCAGGAGATCAGGATGTATGACGATAATCCCGGCTGGAAGCTGTTCTTCAACTATATAAACTGTCTTTATAACGAGCATCCTGTCAAAAAGGAGATAGCCGGAACAGTTGAGAGCATCAGTCATATAACGGCGGATTATCTTTACAAATGCTATAACACCTTCTATAACCTGTCGAACATGTCCATAGTCATAACCGGAAATGTGGACGTGGATTCGGCTGTAAGGGTGATCGAGGCAGGGATAAAGAAAAACGAGCCGTTCACGGAGCCTATCAAAAAGATATATCCGGAGGAGCCTGCGCATATAGCTTCGCCGTACGCGGAAAGGAGAATGGCTATCTCATCGCCGATGTTCATGCTGGGCTTTAAGGATACCGATGTGAACATGGACGGCAGAAGTCTGCTGAAAAAGAATATCGAAATATCCATTCTGCTCCGTATGCTGCTCGGCAAGGGCTCGGATATATATAAAAAGCTCTATGATATGAATCTCATAAACAGCACGTTCGCGACCGACTATACCATGCAGCCCGATTACGGCTTCACAGCTGTAGAGGGCGAGTCAAGGGATCCGCAGAGGGTATACGATATCATCCTTGAGGAGCTTGAAAAGGTGAGGGAAAACGGTCTTGACCGCGAGGCCTTCGAGCGCGCGAAAAAGGTGATGTGGGGCAAGTATATCCGCTCGCATAACGATATAGAGGATTACGCTGTAACGTTCATACAGCTCCTGTTTATGGGCATAGACTATTTCGATTATTATGAAGTGTATAAAACGGTGACATATGAGGATGCAGCCGCCCGCTTCAACAGTCATTTCATCCGCGAGAATTCGGCGCTCTCGGTCGTGAAGCCGCTGTAGGGAGCAAGAAAGCATATTCAGCAAATTCCACAAACTGACTCCATATTAGATCATGGCGTCAGTTTTTTTATTTGCTGTTTTAGGCAGGATATCCTTTGGAAAACAGTAAAAATCTTGATAATTATTTATGCAATATGGCTAAAAAACATTTGCACATATACGGCTTAGCTATTTTTACTTGACAAAAAAGGCGGATAGAGGTATAATATAGATATAGCTGTAAACAGCATATGCCGGTGATGATGTGTGTTAAATGACCGCCGGCCTCAGCGAAGGGGATTTCTTCGGTAAGGCGGCGTTTGTTTATATATGTCTCCCGCGCAGGGGGACCCTTGATATATAGCGTGTGCAGCCGCCGCGCGAAAGCGCGCGGCTGTGACAGCACGTATCACAAGGCAAATATGATGATCCCGGCTCCGCAGGGATCGGGTAAGAAAGAAAGGAGAGAAAATAATGTACTTAAAAAAGCTTATCGGTGCCTTCACGGCATTGATAATGACGGTGACTGTCTTTGCCGGATCAGCGGTCACGGTTAGTGCGTATAGTGAGGAAAACGGAGAAGGGAAGTTTCCATTAGATATCAAGCATAATGACGTTGAATGGGGTGGCTATGCTGATAGTACAGAAGAATTTAATAAATTTATAAATGGAAGCGGATATACTTTTGAACATGACAATGTAACATATATTGTTACGGGCAGTAATTTTAAATTTGAAAGTTCAACTCCTAGTGCGGATGTAACTGTCAGCGAAGCTGTAACACTTGATATTCCTGACGATATTGAGGGTGCCACCATTAACGTGACCAGCAACACGGTTGGCTCATATACGGATGATGGTGATTATGTCACTGCAAAAGATGCAACTGTTACTATATCCATAAAGGCGCCTTCCGGACAGCAGATAAAAAGTGTGACGATTGATGATGTAGTGCAGTCAATAGATGCTAATGCAGCATCGTGGGTTGATACGTATCAAATGAATAAAGATGCTAAATTGGAAGTTGAATTTGCCGGTACGTACACAATAACCGTAACTCAATCGGATAATGGATTGGTAAGTCCATCAAAATTTAGCGCAATGCAAGGTGAGAAGGTAACAATGGTCATTGCTCCTGACGCAGGTTACCAGTTAAAGGACTTAAAGGTTACATATGATGGGAACCAAGTTGATGTGAAAGGCGTTGGAAATAATCGAGAGTTCACAATGCCTGGCGGCAATGTTACTATAAGTGCAGAATTTGAGCAGATTCCCGTATATCCTCAATCACCAGCTGTACACATAGCTGACTATGAGGATTCTGGTTCTACACCAGCTTCGTTATGGGAAGGAACTCTTAGAGGTCTTGGTACAGTATTTTATCCTAAAGTAACTGTTAAATTAGCCAATAGTAATGAAGAAAAAGCAGCTGTAGGAGCAACGACTATAACAGGAGATTCTTCTATTACAATAGCTGTTGTTGTGGATAAAGTTGAAGATGACATAGATTCAGTTATGCTTGAGGGAGTTGCTGAAAGGAATGATTATCCAACATTCACTATAGAAACCAAGGAGGTAGATCAATGATGAAGTATGAAAGACCGATCATGAATATCTCCATGTTCAAGCTGGAGAGTATTGCAACAACTTTGACCCCACAGGGTGCAAGTATCCCGGATCCAACTAACATCCAACAGGCTAAGATAGATGGAGAAACCAGCATTGCAGGCAAAGCTCAGCGGGCTATGGTTGTAATACGGTTCAACGATGGCAATAC
>CAJFVT010000167.1 GCA_904420525.1 uncultured Clostridia bacterium | reverse complement strand
GAATAAATGCGACCAATTTGTGCATTTTGCTGATTTTACTAAAAAACAAAGGTTTAATGTGTCCGTTATCTTGACATAGCACCATTCACTTATTTTTTGACGGGATTATTTTTCATTCCATTTGTTGTATTTGTTTTGGTGTGTGTAGCGTTACTTATTGCTTATCCTATTTTTCTTGTTATATCTGGCGTTAGAAAACTACCATACATTTTGCTCGATGATAAAAAAGGATGTTTTACTATGTTGAAAAAGTTTTTTAGGTTTATAGCATTGAGTTTTAAAATTTTATATAAAAAAGTACAGATCTTTTTGTACGATTTTCGCACTGCATGGTATAATACAAGATCGAAAAGATTAAAAGAAGAGATAATGATGATGCAAGGTGAGATCGAAAAGCAGGAAACGGCGTGTACGAAAGAGTCTGAGTCTATAAAAAAGAAAGAGTACTCAGTGCAAACGGAGCAGGCAGTGGAAAATATAGATGACTTGTGTTCAGATAGACCTAAACGTGCAGTAACAAAGGGTAGTACGGATCGCCCAAGATATCAACAAATGACACTTTTTACTGCACCTACACGTCTGCCTGAGGGTTATGCAGTTGATGAGAACGGATTACCGTACAAAACAAACAAACAGTACGGCTGGGGCAGAGAATTTAATGCATTTGTTACCGACGGAGGTAAATGCTATCATAGAAGCAAATGCAAGGTGCTGGAAGGGAAGAAAAAAAGGCTTGTACATAGATATAAGGCAATGGAGAAATATAAGCCATGCGAATTGTGCAAACCGCGTACAGATGTGGCTGATTGGTGGAAACAGTAAATTTTGCGGAACTGCTACTGCGATACGAATCAACCTAATTTTACATAAATATCACATTTGGTAGTCAAATGGTAGTCAAAGCGGTGGCTGACGAAAAAACAGGATAAAAAGAAAAGACCTCATAAATCACACAACCATGCAATTTATGAGGTCTTTTCTTTGGTACGCCATCGGGGGCTCGAACCCCGGACACCCTGATTAAGAGTCAGGTGCTCTACCAACTGAGCTAATAGCGCATATATATTTTTTGAAAGCTTGACCGCCTCAGCACAAGAAATATGATACCACACAGACATAAGAAAGTCAAGCTTTTTTTGAAAAAAAATTTCATATTGTTTAAAATGACTAATAGACATACTGATGCATTAGACATAGTATACAAAATGATCATAAAATGTCTGTTTTTTGCAACTATTTTAGGCGATAAAAAGTATTAATAATAGAAAATGATAGACCAACATGGTCAAAAGTGAAGAAGGGGATCAATAATGAAGAAAGAGATCGCATTGCTTGCAGCGGCGGCGCTCGGCATCGGAATATGCGGTACAGCGTATTCAGCAGAGCAGTTGACTGGGACTTCGCCGGAGGTTGAAGCTGCGGCTGAGGCAGGGATATTGATAGGTACGGGAGAGGGATATGAGCTGGAACGGCACGTAACGCGAGCGGAGGCGCTTATGTTTATTTGGCGTCTTACAGGCGCGGCATTTATCGATATAGGTTATGAAACACCTTTGTTTATTGACACAGAGGGTCATTGGGGATACGATGTTAATGAAAAGTTTGTGCATGCCGGGTACGTAGACGGGGTAGGAAATGGAATGTTTGCTCCTGACAGGAACGTTACGGCGAGGGAATTCATGAAAATATTCCTGAGCACGGAAAATGGATCAGCGGGTGATATAACGATCGGGAATGTGTACGAAAAAGCGCAGGCAGAAGGGTATCTGAATAACGACATAGTAAAATTGCTTGTAGAGACGGATGATGAGCTTACACGCAGCGACGCGGTTCGGCTCTGTGCAGATATACTTGGTGTACGCAATAAAGCGGCGGAGGATATTTTTACTGAAAAGATCCTTGCGGAGATGCCCGATGACAAGAACTATATGATCTCGCCGCTTTCGATAAAGACGGCATTCGCAATGCTTGCCAATGGAGCGAGGGGTGAAACTCAGGAGCAGCTTTTAAATGCGTTTGATATAGATGATATTGCAGTGTTCAATGAGAGTATAAAGGCGGATATTGAGCGCTACGGCTCGGATGAGGTGACCGAGTTCGATATCGCAAATTCGATATGGATGTTTCCTGATGTGACAAGCAGAGATCTTTTGATGCAGTATACGGAAGCGGCGGAGAATTACTACAGTGCAGAGGTCAATAAAATTGAGTCCTCAGAAGCGCTTGGAGAGATGAACGGCTGGGTAAGTGAGAATACGATAGGTAAGATCACTCAGATCATGGACAGCAATGCATTTAGAAATATACTGCAGAATGGTGTACATTCGATGCTTTTGAACACTGTCTACTTTAAGGGAGCATGGCAGGAACAGTTTGATCCGTTGCAGACCTCAAAGGATGTATTTACAGACAGAAACGGCGATAAAAAAGAAACAGATTTCATGCATGATACATCGTATTACAATTATTACGGCAATGATAAAATGCAGATCATAGAGCTGCCGTACAGCAGATATAACGGAGAAAATAAGGGAGATCTCAATATCTCGATGTACGCAGTGAAGGGTGATTACGGCTTTGCAGCGGCTGAATATGCTATCGGTGAAATGAGCTATGAGCGTATAGATCTGAGTTTCCCGAAATTCATAACAGAATATGACACGGATCTGATAGAGCTTATGAAAGCCATCGGCGCGGAAAACGTATTTGACCCCAGACTGGCAGACCTTGGTGGGATGTACAGCGGAGACATAGGCGGTGAATTTGAGGATAATCCGTATATACAGTATGCTTCGCATAAGACGTATATCGATGTAAATGAAAAAGGGACAGAGGCTGTAGCTGTTACTGCGATAGCAGGAGGAGGAGCGACCTCGGTGCCTCCGCCGCCTATAGAGGTAAAGTATGACACGCCGTTTATGTATATTATACGGGATAACGATACAGGGACTATATTATTCGCGGGCGAGTATGCATTTATTGAGTAACACTGTCCATAGCCGGGAACGCCGCATTCAGTGCAGAATGCATAAATTTGGGATAATAAGCGGTCTTGAAGCGGCGGCTGCCTCAGCGCGGCAGCCGCTTGATCCGTCTTTGGAGTTATTACTGAAAATTTTTGAAAAAAATTTTTGAAATAATAAAAAAATTACTTGACAAACTGTTTGTGTTATGGTAGAATATATATGTTGTTCGGCAGGAACGAAGAATTTCGGACGACGTATGGAGGAGTATCGAAGTGGTCATAACGGGCCGCACTCGAAATGCGGTAGTCCGAAAGGGCTCGTGGGTTCGAATCCCACCTCCT
>CAJFVT010000166.1 GCA_904420525.1 uncultured Clostridia bacterium | reverse complement strand
GGCTACAGATGCATATAAATCAGCAGGAGTTGATGTTGAAGCCGGCTATGAATCGGTAAGACTCATAAAGGACGATGTCAAGAGGACATCTATTGAAGGAGTTCTCGGAGGGATAGGCGGCTTTGGCGGACTGTTTGAGATCTCAAAGGACTATAAAAACCCTGTACTCGTTTCAGGTACCGACGGAGTCGGAACAAAGCTCAAGATAGCTTTCCTTATGGATAAGCATGATACGATAGGTCAGGACTGTGTTGCAATGTGCGTTAATGACGTTGCCTGCTCAGGAGCAAAGCCGATTTTCTTCCTCGACTATCTGGCTGTAGGTAAAAACGTTCCGGAAAAGATCGCTCAGATAGTCAAAGGCGTTGCAGACGGCTGCGTAAGTGCTGGCTGTGCGCTCGTGGGCGGAGAAACGGCGGAGATGCCTGGCTTCTATCCTGAGGATGAATACGATCTCGCAGGCTTCAGCGTTGGTATCGTTGAAAAGGATAAGATCACAGACGGGGACAAGGCCAAGGCAGGAGACAAGCTCATCGGCATCGCTTCGAGCGGTATCCATTCAAACGGCTATTCTCTCGTTCGCAAGCTCTTTGACCTCAACGGTGAAAATGCAAAGGCTAATCTATCTGAATACAGCGAGGCTCTCGGCATGACGATCGGCGAAGCTCTTCTCACACCAACAAGAATATATGTCAAGCCCCTACTAAAGCTTATAGACGAGGTCGGCATCAACACGGTCTCGCATATCACAGGCGGCGGCTTTATAGAGAATGTTCCAAGAATGCTTCCGGACGGCTTAAAGGCAGTCATACATAAGGGTACTTGGGATATCCTTCCGATATTCGATATTCTCCGTGACAAGGGCGATATACCGGAAATGGATATGTACAACACCTTTAACATGGGTATAGGAATGATCGTTGCAGTCGATGCGGACAAGGCTGACGCTGCCGTTGCTTGTCTCGAGGCTGCCGGAGAGAAGGCTTATATAATAGGCGAGCTTGCAGAAGGCAGCAAGGATGTGGAGATCGTATAATGAAAAACATAGGTGTTTTGATCTCAGGCGGAGGAACAAATCTGCAGGCGCTTATCGATAAGCAGGGCAGCGTTATCAAAAGCGGCAGAATAGTTTGCGTATGCTCCAACAGCGCGGGAGCATACGGTCTTGAACGCGCCAAAAAGGCAGGCATCCCGACAATGGTGATACGCAAGAATGCCGACTGCGGCGGTGACGCCGAGGAATTCAGCAGACGGATCTGCTCATATATGAAGGATATGCAGGTCGATATCATCGTGCTTGCGGGCTTCATGGCCATCTTCGGAGGAGAGCTGCTCAAAGAGTATTCCGGCAGGATAATCAACATCCACCCTTCACTGATACCATCCTTCTGCGGCAAGGGCATGTACGGTCTGAAGGTGCATGAGGCGGCGCTTGATTACGGTGTCAAGGTGACAGGCGCAACGGTTCATCTTGTAAATGAGGTCGTTGACGGCGGAAAGATATTAATTCAGAAGGCTGTTTACATACAGGACGGAGACACTCCCGAAGTCCTGCAAAAACGCGTTATGGAGGAGGCAGAGTGGATCATACTTCCTGAGGCTGTGGAAATGGTGTGCAGCGGGCGGGTATGAGCTCAGAAAGGAAAAGATATATGGAGAAATTAAATATTTACGAGGAATTATCATCAAACGCATATCCCGGCAGAGGTATCGTTATAGGCAAAAGCGCCGATGGAAAAAATGCGGTCGCCGCATATTTCATTATGGGGCGCAGTTCAAACAGCCGCAACAGAGTTTTTGTTGAGGACGGAAACGGTATACGCACACAGGCGTTTGATCCATCGAAGCTCGAAGATCCGCATCTCATAATATATGCTCCGGTGCGTGTGCTCGGCAACAAGACTATAGTGACAAACGGCGATCAGACGGACACGATATACGAGCTTATGAATCAGCAGCTCACCTTTGAGCAGGCGCTCAGGACCCGCGAATTCGAGGATGACGCCCCTAATTATACGCCGAGGATCTCTGGCATAATAAAAACGACAGATAACGGTGATTTCAACTATGCAATGTCGATCCTTAAAAGCGATAACGGGGACCCAAATTCGTGCCTCAGATTTACGTTCTCTTATAAGGATCCAATCGCCGGAGAGGGACGTTTCATTCACACTTATATGAGCGACGGATCCCCCCTGCCCTCCTTCGAAGGCGAACCCAAGCTTGTAGATATCCCAAATGATATCGATGAATTCACCAACGAGCTTTGGGAATCCCTCAACGAGGACAACAAGGTTTCGCTTTTTGTAAGGTTTATCGATCTGGAGACCGGAGAAACAAGCTCAAGGATCGTGAACAAAAACAAATAATCCTTGTCCTGCATTGATCATGAAAACTATTGAAAGGAATGATATACAAATGAACGAAATGCAATTAAAATACGGCTGCAATCCTAACCAGAAGCCTTCGCGCGTATTCATGGACAACGGCAGCGATCTGCCTATCGAAGTCCTCTGCGGCAGACCCGGATACATCAACCTGCTGGATGCCTTAAACGGCTGGCAGCTGGTCAAAGAGCTGAAAAAGGCTACGGGACTTCCGGCCGCAACCTCCTTCAAGCATGTATCTCCTGCCGGAGCAGCTGTGGGCGTTGAGCTTTCTGATACGCTTAAGAGGATCTACTTTACCGATGATGTTGAGCTCACACCTATGGCTAACGCGTACGCGAGAGCAAGAGGCGCAGACAGGATGTCCTCTTTTGGAGATTTTATCGCGCTTTCCGATGAATGTGACAAGGCCACAGCGCTGCTTATAAAAAAGGAAGTATCGGACGGTATAATCGCCCCGTCGTATTCCGATGAGGCTCTTGAGATCCTGAAGGCAAAAAAGAAGGGAAATTACTGCATCCTTAAAATAGATCCTGACTACACGCCGGATCCGATCGAGCATAAGCAGGTCTTCGGCGTCACATTCGAGCAGGGCAGAAATGAGCTCGATATAAATACGGAGCTTTTAAATAATGTAGTCACAGACAATAATGAGCTTCCTGACAACGCGAAACGCGATCTTATGATAGCGCTTATAACTCTTAAATATACACAGTCTAACAGTGTTTGCTATGTTAAGGACGGTCAGGCAATCGGAATAGGCGCAGGTCAGCAGTCAAGGATACACTGCACTCGTCTTGCCGGTACAAAAGCGGATACATGGTGGCTCAGGCAGTGCCCTAAGGTGCTTGATCTGCAGTTTGTTGACGGCATCAAGCGCGCTGACAGAGACAACACCATAGATGTTTATATATCGGAAGATCATAATGATGTTCTGGCCGAGGGTGAGTGGCAGAAATTCTTTAAGGTCAAGCCTGAGGTCCTCACTGCTGAAGAAAAGAGGGAATGGATCGCAAAGAACACGGAAGTATCGCTCGGTTCAGACGCATTCTTCCCGTTCGGAGACAATATCGAGAGAGCACATAAGTCAGGCGTTTACTATATAGCTCAGCCCGGCGGCTCAGTCCGTGACGACAACGTTATTGATACCTGCAATAAATACGGCATGGCAATGGCGTTCACAGGTATCCGTTTGTTCCACCATTGATACGTTGATCCGCGTTCTGCATATGTATGCGGAAAACCAAAACTCAAATTATCCGGACTCACAAACAAAGATATAACGGAGGAAATTATGAAAATATTAGTTGTAGGAGGCGGCGGACGCGAGCATACTATAGTATGGAAGATCTCGCAGTCGCCTTTGGCTGAAAAGATCTACTGCGCACCCGGCAACGGAGGTATATCCGAACTTGCTGAGTGTGTTGACATAAGCGCTACAGATATAGATTCTATGGTCGCTTTCGCAAAGGAAAAGGATATCGATCTTGCAGTAGTTGCACCTGATGACCCGCTCGTTCTCGGAATGGTCGATGCAATGGAAGCCGCAGGGATAAAGGCTTTCGGCCCGCGCAAGAATGCCGCGATAATCGAGGG
Organism: uncultured Clostridia bacterium; assembly: GCA_904420525.1. Taxonomy (GTDB): domain Bacteria; phylum Bacillota; class Clostridia; order UBA1381; family UBA1381; genus Ornithomonoglobus. The sequence continues at coordinate 6,715 of CAJFVT010000166.1, read as the reverse complement.
AAGCAAGGTCTTTTCAAAGGAGCTTATGAAAAAATACAATATCCCCACCGCGGAATATGAGGTGTTCACAGACAGCGCCTCAGCTATAGATTATGTAAAAAAAGGTACATACCCGGCTGTTATCAAGGCCGAGGGGCTGGCTCTCGGTAAGGGTGTTATTATCGCCCAGAACGAGCAGGAAGCTGTCGATGGGATAAAAGAGATAATGGACGATAAAAAGTTCGGTGACAGCGGCAACAGAGTCGTTATAGAGCAATACCTTACAGGTCCTGAGGTGTCCGTGCTTGCTTTCACCGATGGCAAGACTATCTGTCCTATGGTATCGGCTCAGGATCACAAGCGTGCATATGACAACGATAAGGGATTAAATACCGGCGGTATGGGTACATTTTCACCTTCGCGTCTTTACGATGCTGAAAAGGCACAGGAGTGTATGGAAAACATATTCATCCCTACCATCAAGGCTATGGCTGCCGAGGGCAGACCTTTTAAGGGAGTCCTCTATTTCGGACTTATGATGACAGCCGACGGCGTTAAGGTGATCGAGTACAACTGCCGTTTCGGCGATCCGGAAACACAGGTGGTTCTGCCGCGTCTTAAGACAGATCTTGTAGAGATCATGCAGGCGGTCATTGACGGCTGTCTTGACGAGGTCAACATCGAATGGGAGGATAATGCTGCTGTATGTGTCGTTATGGCATCCGGCGGGTATCCTGTTTCCTATGAAAAGGGATATGAGATCTCAGGCATCGAGGATGCAAACGCTATGGACGGCGTTATCGTGTTCCATGCGGGGACAAAGCTTGAAAATGGGAAATACGTAAACAGCGGCGGACGCGTTTTGGGAGTTACCGCGGTTGACGATGACCTCGACAAGGCTATAAAGCGCGCTTATGAGGCTGTAGGAAAGATAACCTGGAAGGATGAATTCCACAGAAGCGATATAGGTATAAAAAAGTATGAGAACTGATTATATTTCATGGGATGAATATTTTATGGGCATAGCTCTTTTGAGCGCAATGCGTTCAAAGGACGATAATACACAGGTCGGAGCCTGTATAGTGAGCAGCGAAAACAAGATACTGTCGCTCGGCTACAACGGCATGCCGATAGGCTGCGCCGATTCACTGATGCCGTGGCGGCGGAACGGTGCTCCGCTTGAGACTAAATATATGTACGTATGCCATGCTGAGCTGAACGCTATATTAAACAGCCCGTCTCCCTCGCTCAAAGGGTCACGGATATATTCCACATTATTTCCATGCAATGAGTGTGCGAAGGCTATCATCCAGAGCGGCATAGCCGAGATCATATACATGTCCGATAAATACGCCGATTCTGACAGTGACAATGCGGCGAAGAAAATGTTTGACATGGTCGGGATCAAATACCGCAAATATGCTCCAACAGGCCGCGAGATAAATATCAATCTTTGATTTTAGAAAGGATCTGTTAAAATGGATTTTGAAGAAAAGGTTATCGGCACAAAAAGGATATTTGATGGAAGAGTCATATCTGTAAGAGTGGATGATGTGGAGCTTCCGGACGGCAAAAGATCAAAGCGTGAGATCGTTGAGCATCACGGCGGCGTAGGGATCATCGCGGTAACGCCGGAGCGTGAGGTTTTTATGGTTAGCCAGTACAGGATAGCGGCAAGATCAATGATGCTTGAGATCCCAGCCGGCAAGCTCGAAGCAAGCGACACCGACACGCTTACCGCCGGTATACGCGAGCTTGAAGAGGAAACCGGCTACAGAGCTAATAATATCGTTCCGCTCGGCACATACTACGCAACACCCGGCTACTGTGAGGAAAAGCTCACTATATATCTTGCGACCGATCTTGAATTTGTAGGTCAGCATCTTGATTCAGGAGAGTTCCTAAACGTCAAAAAATATCCTCTTGATACTCTCTATGAAATGGTAATGAACAACGAGATCAATGACTGCAAAACGGCTATCGCTATATTAAAAGCCAAAGCGCTGCTCGGATAATAATTGATATCAAAAATGGGTCTTTATCAAGCTTTGTTTGACAAGGACCCATTTTCAATATCACTGCGTAATATATCAAAGCACGCCCATCTCTCGCAGGCGTGAAAACATTATTTCCGTTCTCGCTTCAAGCGGCTCCGGCAGCTCATTTTTCGGAAAATATTTGAGTATCTTGCTCTCATTGTCTGAAATTCTCAGCTCACCTGTTATTCCCTTCATACGGTAAAGTATTATAAGTGTATCCACCTTGTCTCCATTGGGATAAGTGTAAAAATACTCCCTGCCGGAGAATATACCTATAAGCTCCGTCTCCTCCGCATGCAGACCCGTTTCCTCAAGCAGCTCACGCTTCGCCGCATCCTCTACCCTCTCACCTATTTCCATACATCCTCCCGGCAGGCTCCAGTCGTTCGTATCTGAGCGCAGCTGCATGAGCACCTCGCCTGCTTCATTTTCAACAAACGCCGTAGCTCCGACCATTATGATCCTGTCATGCCCTACCTTCTCTCTGAGCTTCGATAAATATCCCATAACTTCCCTCCATGTATAAAATCGCATTAGGTGATTGCGAAATATTCGTTTCGCAATTACCTATAAAATCGTATCCGGATCTTCAGCAGTCATATTCTTCAAGACCGCTGAACAATTGTCCGGAAATATCTGATATATCATCAAAATGTATTTCAGTCTTATCCGAAAAAACTATCATATTTTTTATAGTGTCAAGCTTTTTTACACGCCCCGTAAAAGATATGTAAGCGCCTCCTGATTTGCGCTCATCCGGGATGAAATATATAACCGTTATTTCCGGATGCTCAGATATATGCTCCTGTATGACACATAGCCTGCTGTTCAGCATCTCCTTCCAATCCTCATCGGTGTCATGACGCTCCTCAGTAAGCCGTGCCGCTTCACTGACGGCGGAACCGAAGCTGCGCAGCGCGGCAAACGGCGAAAACTGAGCTGCTCTGTCTGACATGCTCATACGCGGATGCTTTTCCGAGTTATGATGCGAAAGGTGCATTATATCACTGTACCTGCTCGTGTCGCTGAATTTATTATCCATACCGGCTTTCTCCCCCATTTATGCCTTGTGTCCGCCTATCTGCTTATTCCTCTCTCTTGCTGTTGCTCCCTCCTTAAGGCTTATTCCCTTTAAAACCGCATTCTTTCCAAATTTCTTCTTTATGTCAAGCATAGCCTGCTGCATTCTTTTTTCACGCTCCAGTTCCTCATCCTCCTTTTTTTGCTTCTTCTCCCGCTCCTCATAGTCGGTCAGAAGATCCAGCTGCTCATATAACGGCCTATGGTCTTCTTTTTCCGATACCACATTCTCAGCCGTAAGGTAAACACGCCTGATCAGCAGCTCCTTATCCACTATATCATCGTAAAGCTCCGTTACCGCCTTGGTCAAAAGCTTTGCCGATGAGGTCCTGCGGCCGAGCCTCGCTGTTCCATGCGCATGCTTCGGTATCCTACGTCCATAACAGTCAGTCGTAACATCGCCCTTGTACGATCCTGTAACGTTCCCTCTGTCGTATCCTACAGTCAAGGTCAGATGATCTGTTGTCAATCCCTTGTCAACAAGCTCCAGCGCAAGCATTTCCGTCATTTCGACCACGATCATCCTCGCATTTTTCCATTCATACGGGCATTGAAGGACTTGTCCTGAGCCTATGCTCCGCGACTGAGGTCTGTATGCCTTTATATCCGCTATGGTACACGGCTCCCACCCCCATGCGTGATCTATCAAAAGCTCAGCATTCTTGCCGAACAGCTTATAAAGCAATTCTTCATTGTGATATTCATGCGGCTCCCCGATCGAACAGCGCGCTATATCCCCCATCGTGTAAAGTCCTTCTTTTTCAAGCTTTTTAGCATATCCACGGCCTACACGCCAGAAATCCGTCAGCGGCCGATGGCTCCACAGAAGCCTTCTGTAGCTCATTTCATCCAGCTCAGCTATCCTTACTCCGTTTCTGTCCGGTCTTGTGTGCTTTGCTACGATATCCATTGCTATTTTACACAGATATAAATTTGTACCGATCCCCGCCGCAGCGGTTATTCCTGTCTCCTCAAACACATCGCTTACCATAAGCTGAGTCAGCTCCCTTGCGGTAAGACCGTGTGCGGCTATATAATCTGTCAGATCTATAAACACCTCGTCTATTGAATACACATGTATGTCCTCAGGCGCTGCGTATTTTAAATATATTTCATAAATTTTTGTGCTGACCTCCATATAATGAGCCATTCTCGGAGGCGCTGTTATATATCCTGCTTCCAGCAGCGGCGATCTGCTGAGTTCTGTTCGATCATACGATATTCCCTCAAGCTCTCGCCCGTTCAATTTTCTCCGGCGCACCTTATTTATCTCCCCGACCCTTTGGATCACCTCAAAAAGCCTCGCGCGTCCCGGTATCCCGTATGCCTTTAAAGACGGCGATACTGCGAGACATATGGTTTTCTCCGTCCTGCTCTCATCAGCTACAACAAGATTTGTTGTGAGAGGATCGAGTCCGCGCGAAATACATTCAACTGACGCGTAGAACGATTTTAGATCTATAGCGGCATACGCCCTTGACATCTTTTATACCCTCTTCCCGAAAAATATTATCCAGCTGCGGCACCTTTGCTTCAAATGTCACGGCAGCTCATATCAGACTCGGAACTGTCATTCAGCAGATCAGCGATCGTTACGCTGTCAAGATATTCGATCATAGTTTTATATAATCCGGTCCAGAGCTTTATTGTCGGGCAGAAATCCACTCTAGGGCAATCATTAAGCTCATTCTCAAGACACGCCACCGGCGCCATGCTGCCCTCCGTTATGCGCAGGATCTCCCCGACTGAATATTGATCCGGCTCACGCACAAGCCTGTATCCCCCCTGCGCTCCTCTCTGGCTCCTAAGGAGTCCGGCACGGCTGAGCATTATCACTATCTGCTCAAGGTATTTGAGCGATATCCCCTGACGATCTGCGACATCCTTAAGTGAAACATTTCCATCCCTTGAATTCTGCGCTATATCTATCATCATCCTTATCGCATATCTTCCCTTTGTCGATATTTTCATATCCAATATCCTCCCGATTATTTGATCGATCTGTTATCATACATAACCTATATGACTATAGTATATCATTCCAGTGCCGCTATGTCAATACCTATAAAATAATGTTCATAACCAAATTTTTTTCAATTAATTTAATATTTTCACTTGCTTTTTCGCCAAAAAAGTTATATAATATAAATAGCATTGCTTGTGCATGCTATATTCATATATTAGAAAAACCACCGCATTGCCAGCGATGGTTTTTCTTTATTGTGTCAAATCTCGTTATACCTATAGCTCCCTAAAAATTTATAAAATGAGGAATGGTCCCGGACGTTTTTTAACGCAAAATAAATTCGGGCATCATCGATATTTCCCTCTATATCCACAAAGAACACATATTTCCCGAATTCCTTTTTTACCGGTCTCGATTCTATACGAAGCATGTTTATATTTTCTTTTGCAAAGACTCCGAGAGCGCTGAACAGGCTCCCCGGTGAATGTTCTGTAGAAAGAACTATAGAAGTCTTATCATGTCCGGTAACACACAAAGCCCTGTTCTTTTCAATTACCACAAATCTTGTGAAATTGTTGCTGTCATCATTACACACTGCCCGCGCGACCTCAAGACCATATAGAGCTGCAGCGGCTCCTGATGTTATGGCCGCAATACTTCCATCGCTCTCCGCCGTTATTTTTGCCGCCATTGCGGTAGATTCCGCCGCCTTCAGCTCCACCCCGGCAAAATCCTGCTCCAGCATCCTTGAGCATTGCCCTAACGCCTGCGGATGCGAGATTATCGTTTTGATATCAGAAATATCCGCACCCTTTTTTATGATCAAATTCTGTGCGATCCTAAGAATATGCTCGTCCGTTATATATACATTCGCATCAAATGCCAAAGTGTCCAGAGTCATAGTAACACTACCGTTGAGACTGTTCTCGATCGGCACTATGCATCTTTCTATTTCACCTCTGTCCACTGCCTTGATCGCGCCGGCGATCGTTGGAAATTCCCGCAGCTCCTCTTTTCCGCCCGACCATTCCATAGCTGCCTGCTGCGTAAATGTCCCGTCAGGTCCCATATATCCCAACATAAGCAAATATCCCTTTCATTTACTTAAAAGGGGCTGCAGCAAAACTCAACGAGTTTTGCAACAGCCTCTCAGCTTTATCACGATTATTCTGCTGTCAGCTTTTATCAGCTTATAGATCAAGCTCGCGTCCGACTGCTTCTGCTATCGTTTTGATCTCCTTCATAAGCTCATCGAATTTTTCCGGCTTTAATGACTGAGGACCGTCAGATGCCGCGCATTCAGGGCAGTCGTGAACCTCTATCATAAGTCCGTCCGCTCCTGCCGCAACAGCTCCCTTTGCCACAGGTCCTACATACTTGTATGCGCCTGTCGCATGGCTGGGATCGGCTATGATAGGCAGATGAGAAAGCTCCTGTGTCACCGGTATAGCGCTCAGATCAAACGTATTTCTTGTGGACGTTTCATATGTCCTTATACCTCTTTCGCAAAGTATAACGTCATCGTTGCCTTCAGACATTATGTACTCTGCTGCCATCAGCCATTCTTCTATCGTGCTTGCAAGCCCTCGCTTCAGAAGTATAGGCTTCTTTATCTTTCCTACTTCCCTGAGGAGCTTAAAGTTCTGCATAT
>CAJFVT010000165.1 GCA_904420525.1 uncultured Clostridia bacterium | reverse complement strand
ATGGAACTTTTTTAACCTACATATGCTTGACGGATTGCGAAACGAACGTTTCGCAATCACCTATGATAATAAAGCTATATGTCTGTTTGTTCTGTGCCGGTACGGCCGTTTTACGGCGCCGGCTGTTTAGTACATAATTATTTATATGATACGATACGGTAAAATATTCTTAAAATCTCTTAAAAAAATAGCGGCAATGCGGTAAAAGGACTTGACAAATATATTCAAAAATGAGATAATATTATGCAGACGGTATTTTTACGGCAGCTGTATTATTGCAGGGCCGTGTCTGCTCCGGCAAAAAGCCGGGGCGGGGAAGGGACTTTATCTATGCTTATCAAAATTATATGTCTGGCTATATGCGCGCTGCTTTTGTTCATATGCTACAGGGCCAAGACCTTTGCTGAAAAGGTGCTGCGCAGACAGGAGCCGTCAGAAACGCTGCTGTTCAGGATAAAGCTGGCTGCTCTGGCAGTGTCAGTGGTGTTATTTGTATTTGTTATGATATTTATAAAGTAAAGGAATAGTGATTATGGAAGACGCGAAGAATATTGCAAAGAATTACGATCCGCAGGAGTTTGAGGACAAGCTGTACAGTGAATGGGTGGAGAAGGGATATTTCCATGCAGAGGTGAACAGGGACAAGAAGCCGTTCACTATCGTTATCCCGCCGCCGAACGTCACAGGGCAGCTGCATATGGGACACGCTCTTGATGAAACGCTTCAGGATATTCTTATAAGGTATAAGAGGATGCAGGGCTATGAGGCGCTGTGGGTGCCCGGAACAGATCATGCCGGTATAGCAACGCAGATAAAGGTCGAGGAGGATATGCGCGTTAACGAGGGTATAACGAGATATGATCTTGGCCGTGAAAAGTTCCTCGAAAGAGTATGGGCATGGAAGGAAAAGTACGGAAACAGGATAATCAATCAGCTCAAGAAGATCGGCTCCTCATGCGACTGGGACAGAGAAAGATTTACAATGGACGAGGGCTGCTCAAAGGCTGTCCGCGAGGTGTTCGTGAACCTGTACAACAAGGGTCTCATATATCAGGGCTCAAGGATAATAAACTGGTGTCCGAAGTGTATAACGGCGCTTTCTGACGCAGAGGTAGAGCACGCGGAGCAGCAGGGACACTTCTGGCATATCAAATACCCGGTGAAGGACTCGGACGAATATGTGATCATCGCAACGACACGTCCGGAGACGATGTTCGGAGACACGGCTGTAGCGGTAAATCCGGAGGATGAGAGATATAAGCATATGATAGGAAAAACGCTCTGTCTGCCGCTGACTGACAGGGAGATTCCGGTCATTGCGGACGAATATGTGGACAAGGAGTTCGGGACAGGCTGCGTTAAGATCACACCGGCGCATGACCCGAACGATTTTGAGGTCGGTCTGCGCCATGAGCTGGAGCAGATAAAGGTAATGAACGATGATGCCACGATGAACTCATATGCGGGAAAATACGAGGGTATGGACCGTTATGAGTGCCGCAAGCAGATGATAAAGGATCTCGATGAGATGGGTCTTTTAGTCAAGATCGAGGAGCACTCGCACAATGTGGGCCAATGCTACCGCTGCGGCACTACAGTGGAGCCGATGATATCAAAGCAGTGGTTCGTCAAGATGAAGCCGCTTGCAAAGCCGGCTATCGAGGCGGTAAAGAATGGGGACACTCAATTTGTGCCTGAAAGATTTTCAAAGATATATATGAACTGGATGGAAGGCGTGTTCGACTGGTGTATCTCGCGTCAGCTTTGGTGGGGACATAGAATACCGGCTTTCTACTGCGATGAGTGCGGCGAAACGACGGTATCTAAGGAGAATATAACGGTATGCCCGAAGTGCGGCGGACATGTTCATCAGGATGAGGATGTTCTTGACACATGGTTCTCGTCGGCGCTCTGGCCCTTCTCAACGCTCGGCTGGCCGGATAAGACCGAGGAGCTGGATTATTTCTATCCTACAAGCGTTCTTGTAACGGCATATGATATAATTTTCTTCTGGGTGGCGAGAATGATATTCTCCGGCATCGAGCATACAGGCAAGGCGCCGTTTGAAAAGGTGTTCATGCACGGGCTTGTGCGCGATTCGGAGGGACGCAAAATGTCGAAGTCGCTCGGGAACGGCATAGATCCCCTGAAGATCATTGAAAAGTACGGAGCGGACGCTCTGCGCTTCGCGCTAACAAGCGGCAACGCTCCCGGAAACGATATGCGCTTCTATGTGGAAAAGGTAGAGGCGGGCCGCAATTTTGCGAACAAGATATGGAACGCGTCAAGATTTACGATGATGAATCTTGAGATCGATGATAACAGGCTCCCGGATACGGAGGAGCTGCAGCTTGAGGATAAATGGATAATTTCGAAGTATAATAAGGTAGTAAAGACCGTTACGGACAACCTTGATAAATTCGAGCTTGGAGTAGCGCTTGCAAATCTTTACGACTTCATCTGGGAAAACTTCTGTGACTGGTATATAGAGCTCGTAAAGCCCAGACTGTTCGATAAGGAAAATCCGACAGGCAAAACGGCGCAGTATGTGCTTACGTACGTTCTTTCGCATACTATGCAGCTGCTGCATCCGTTCATGCCGTTCATAACTGAGGAGATATGGCAGCATCTCCCGCACGATGGTGAAAGCATAGTTATAAGCAGCTATCCGCAGTTTGATCCGTCTTTGGTATTTGAGGAGGAGGAAGCTGCGATGACGCTTATAATGGACGCCGTTTCGGCAGTCCGCAACAGGCGCTCCGAAATGAACGTTCCGCCGTCAAAGAAGGCGAAGATGATCATAGTTACCACGAAGCCTGAGATATTCAGCAAAGGCACAGCGTTCTTTGAGAAGCTCGCCTCGGCCTCTGAGGTAGAGATAAGAGCCGGTAAGGACGGTATAGACCCGAACTCGGTAAACATAGTTGTTGCCGGGGCCGAGATATATCTGCCTATGAGCGAGCTGGTGGACAAGGACAAGGAGCTTGCGCGCCTTGATGCAGAGAAGAAGAAGCTTGAGGCAGAGATAAAGCGCGTTGAGGGCAAGCTCTCAAATGCGGGATTTGTTTCAAAGGCTCCGCAGAAGGTCGTTGACGAGGAGCGTGCGAAGGGTGAGAAATATAAGAGCATGCTTGAAAAGGTGATCGAAAATATAGAAGCGATGAAAGCTATGGGATGACACTAAAGACAAAGAGGTATCGGAAAACAATATGGTTTTTCGGTACTTCTTTGCGTATAAAAAGGAAGTGGATCAAATGGAATATAATGCAGCGATAGATTATGTACACTCAATACCGCGTTTTGTGCGTCCCCTGGGGAACAGACAGCTAGGTGAGCTGCTGGCGCTCATGGGCGAGCCGCAGAAGGAGCTTAAATTCGTTCATGTCGCGGGCACGAACGGCAAGGGCTCCGTGTGCGCTATGACGGCGGAGATACTCAGACGAGCAGGGTATAGGACGGGACTGTATACATCGCCGTTTATTGAGGTATTCAATGAGAGGATACGTATAAACGGCGAGATGATAAGTGATGAGGAGCTTGCCGGATATATCAGTTCTACGGCGGAAACGATGGAAAAGAACGGACTTCAGGTCTCAGAGTTTGCGTTTGTAACAGCGGCGGCTATGAGGTATTTCTGTGATAAGAAATGCGATATAGTCGTGCTTGAGACAGGGCTTGGCGGCAGGCTCGACGCTACGAATATAATACCGGTGCCTGAGGCTGCGGTCATAACCTCGATAGGGCTTGACCATACGCAGTTTCTGGGCGATACCTTAGAGGAGATAGCTGAGGAAAAGTGCGGGATCATAAAAGAGGGCGGCACTGTGGTTTCGGCTCCGAACGAGCGTGTGCGTGGGATAATAGAGAAGGCTGCGGCTGATATGGGAGCAGTTCTCACGGTATGCGATAAGGCGGGAAGAAAACCGGGGAAATTTGTATATAAGACCTGGAGCTATCATTTGGCTCTGAAGGGGACATATCAAGCGGAAAACGCGTCTGTGGCGCTTGAAACGGTCCGTGCGCTCAGGGAAAAAGGCTGGAAGATACCGGAGAAGGCTGTGACAGACGGGTTTGAGAATGTGTCATGGAAGGCGCGGTTTGAATTTGTAGCGCCTAATATCGTGATAGATGGAGGGCATAATATAGACGGTATCCGTGCGCTCAAGTCATCGCTTGCCGAGGAAAACAGACCTGTAACGCTCGTTCTTGCTATGATGAAGGATAAATCGTACGAGCTTTGCATACACACGATCGCTCCGGCCGCGAAAACGGTGGTGGCGACGGAGCTTGATATGGAAAGGGCGTTGGGATGTGACGAGATAAAGCGCATATGCGACAGCGCAGGCACGGAGTGCATAGCGGAGCCGGATCCGGAGCGTGCGATAGATAAGGCTATAGAGCTTGCGGGAAAGGGACTTGTCTGTATATGCGGCTCGCTCTATCTTGCGGGAGAGGCGGAGCGCATACTGAAGGATAAGGGGATATTCAATTTTTAAAAATATTGACGACTGAAATGAGGCTGTCGCGTTAAGAACTGCGTGGGGCTGCTCGATTTTAGATGCAGAACGGACGAAACGCACACGACGGTGTATGTGTATACTTCGAGTTGTGCGTTTCGTTCGTAGCTAAATGGCTTTATAAAGCTATTTAGCGTTCTGCGCTAAAAGCGACAGCCCCTCTGTTTGGATCATTTTGTGAATTTATAACCTACTCCCCAGACCGTGTCGATGAACTTTTCACCGCTTTTTGATAGCTTGTCGCGCACACGCTGGATATGCACCGCGACGGTAGAAACATCGCCCACCGCGTCCATGCCCCAGATCCTGTCAAACAGATGCTCCTTGGAAAAGGCTCTGTTCGGGTTTGAGGCAAGGAAATAGAGCAGGTCGAATTCCTTTGCGGTCATTGTTACGTTTTTACCGTTTATGCTGACCGTCCGCGCGTCTGGATCGATCTCGAGCGAGCGGACGGTTATTTTCTGTGATGCCGGCTGTGTCAGCGCCTCATAGCGAGCTATGTGCGCCTTTACGCGGGCTACAAGCTCATTAGGGCTGAACGGCTTCGTCATATAATCGTCTGCGCCCAGACCAAGACCGCGTATCTTGTCTATATCGTCGCTTTTTGCTGAAAGGAATATTATCGGTGTGCGCAGCTTTTCGCGTATCCTTGTGATTATTTCAAAGCCATCCATGCCGGGAAGCATGATGTCGATTATAAAAAGATCATAGCTGCCTGTCAGGGCGGCGTTAAGACCTGTGGTTCCCCAGCTTTCAATATCGCATTCAAAGCCGTTGATCGCAAGATAATCCCGCTCAAGCTCTGCGATCTCCTTGTCATCCTCGATTATAAGTATTTTTTTCATGACGCATCTCCCGATATTACCTGATATTTTTTTATTTATTTTATTTATTGAATCATTTAGAATTTATTCATTGACAACACAATGTTTTTATGATAGAATGGTAGCAAGAGGAATAACCAAGGCGGTTATTTCTGCGAAAGATTAAACGTTTTTGGAACAATAAGCTCCAAGCCGCCTGTCTTTAGCGGAGATAGGCGGTCATTTTTTTATAGTCTTAACGATCTCATAAATAATAATAAGAATTATCAATTCGATGACCAGATCAAGATCCATATCTGACACCCCCATTCTAAAATGGTGTCAGAAATAACCGCATCCCTCTTGCGTTGTTTAGATTATAGCATATTTTATATTATTTTGTCAATCCCTGCGGCACATGCCGTCTCAGTACCGGCTGAAAGCGGCAGGCACAGCGTTGCCGTTGTGCCTTTGTTTATCCCTGCGCTTCTCAGCCAGAGCCTGCCGCCGTGCTTTTCGGTGATCTGCTTGGCAATGCTCAGTCCCAGACCGTTGCCCTTGACCTGTGAGGTACGTGAACGGTCGGTCCTGTAAAAGCTCTCGAAAACATTGTTCAGCTCTTTCGGCTCAATGCCTATGCCGTCATCCTGAACAGTCACGTAGGCATTACCCTCGTCCGTGAAGCACGATATTTTTACTGCGGCGCTATCTGCGCGCCGGTATTTTAGAGAGTTGTCTATGAGGTTATTCATAACTCGTCTCATCTTTTCACCGTCTATCTGTACAGGCAGAGGCTCATTGCATATCTCTGTTTCAAGCGTCATACCTGCACGTTCAAAATCTATCTTATAGCTGTCGGCAACATCAAGTATGAGATCGCGCAGGTCGCCGCGGCTCATGTTAAAGTCAAGTCCGGAGAGCTCCAGCTTTGAGAAGGTGGACAGGTTCGACACCAGCTCGTCTATCACCCCCGCCTTTGCCTTTATAGTGTCAAGATACCGCTTCAGCTTTTCCGGCGTGTCGGCAACACCGTCGTTTATACCGTCAATATACCCCTTTATTGAGGTCACCGGCGTTTTCAGATCGTGTGAGATATTGGCGATGAGCATATTCCGCTCCTGCTTTAGCTGGTTCTCCTTTTCGCGTGAATATACAAGCGCACGGCGCATGGAGTCAAAGCCCTCGCAGAGATCGTCTATCTCATCAAGCTCGCTGCCCATCACTTCAAAATTCAGATCGCCGTTCCGGATGGTGTCCATATTACTGCGAAGCTCGCGCAGCGGCTTTTCAAATTCCGAGGCCATGCGTCGGGTTATTATAGTGTTCGTGACCGAGCATATGGCTATGCATACGATAATATATATGAATACATACATTATCGCAGTAGGATTGCCTGAGAAAAATTTTCCTATAGCATTCATGAGGTTGAACGGATTTATGAGCGCCGCTCTTGAAAAGTATTCAGTCCCCGCTGCAGGAAATTTTATCATAAATATAATAAGGAAAAGAACGGAAACAACGCCTATAAGAACTATAGGCGTTATAAGCATTATAAAATTGTAATAGCTGAATCGCTGGCGTATCTTCATATCAACATCCCTTAAACATTCTTCTTATCAAATATTATATACGATACCGAGTATAAAATCAATATGCTTCCGAATAAAATACCCATTTTGTACATCAATATATGCATTGGCAGAGCCTGACCGAGTATCATCACGTGGAGCTTTGCGCTGGCTGTGAACAGGAATGATTCTGAGCCTGCAACATACAGCCCCATGTATTTCATGACCGCGTAAACAGCCAGGCAAAGCAGCATAGACGAAGCCGAGCCCTTAAGACAAACGTTTATCAATATCCCCAAAAAAGCGACACCTATTAGCGGAAGGATGTCTATTATATACGCGGCAAGCGTTACCGGCGCCTGTGCGATAGAGCCGCCGGAGAGCAGCTGTATTATCATGTTTACGATATACATAATGAGCAGCGAGGCAGCTCCCGTTATCACCACGGCCGCGGCCTTTGCGGTGAGCAGCTTGAATCTTGTTATCGGCTGCAGCAGACACATTTTGAGAGTGTCCGCGGAATGTTCGTGCGTGAACAGGTCAGCGGCGGCTATGAACATTATTATCGGGATGAGTATCTCCACCGCGAAAGGCAGCATTTCCAGCGTCATATTCGTTTTCATCGTGACATACCCATCGGTAAGTCTCGTGATAAGCGCCGAGCCTCCCCAGCGAATGAGCGAAACTGCCGCGCCTATGAGTATGAACACTATGTATTTTTTCTTATGTGTGAGCTTATACAGCTCCTTTTTCAAAGCGAATAAAAATGTATTCATATGCTGCCCCTCCTCTCATGGACCTTCTAAAGGAAATAGTCCTCCATCGAAGGATACAGCGACATTATGTGCTGTGTGCTGTCGATCGACACAAGCTCGCCGTCATAAATGACTGCCGTCTGTGTGCTGAGCTTTTCGATCTCGGAAGCGATATGGCTTGAGATAACGAAGGTGGTGTTCTGTTTTGAATTCATCTCCTTGATGTATTCACGTATCTCAACAACACCCTCGATATCAAGCCCGTTTACCGGCTCATCAAGAATAACGATCTCAGGATCACCCATAAGAGCAGCGGCAAGACCGAGGCGCTGCTTCATTCCAAGCGAAAAACGTCCCGCCTTGTCGTTTCTGTACTGCTCAAGATGGACCACCCTTAATATCCTGTCTATATCTGCAATATCCTCACGGTTACGAGCCGCGAGCTTCAGATTTTGATATGCAGTCAGATCCTTGTATATCGCCGGCGCTTCTATAAGAGCGCCGGTCTTTGCCATTATCCCCTCAAAATCATCGTGAAGCGCTTTGCCGTCTACCTCGATCGTGCCGCTGTCCTCCTGGATGAGTGAAAGCATCGCCTTCATAAGCGTGGTCTTTCCGGAGCCGTTAGGCCCCAGAAGACCGAGTATATCGCCGGTTTTTACGGTCAGCGATATGTTGCGTATCCCGCGCTTGTTTTTATAAAGCTTTGTAAGTCCGGAAATCTTTATCATACTAACTCCTCCTAAAACTGCCGGTCGGTCCGGCTGATGTCTGTCAGAACTCTACCTTATCGAGGCTGCCGTCATCGTAATCGTATTCGTATACATTGACTCCAAGCTCTGAAACAGGCGTTACCGAGGTCGTGCCGATGTTCGAGAAGCTGAGGTCTATATCGAACGTCATGGTATGCTCCGCGCCGTTCGCGTCTGTTCCCTTGAAGTTCACAGTCGCTTTGCCGTCACGGAAATTTCCGTCCTTGCCGGCTGTGAAGTTGAGAGTAAGATTATCAACTACAGGATCGGTGCCGAGCTGTAGGATGTAATACTCGAAATCATTTGCATCGTACGACATTGTGATCTCATTGCCGTTGTCATCAACTGTTATATAGGTAGATTCAGCGTTCGCTACCGAGAATATCGCGCTCAGACCGGCGTTTACGATCTCAGGTATCTGCACCGAGTCGAGAGTTATGCTGTAGGATGAGTGGTCGTCAGCATCCTCTGTGCATACGAAGTTGTTGCGAAGATCGCCCACTACGGTGTC
Organism: uncultured Clostridia bacterium; assembly: GCA_904420525.1. Lineage (GTDB taxonomy): Bacteria > Bacillota > Clostridia > UBA1381 > UBA1381 > Ornithomonoglobus. The sequence goes on along the minus strand of CAJFVT010000165.1, from coordinate 6,065 downwards.
CGCGGCAAGCTCCATGAAGCGAAAGATCTTGTTTACGGTGTTTCTGTCCTGTTCGTCTATGCCGAAAAGGTTTGTTTTTGGGTCGCCGTAGCGTTCATTGCGTATAAGACCGTCCTTTTCTCCGTTATCGTTGTAGTGCTCGTAATAATAGTAGCCGCCGTCCTCGTATGAGTCTGAGGTGTAGGTGCCTGTACCGTCTATTGGTGATACCGTTGTCGTATAATTGTGCGAGCGCTGGTTCGGATAATCCGCCTCAAGACCGTACGATGCTGAAACAAGCTCGGTACCGTCAAAGGAGGCTTTCATATTTCCTGTTATTGTGCAGTTCGTGTAATCTATAGATCCCATGAGCGATTTCTTGAGCGTGTCATAGCCGTTGGCAGTCTGATAGCTTGCGAAAGCCGCGGAGGTGAGAACACAAACGCCTGCAACAGTGCATATAGCTGCTACATTTTTCTTTTTCATAATGATCTCCCTTTCTTTTATGTGGTATATATAATAAGTAGTAATTGAACGGAAGCCGTATGCGGCTCGTGCCGGCTCATCGGGAGGGGCGGGACGTCCCGCCGTCTCCCGCGCCCGGCTTTAGGAGTTTTGTAAGCTTCCGTCTTACAAGTATATTCTACCTGTACTCATTAAAGATCATATAACAAAAGTTTAAACATTTCATAAACAAATATAAACAATTGAATAGGTAAAAAATCGTTTATTAAAGCTTAAAACAGTTATGTTTTTCCTTGACAGGCAATTTCCTGTATGGTAAACTGTAAATATAGAGACCATTGGTTTTAATATTATTGCGTGAATGGAGGGGCAGCATATGAAAAGACTATTGTCGCTTATTACAGCTGCAGCGGCGGTGCTGACGGCGGTGCCGGCGCATGCGGACGCGAACGAAGGCGGGGCGGTCGAGATACGCACTGCCGCGGAGCTTTCCGCGATATCAGGAGATGGGGACTATGTGCTTATGAACGACATAGATCTTTCCGGGATGAACTGGGAGCCGAAGCCGTACGTAAACGGCAGTCTTGACGGCAACGGGTACAGTATAAGGAACCTGACTATATCCGGTGCGGGCGGAAGCTCTGTCGGGCTTTTCGGCGAGGGTTCGAGCATAGTCCTGCATGACCTCAATATCGTGGATGCGGATATAGACGTGACAGCGGAAGGGGATATCAGTGTCGGGATATTCGGGAACAGCTCATCGCTGATACGGGCGTATGACTGCTCTGCCAGCGGCAGCATATCCGTGCGCTCGGCAGGAAGGACGGAGGCTGCGGGCATATATAATGGAACAGACTGTTCGTTTGAGGGTGATATAAGCGTTTATTCAGACGTGGATGCGATTGTTACGGGCATATACGAGGGCAGCGGCTGTACCTTTACAGGCAGCGTCACGGCCGAGAGCGATACAGGATATGTGAATGCTTGCGGGATAGAGCTGAATTCCGACACATGCGTATTTGAGGGGACGATCACGGCCATCTCCGGCAGCGGGATCGTGAATGCTTACGGTATCCGAGGAAGAAACAGCCGCTGTGATGCGGAGCTGACCGCGGAAAGCGAAAGCGGTGAAGCGCTTGTATATGGGATATACGGTGAGGGAAATACATACGAGGGCAGCATAACGGCGGAGGGATATACGGCCAGCGCGACCGGAGTATCGGGAAATTCATCATCGAACAGCGCCTCGGTAAGGGCTGTTGCTCACGGCGGGACCGCGACAGCACACGGAACGGCTGTCTTGTCTGATGGAGAGCAGTGCGAGAACAGCGGAGATGTGACGGCTGTATCTGATATGGACGCGAATGCGTACGGTGCGAACGGAGGGATCAACAGCGGCAATGTCCGCGCCGAGAGCGGTACGCAGGCATGGGCGTACGGGGCTCAGGGCGGCATGAACAGCGGTTCGGTCACGGCTCTGTCTCAGGAGGGGAACGCAGCGGTCACGGCCGTAAGCAGCGGTATCAACAACGGCCCCATAACGGCGTACGCGCCGGGAGGAGCAGCGAGCGTATCCGTAGGACCGTCATTTTTGAGCGAAGACGAGGATATCCCTTATAATTCGGGGGATGTATATGCCTTCGGAGGAGAGCGGGCAGGGATCGAGAATGGATGCGCGAACAGCTACGGGAGCATGACGGCTGAGGCGGCCGCAGGATACGCTCTGATAAACGAGCAAACCGGAGGTAACGGCTACTGCGGGGGGACTCTTACGGCAGAGGCATACGGTCAGGCTGTAACGAGTGAGCCGGGATCTCCCGGCGGAGCGTCGCTCTACCGTCGTATCGAGACGTGCGGCATAGGCTGCGCGGGGAGCAGGCTTGGGGATTTTGCGCATGAAGAAGAGGGAGCATGCATACATTTTGAACGGGTCGCTTACATATCGGGAGACAACGGCACGGAGGTGACTCCGCCGCCGGATACGACTGACGATCCCGGAGAGGAGCCGGATGATGAGAAGTCATACATGCTCAGGATCGTATCGGGGATAACGAACGAGCCTATACCCGGCGCGGTGATAAACGTGAACGGACGCCGCTACACGACGAATGATTATGGCTGCGCGGCGGTAAGGGACAGGACTCTCGTTGTCCGGGATCTCAGCGTAATGCTCGGAGAGAGCGTTATATACAGTGAGGATATCTACTATGCCGCGGAGCGCAGCACGAACACGATATATACTGATATGCCGGAGATCGGGCCGGAAGCGTTTCAGGTGCGCGGTTTCAATGACACTATATACGGACCGTCGGTTAACATATACGGCTATGAGTTTTTCCTGTTCGAGCTGCCGCTCAATATCGAGGCGAACATAGCCGACCGCGTCAAGCTGGCCTATGACAAGCAGAGCGGCAGCTTTGAGGTGCTTTTCGGAAATTTCGGCGAAAAGAATTTCAAGGAGTTTACCGCGGACTGTATAGACGCAGGCGATATGGACTGGAAAAAGGCGTTCGGTACAGTTAAGGAGGCATGGGCATCGCGTGATATCTCAAAACTGACAGCGAGCGGTCTGGGCTTCAAAAAGATTCCGGCGGGCAGAGTGGGCGAGGTGTATGCCGACTTCTGCGGATTTGTCGAGTTTACGGTCGATGAAAATGACGATATAGTAGTTTCCGAGTCGGGGCTGATGATAAAAGCGGCAGGAGAGATCACCTTCAGCGCTCCGATCCCATCGGCTCCGTGGGCATATACGGCCGGCCGTTTGAGCGCGGAGCTGAAAACGGCTGTCCAGACGGCAGTGAAGCAGGCGTATATGAAGTCGCCGCAGTTCGATCTTAGCGGCGATATAGATCTGACATGCAGGGCTACTGTCGGTATAGGCACAGGGATAAAGGATGTCGTGCATATAGAGGGAGGTCTCGGCGGAGAGCTGCATCTTGGTATGGATCTGCCGTTTGTCAGCAGCAGGGAATCGTTCAATGCCGCGATAAACGGACTTCTCTATGCCGAGGCCAGACTGCTGGCATTCAAGGTGCCCTATGAGTATAAGTTTGATATGCTGCGGATATATCCGCCAGACGAGAAAAAACAGACTGTCGAGCTGAGCGCGGCCGCCGCGCCGCGGCTCATAGACCGCAGCTATATGGATATTTCAGTGCTGCAAAGCGCTGAGCCTGACACGGTAAAAACGGCCGTATATCCCTACGGCGACGTGTCGATGGCCGATCTCGGCGGCGGAAGGACATTGATGGTTTGGCTCGATGACGATGCTGACAGGGAGCTTGCCGATAAGACCGCTCTGTTTTACAGCGTGTGTGAAAACGGGGAATGGAGCGAGCCGCAGATCATAGAGAGCGATGGCACGGCTGATTTTGAATTTGCAGTTTCGGCGTCCGGAGGCAAGGCGGCGGTGGTATGGCAGAATGCGGACCGCAGCTTTGGCGGCGGACTTGAAGAGGGAGAAGAGGCGTATAAGGAGATGGCGTCAGCGATCGGTCTCAGCTGTGCGGTCTTTGACGGAAGCGTATTTTCGGCTGCGTCAGAGCTTGAGCTGCCCGAGAACTGCTATCCGCATGCCCCTGAAATAGCGTTTGACGGTTCCGTGGGAACGGCGGTATGGCTGTCGCGGGACATATCTGAGCTTATGGACGGTACAGACGATATCCTGTCTGCCGGTATTCCGGGATACGGAGCGGAAGGCGGATATACGGCAGAGGCGGAGAGCGTAAGGGCGGCGGCAGCTGCGGCGGATACGAACGGAAACTGCTTTTATATAGCAGATACGGACGGTGATGTGAACACGTCTGAGGACAGGGTGCTGTTCTGTAATGGGAGTGAGCTGCTTCGTGGAGCCAAGGGGCTTTACAGCTGCGGAAACAGCATGTATGCCGCTGATGACGGACATATATATGAAGTAAACACATGGGGCGCGGATCCGGTATCGCTGCTCCCGGAAGGGGCGGAGCCGTCAGAGCTGGTATTGACTGACAGCGGGAGCGGATTTACGGCGCTGTATACTGTAAATGACGGTGAGCGATGCGTGATCCGCGCGGCGGAGCAGGCGCCGGAGCTCCGGTTTACAGAGCTTTGTGAAACGAGCGGCACGGTAATGAGCCTTTCAGCCGTTTCGGGTGAGGACGGGAGTATTGAGCATGCTGTTATCGCGGCAGAAGGCGCGGACAGCGGAAATGTGACGGCCAGGCTTGCGGCCGGGCGTGATCATCTTCCGGAGAGACTTGAAATAACAGAAGCGGTCAATGATCCCGTATCGGGAGATGTACATATAGAGCTGAGGAATGACTCATCGTCTGCGATAGAGCAGGCTGAGGTGATCATTTTATCGGCTGACGGTGATGAGATAAGCTCGGAGACAGTACCGGCTTATATACCCGCGCGCGGAGACGGGGCTGTAAGCGTCAGCCCTGATTATCCGGCAGGCTTTGAGCGGCAGACTGTGACGGTAAGAGTGTCAGCGCCTGTACAGGCGGAGGCGGCGGAGGCGGAGCTGGAGCTGGGCGGTCCGAATCTGCTTATAGAAGAGGTAAAGGAAACTGCCGCGGAGGGAACTGTCAGGGTGACGGTCAAAAACAGCGGTCATGCCGCGGCAGCTGGAGTACGTGCGCGGATATCCTCGGAGAGCGGAGGGGAGCTTTGCTCGGCAGAGCTTGGGACACTCGGCGCGGGGGAGACTGTGAGGACGGAGCTTAGTGTGCCTGAGGAGTACAGGACTGCCGGTACAAGGCTCACGGCGGAGGCATATTCAGAGGCTTTCGAGGAAGAGGCCCTATATGATAATGAGGCATGGCTGACCCTGGGGGTATCGGGGACGAGACCTGTGCTTGACGGATACGCGCTGGAGCTGGATATAGGCGAGACATCATGCATAACGGTCTCGGCCGGAGCGGAGAGGATACATTTTATAAGCTCGGCGCCGGAAACGGCTGAGGTGTCGGAGCAGGGCGTTATAAGAGGCGTTAGCGCCGGAAGGGCTGAGATATACGCTTATACTGAAAGCGGACTGAGCGCGTCCTGCAGCATAACGGTATCTGAAAACGGGTATGTTCAGCCTGGGGTGAGAGTGGAAAGTGTTTCAGCTTACGGAGACAGCATTGATATGGAGCTGTCGTTCGAGAATATGAAGGACTGTGTGCTGATAGCGGCGCTTTACGATAACGGCAGGCTGTCAGGGATCAGGGCAGAGGGATTAGATGAGGATGACAGCTACCGCTCCGTAAGCATAGACGGAAGCGGCGATGCTGTAAGACTGTTCCTTTGGGGATCATGGGAGAGCATGGCCCCGATACGCCCGGCGGTAAGCATAGAGCTGCCGGGATATGGCGGATAGCAACATAACGATAATGTATATTCAAGCCGGCATTGCGGCTCTTTAGGGAGAGGAAGCTTTCAGACTCCTTTCCCGAAAGAGCCTGTGCGGCTTCAGGGGATAGGGTGATTCCTAAATGATCATGGGAATATTATGAAAATATAACGGCAGCACAGACGTGTATTCGTCATTTTCAATAATTTTGCGTTTTTCGTAAATTTGCAAAGTAAATGCAACACTGGCAAAGGATTGCATTAAGTCTAAAAAACAGGATGCATTAAGTATGAGAAGTCACAGT
>CAJFVT010000164.1 GCA_904420525.1 uncultured Clostridia bacterium | reverse complement strand
TCTGCATCTCCTTCTCCTCTAATTATATCACAAAATCCTTGAGGTTGGAATGCCAACTTTTATTATACAGGATCATAAAATATTCCGGGTTCAGAAATTGCGCACGTATTCGGTCGGCGTACAGTGATAATATTCTCTGAACACCCTGGCAAAATAGCTGTGGTTTTTGTAGCCGCATTCCTTGCTTATTTCAGTTATTTTTTTGTTGTCACGGAGCAGCTTCACGGCATGCTTCATGCGCACATCTGTCAGATAATCGTTGAAGCCCTTTCCCATCTTCTCCTTGAAGAACCTGCTGAGGTAGGCGGGGGAGAAAAACACCTTGTCCGCCGCGTCCTGAAGCGATATGTTCTCAGAGAAATTCTCGTCTATATACTGCAGCAGCTTTGACATGACCATATCATCCGTCTTTTTTCCGTCGGCGTGTATCTGACCCGAAATTTTATCAAGCAGCTTCATCGACAGCTCGTATACCTCCTCATAGCTTGCGAGCTGAGGCAGACAGCTATAGTCCTCTTGATCGGAAAGCGGCTGGAGCTTAAGGACGGCGTAAAGATGATCGCTGATGATCTCAAATATGTTAAAAGCATACTGACCGAGATATTCGCCGCCGTGGGTGTTTCTGTCCAGCAGCTGCTTGAAAAGCGTCTTGGCGTCATCTATGCTCCCCGACAGTATCGCGGTATAGAGCTGTTTGATATTATCGAGAAATTTGTCTATATTCGATCTCTTCTTTTCCTCAAGCTCATCGTGCAGCTTCAGCAGCAATTTTTTCATATCGGCGAAGCTTGTCGGTTTTGTTATGTAGTCCTTCACATTGAAGCGTATTGCAGCCTTTGCGTACTCAAATTCGGCATATCCGCTTAGGATCACCACCATTATATAGGGCTTGTTTTCATAAATATACTGAGCAAGCTCTATTCCGGAGACCTGTGTCATTTTAACGTCGGATATCACAAGATCGACATCATTTTCCTCAAGAAATTTTATCGCCTCGCTGCCGTCCTTAAATGTCTTCACCACCTTAAAGTCCGCATCGCATTTGTTGATAAATGAGGATATGCCCTTTCTGATGATCGATTCATCATCTACAACTATTGCACTATACATATTATTAACCTCTCTCTCAAGTCCTCAAATGTATCTGTGTTTCATACAGTATAGCATAAAAATGAATTTTTTTCAATAGAAAAACCTTATTTTTATGTGTAAGATGACAATAAAGCAAATCTATTTTTAATAACAGACATTAACGTTGCACAATAAAAGTGGTCAATATATTAACAGAAAGTAAAATTTTTATTCTTGAACAGTGAATGGGTTATGTGTTAAAATATAAATAAATCAAAGAAATGAAAGAAAGCGAGGAACCTTTATGGATGTATCAAGAACTAAAAATGTAAAAGCATTGGGCAGAAAAAAAAGCAGGTGGAAGGAATTCAAGGATAATGCAGAGTTATCCGCGATGATGGTACCGGGCTTGATCCTGCTTATAGTTTTTTCATATATACCGATGGTGGGAATAATAATAGCATTCAAGGATTACAGAAACAATCTGGGTATTTTCGGCAGCGAGTGGAACGGATTTGAGAATTTCAAGTTCTTCTTTCAGTCGCAGGATGCATGGAGGATATTCAGGAACACTGTAGGCTACGGTCTGCTGTTCATAATCACTACTCTCATTGCGGCAGTATTCATAGCGATCCTTCTTTACGAAGTGAAAAGAAAGATCGCATTGAAGTTTTATCAGACGAGCATGATACTGCCGCACTTCCTCTCTTGGGTAATAGTAGGATATATCACCTATATGCTGCTGGAGCCAAATATGGGAGTGCTTAATCAGATAATAAGATTTTTCGGCGGAGACGGAGTGCAATGGTACTCGGAGCCGAAGTATTGGCCGTTCATATTACCGATAGTGAACCTATGGAAAAACATCGGTCTGAAAATGGTAATGTACTATGCGGCGCTGATGGGTATAGACGAAGAGCTTTTTGAGGCGGCGCAGATAGACGGAGCGAACCGCTTCAAGCAGATAATATATATAACGCTTCCGTCGCTCGTACCGCTTATGACGATACTGACGATACTTGATGTAGGAAACATCATAAGAGGCGATTTTGGTCTCTTCTATAATATACCGAGAGATGTCGGGCTGCTGTATCCGACTACCGATATAATCGATACATATCTTTACCGCGGACTGCGTACCGGCGATGATATAGGTATAACAACAGCGGTCGGACTGTTCCAGTCGGTCATCGGGTTTATAATGGTAGTTGGAACGAACCTTATAGTTAAAAAGGTCGCGCCTGAGAATTCGTTGTTCTAAGGAGGAAGAAAGATGGCAAAAAGAGTAAACAAAGCTCCGGGAGTGATAATAAATATTTTCTTCTGTATCTGCTCTCTGATGTTCATAATACCGTTTGTGTACATCATCTCGGCATCGTTCACAGATGAAAAGGTACTTCTTGAAGAGGGGTACAAGCTCATACCGTCTGAGTTCTCCCTGGAGGCTTACAGATACGTATTCAGAAACCCGCAGCAGCTTATAGATTCATATAAGGTAACGATAATATTTTCGTTTGCTGCAACGATACTTGCAGTTGTTATAATGTCGCTGCTGGCATATCCGCTTTCAAGACCGAACTATAAATACAGAAAGCCGGTAATGTTCTTCATATTCTTTACCATGCTTTTCAACGGCGGACTTGTTCCTACATATATATGGATAACTCGTTATCTCCATATGGCTGACACGATCTGGGTATACATACTGCCGTTCTTGGTAAATGCGTTCAACGTTGTTGTAATAAGAACGTTCTTCCAGGGACTGCCGATAGAGCTGGCAGAGGCGGCTAAGATAGACGGCGCGAGCGAGCTTCAGACATTCTTTAAGATCATACTGCCTCTGTCTAAGCCGGTATTGGCGACTATAGCGCTGCTTACGCTGCTGTCGAGATGGAACGACTGGAATACGGCGCTTTTGTATATAAAATCGACCGAGCTTTATTCACTGCAGTATCTGCTGCAGAAGATACTGAGAGAGGTAGAGTTCATACAGAGCATGGCGGAGAGCTCTCCGGTAGCAGGTATAGATATAGACACCTCCAATCTGCCGTCGGAAACGATGAGATTTGCGATGTGTATGGTAGCGGCGGGACCGATGCTCATAGTATTCCCATTCTTCCAGAAGTATTTCGCAAGGGGTCTTACAGTAGGAGCTGTAAAGGGTTGATCATGCATGTCATATCCGCGGGCTATGCCAAGTATGCCCGCGTTTATATGAAAATTTAAAAAGAAAGGAAAAATCAAAATGAAAAAACAAAAAGTGATTTCAGCTATCGTGTCGGTGGCGGCGGCCTTCGGGGGATTAGGCATCGTTCCGGTCTCAGCGGCGGAAGTACCGGGCGGTGGACAAGGATCGATAACTGAGCAGTATGCTAACGCTTCATTTATTGATATTGCACGAAAAGGTGATACGTACGTTGCCATGGCAAAAACAGACGGCGGTACCGGATATCGGGCATATACGTCAACTGACGGTGGTCTTACATGGGGCGCTCCGGTGGTTGCGACAGTAAGCGGCGCAGCCGGCGGCGGCGGTATAAATGTCGATTCACAGAATCAGATAGTGTACTGGCCGGCGGCTGATAAGTTTGTATTCCATACTCCTTCAGGATATTCTCGAGTATCTTCAGATGGTATAACTTGGGAAAGCAACACGGAATATTATCTAAGTTCAAACGGCGGTATCGCTGTAAGCGGCGACTATTTGATAGCAGCCGGTTA
>CAJFVT010000163.1 GCA_904420525.1 uncultured Clostridia bacterium | reverse complement strand
GATCACTAAATAGCTTTATAAAGCTATTTAGTGATCTGCGCTAAAATCGATCAGCCCCGTGCTGTTCTTAAAGCGACAGCTCTTTTTCTATTCTGCTATGATCTGCCATGTCTTGGTAAGCCTGTCAATGCTGTACTGCGCATTCGCCGGACTTGTCGATGGCAGAGGCTGTGCCGCTATACCGGTTTTCTTTTCTATATATCTTCTGTAAAGCTTATACGAAGTCTGACCATTGCAGAATATCCGCTGTATTTTAGCTTTACTCAGTATAAATCCTATATCGTTCGGTACAACATTTTTTATCGTGCTGTCACCGGAGCCTGTTATATCACACTGCTTTATAACATCCCAAACGGCGATCCTGTTCCTAAGCAGAAACGCTCTTTTCTCATCTACTGAGTCAGGGACCTCTTCTCCGAATACAGCCGCCAGAACACGCCAAAATCTATTCTGAGGGTGTCCGTAAAAAAATCTCTGTTCACGGGATTTTACCGATGGAAAACTTCCTAAAATAAGTATCCCAGAATTTTCATCAAACACCGGCTCGATATTGTGATATTCCGCCATGACCGCCTCACACAAACATTGACAGAACGAAAATGAGTCCTATCACGAACAGCACAGTATGTATCCAGAATATCTTCGGGATAACATTCTCGTTCCCGTTTTCGCGTGCCTGTTTCATCAGCTTGATCAATATAAGCGCGGCGCCGCAGATTATGACCGGCGCAAAGAAATACGCGATCAATGCACTGCCTCCTGACCATTCTATGACAAACCGCAGTATGACCATAAAATATGCCGCGCCTGCAAGCAGCGCAAAGATCAGCTGTCCGGCGGTGGTGTTAAGTATAGCTGTTATCTTCTTATTCATGATCAGTCAAGCTTCTGCAGCGCCTTAAACGCGTTCGCCATCTCGATCGCTGACATAGCGCAATCGTAACCCTTATTCCCTGCCTTAGTTCCTGCGCGTTCTATTGCCTGCTCTATGGTATCGGTCGTGAGCACGCCGAACAATACCGGTATTCCCGAATTCAGCGATACCTGCGCGATACCCTTAGCCGTTTCGTTGCAGACCATCTCATAATGCGAGGTAGCGCCCCGGATAACCGCTCCAACGCAGATAACAGCGTCAAATGACATATTCATCACCATTTTTTTTGCCATCAGCGGCAACTCGAACGCACCCGGCACCCATGCGAGAGTTATATCCTCATCACGTACACCATGACGCTTCAGGCAGTCTTCCGCTCCGGAAATGAGTTTTGACGTTATAAACTCATTAAATCTGGATGCGACTATACCTATCTTTAGGCCTTCCCCTGTCAGTTTTCCCTCATAAATATTCATTGCTTTCGCCCTCCTGAACTTTTTTATTTTAATATTTTAAATAATGTCCCATCTTCGTTTGCTTCGTCTTAAGATAGAATTCATTTTCTTTCTTGGCCGGGATCTGAATCGGCACACGCTCCACTATATCTATACCGTATTCGGACAGATCCGATATCTTTTCCGGATTGTTCGTCATTATCCTGAGCTTTGAAGCACCCAGATCTCTGAGTATCTGCGCACCCTCACTGTAATCGCGCAGATCCGGTGCGAAACCGAGCTTTATGTTCGCCTCAACAGTATCATAGCCGTGCTCCTGAAGCGTGTATGCCTTTATTTTATTCAAAAGCCCGATGCCTCTGCCCTCCTGACGCAGATATACAAGTATTCCTCTGCCTTCCTCATTTATCTTCCTAAGCGATTCTGCAAGCTGTTCACCGCAGTCGCAGCGGCATGAACCGAAAACATCGCCTGTAAGACACTCTGAATGAACACGGCACAGCACCGGCTCTCCGTCAGCTACATCACCCTTTACAAGCGCTACATGCGATTTTCCGGTTATTATATTTTTATAGCCGTATATGTCGAAATCACCGTATTTTGTAGGCAATGCAGCCTTTGCAGTGCGTTCCATTATCTTATCATGAAGCCTTCTGTAGGCCTGCAGATCCTGTATCCTTATAAAAGTTATATTATGCTCCTCGGCAAATCTTTCAAGTTCATCGCGACGCATCATCGTACCGTCATCAGCCATTATCTCACAGCACAGTCCTGCCTGCTCAAGTCCGGCGAGGCGGCAAAGATCCACTGTAGCTTCAGTATGCCCGTTCCTTTCAAGAACACCGCCCGGCTTAGCCTCAAGCGGAAACATGTGTCCAGGACGTCTGAAATCGGACGGCTTAGCCGACGGCGATACACACATCCTAGCCGTATAGCCGCGCTCCTCAGCGCTTATACCGGTTGTAGTGTCCACATGGTCTATCGACTCAGTGAATGCCGTTTCATGGTTGTCAGTATTATTTGCGACCATCGGTCTTAATCCCAGCTTATGGATATAAGCACTGCTCATCGGCATGCAGATCAGTCCCTTTGCAAAGCTGGCCATAAAATTCACATTTTCCGTTGTCGCAAACTGTGCTGCGCATATAAGATCGCCTTCATTTTCACGACTCTCGTCATCGGTGCAAAGGATCACCTTCCCGTTTCTGAGATCCTCCATCGCCTGCTCTATTGAAGCAAATTCCATATATGAAAACCTCCTTCTTAAAATCCGTATTTCTCAAGAAGCTCCATCGTTATCCCGTCATTTCCGGTCTTGGTCAGCTTCTCCACATACTTGCCTATTATATCACATTCTATGTTTATCCTGTCTCCAGGCTTTTTACCGATCAGAGTAGTTTCTTCAGCCGTATGCGGGATGACCGAAACAGAAAATGCTCCCGGCTCAACATCAGCAACAGTGAGGCTTATGCCATCCAGCGCGACAGAGCCCTTTTCCACTATATATCTGAGAAGCCCGCTGTCCGCCGCGATCCTCACCCAGACCGCATTGTCCTCCCGCATCATAGATGATACCGTTCCCGTTCCATCAATATGCCCGGACACTATATGACCGCCAAATCTCCCGTTGAGCTGCATAGCCCGCTCAAGATTTACTCTGCCGCCGGGAGAGAGCAGCTCTATATTTGTCCTGCGTACCGTTTCGGCCATAACGTCCGCCGTGAACAGTGGATATCTTATTTCCTCAGCGGTAAGACACACTCCGTTTACAGCCACACTGTCGCCAAGCTTAAGATCGTCAAATATCTTATCGGCACGAATAGTGAGTCTGCACGACTTTGCGCCGCGCACAACTGCTTCGACCGTTCCTATTTCCTCCACTATCCCAGTAAACATCAGTTATTTCCCTCCGTTCCAACAGCTGTATACTCAAGCAGCACATCATCACCCAGCATAGTCACAGACGGCTCTCTGAACATCACCGCATCCTGCACGTGATCGATACCCATCATTCCAACAACCGGTCTGCCGTCTCCGCCTATTATTTTCGGAGCAATATAAAGCTGCAATTTGTTCACCAGTCCTGTCCTGAGCATCGAAGCGTGTATCGATGCGCCGCCCTCCACCAGCACACTGTCTATCTTACGTTTGCCAAGCTCCGTCATCAGCTCTGACATATCCACTTTTTCTCCCTCAGTGAATATTATCTCCGCTCCCGCCGCCTTTATCCTCTCGGCTCTGTCTGCCGGCGCTGTTTCAGAAGCGGCAATTATCGTTTGTATATCACCTGCTGTTTTCATTATCTTTGACTCCGGCGGTATCCTGAGACGGCTGTCACAGATCACTCTTATCGGATCCGATGGATCTTCGCAGCGACAGTTCAGCATCGGATCATCAGCTAAAACAGTGCTGATACCGGTCATTATCGCGGCGCAGCGCTTCCGCATTCTATGCGTATGCGAGCGTGACAGCTCATTTGTTATCCATTTTGAATCACCCGTCCTCGACGCTATGCGTCCGTCAAGAGATACCGCAGCCTTCATTACAACATACGGCAGATCATGCGTTATGTAATAGAAGAAAATATCATTAAGCTTGTCACATTCCTCACGCATGACGCCTTCAATAACCTCTATCCCATACGAGCGCAGTATATCCAGGCTCTTTCCCGAAACGAGCGGATTTGGATCATATGAGCCAATATATACACGCTTTATCCCAGCAGCTATAAGAGCCTCGGTACACGGCGGCTGCTTTCCGTAATGGCAGCACGGCTCCAGCGTGACATAAATATCCGCGCCTCGCGGATCCTCCGTGCAGTGAGCAAGCGCATTGCGCTCAGCATGCAGCTCTCCGCAGCGTTCATGAAAGCCCTCGCCTATAACCCTTCCATTCTTGACGATCACCGCGCCTACAAGCGGATTTGGATTGGTAAACCCTTCTCCGAGCCATGCCAGCTCTATCGCCCTTTTCATATATCCGTTCATAAAAAAACACCCCGAAATCTTCGAGGTATCAAAAAAACAAATCACCAAATAAAACAATTGTTTCTTCTCTCATCCGGACTCTACCGTCGGTTCCGGAATCGCACCGGATCAGCCGCAATGGCTCACGGACTTATGGAGCACGCTCCACTCACCGTCGGTCATGAATTACACAATACCCCGAAGAATTATTTAAGCACACTGAGCACTTATCTATAGATATAGTACCACGAACTGCGCCGTATGTCAATAGTTTTTGCAAAAAAAGCGTAAAAATGGAGAAGCTGTACAAAAAAATATGGAGCCGCTCAAGCTCAGGCTGAGTCGTCTCCATATAAATAATTTATCTGGTTTCCAATATCTTATCGATGCTTACTATCTTTACGCAGATTATAAATATCTCACAGGCTTCAAGCAGCTCTTCCTTTGACGGGAACGACGGCGCGATCCTTATATTCGAATCGTGCGGATCCTTTCCGTACGGATATGTTGCTCCGGCACCTGTCATAATTATACCCGCATCCTTGCACATCGCAACGATCCTTTTTGCACAGCCATCCATAGAGTCAAAGCTGATAAAATAACCGCCGAGCGGACGCGTCCAGCTTGCTATGCCCGCATCGCCAAGCTCTCTGTCGAGCATGTCGATAACGCCTTCAAATTTCGGGCGCATTATGTCAGCATGCTTCATCATATGCTCGTTAAGCGCCTCCATATTCGGGAAAAACAGAGCATGGCGAAGCTGATTTGTCTTGTCAAAGCTGATTATCTGCGCATCCATCATCTCCACGATAGACTTTATGTTCTTTTCCGAAGCTGCAAGAGCCGATATACCTGCCCCGGCAAACGTTACCTTTGATGTAGAGCAGAACTCGTATATCATATCCTCATTGCCGGCCTTTTTGCACTCATCAACGATATTCAAGAGCGATGCCTGCTTATCTCTGTACAGGTGGTGTATGCAGTAAGCGTTATCCCAATATATCCTGAAATCCTCAGCCGCAGGCTTAAGGTTTGCAAAACGTCTCACTACCTCATCACTGTATACGATACCGGTCGGATTTGAATACATCGGCACACACCAAATACCCTTTACCGCGGGATCCTCGCTTACTAGCTTTTCAACCATATCCATGTCAGGACCGTTTTCATCCATCGGAACGTTTATCATTTCGATACCGAAAAATTCACATATAGTAAAATGCCTGTCATAGCCCGGCACCGGACAAAGGAACTTCACCTTGTCAAGCTTGCTCCATGGCGTTGAACCCAGGATACCGCGTATAAACGCGCGGGCTACCGTGTCATACATGAGATTGAGCGACGCATTGCCGTAGATCACGATATTCTCCGGCTTTACATCAAGAATTTCAGCAAAAAGTCTTTTCGCCTCTTTTATACCCGAAAGCACACCGTAATTTCTGAAATCCATTCCGTCCTCTCCGACCATCGGCGTATCCTCGTTCACAATACTGAACATCGGCATTGACAGATCAAGCTGCTCCTTTGACGGCTTACCTCGTGCCATGCTCAGATCAAGCCCCAGGCCTTTCTTCTCCTCATATGCTTCAAGAAGCTGTTCGCGAAGTGATTTCAGCTCCTCGGTCGTCATTTCACTGTATGACATATTATAACCTTCCTCCTTCAATCCTGAGAGTACCTTCGTATTCCCGTATAATTATACATCACATATTATTATACAATAATTCATGACAATGCGCAAGAATATATTTACACAAAAACCCTGACACCGCAAACTCTTTATTCTACAAATATTGCAAAAACGCAGATTTTTTACTTATTATGCTCCGTTAAATGTCAATGGTCGTTATTCCGCAACGGAAAATCTGTACTCCGTTATATGACGGTATGTCCTGCCCTTGCCGAGTATAGGCGATGGATAATGGCTGTGTGCCATAGCGTTCGGGAACACCTGAGTTTCAAGGCAGAATGCATCGTGGATGTGAGCCTCTGTCCCTTCCTTTATAACTCCCTCAGGCAGCGCGTTCGCTGTGTAAAGCTGCATTCCGGGCTGATCAGTATATGTCTGCATTACTATACCGCTCTCAGGCGCCTTTGCTATTGCCGCGAGTCTGAACCCTCGTCCGCTTATGGCAAAATTATGATCATAGCCGCCGAACATCCTGATCTGCTCGAAATCAGCATCTATATCCTGTCCTATCGGCTTCGGCGCTCTGAAATCAAAAGGTGTTCCCGCGACCGAAAGCACCTCGCCCGTAGGCATACCATCCGCGCTGTTCGGAGTATAGAACTCCGAGTTTATCTGCAGGATATGGGTCCCGATGCTGCCGCTGTCAAATCCGTTCAGATTGAAATAACTGTGATTTGTAAGGTTGCAAACCGTTTCCCTATCACATACCGCGCGGTATTCTATCCTGAATGTATTGTCCTCCATAACGCTGTATTTCATCGCCGTAACAAGCTTGCCGGGAAATCCCTCCTCGCCGTCCTTTGATGTGTATGTGAGCACGACCGCGTTTTCATCGGTCAGCTCGGTGACATACCAGAGCTTTTTATCAAAGCCTTCCACTCCCCCGTGAAGACTGTTGCCGTTTTCGTTTATCCCGACCTTATATTTGGTTCCTGAAAGCTCAAATTCACCGTTCGCTATCCTGTTGGCATGACGGCCGATAGCGGCGCCGATATAACCATCATTCCTGAGGTATTCCTCAAGCGAATCTCTGCCAAGCACCACATCCCTGTCATTACCGTACTTATCCTTTGCGATAAGTTTCGTAACTATCCCGCCGTAATTTATTATCTCCGCACAAAGACCATTTCCGTTATCCAGCGTATAAGCAAACACCTCGCTTCCGTCCGGCAGTTTTCCGTATAACCTTTTATTTACTGACATTAAAAACACCTCACTCATATATTCTGTACCGACTGTGCTTATTCGCACAATACGGCATTTTATTATATTTTAACATATTGATATATTAATGTCAATGAATTTTCTTATTATATTATGTATAATCATTATGTATAATGACTATATGATCTCAAAAAGGATCCCGCTCTGCGGAGGAATATCCAGACTGAACACTCCGTTCTCCGGTCGGTATTCCTCTCCGCTGTGATCGGATCTGCCTCCGTAAACGCTATCGTCCGTAGCCAATATCACCTTAAGCACGCTTGCATCATCGATCTCAAGCTCTTGTCCGCATATCGGATCATCCGAAAGATTGAATACCGCCGCCGCACGCTCGCTCCCGCACGCTCGCTCAAAGGCGTACAGGCATTTCCCGTCATCCCGGCAATATATCCACTTGAAGCCGCCGCGGTCGTGATCAAGTTGATACAATGCCGGATGATGCATATACACAAGCCCTACATCACGCATAAATCTTTGAAACATCCTGTGTATAGGATAATCCAGCAGACACCAGTCCTGTTCACGCGACTCGTCCCACTCGCGGAGCTGTCCTATCTCATTTCCCATAAAATTCAGCTTCTTTCCGGGATGCGTATACATATAAAGATATAAAGCCCTAGCCTGCGGGAATTTTTTATCATAATCACCATTCATCTTCTGCAGGATAGTTGCCTTGCCATGTACTACCTCGTCATGAGAAAACGGCAGCAGGTAGTTTTCATCATAATAATACATCATCGAGAACGTAAGCCTGTTGTAATTTTCCCTACGCTCCTTTGCATCACTGCTGAAATACGACAGTGTGTCATGCATGAAGCCCATATCCCACTTATAATCGAAGCCCAGCCCTCCATCAGCAGTAGTCTTTGTTAGACCACTGTATGCGGTAGAATCCTCTGCTATAAGCATTATATTTTTATGCCTGCTCTTGAGTCCCTCGTTCATCGACCGCAAAAACCTTACTCCGCCTCCGTTCACACCGCGCGCCTCATCGCCATTCCAAAAGATCAGATTTCTTATAGCGTCCATTCTCAGTCCGTCAAAATGATATTCCTTAAGCCAATAGTTCGCCGCAGACTTCAAAAAGCTCTGTATCTCGCCGCGTGAGTGCATGAAGCAGTGGCTGCCCCATTCACTGTAGCCGACATCATTGCTCGGATACTCATACAGAGCTGTTCCATCATAATATGCCAGCCCGTAATCATCCACAGCGAAATGCACCGGGACATAATCCATTATAACGCCTATATCATTTCTGTGCAGCATATCAACAAGCTTCATCAATTCCTCCGCACTCCCGTAGCGAGCTGTCGGGCTGAAAAAGCCTGTCACCTGATAACCCCATGATGCATCAGCGGGATGCTCGGCAAGCGGCAGGAACTCAACATAATTATAACCATTTTCCTTAAGGTACGGGACAAGGAGCCTGCCCAGCTCAGTATACGAATAGAAATCGTTTTCTCCCCCGCCCTTTTTACGCCATGAGCCGAAATGCAGCTCGTAAATATTGAGCGGCTTGTCCATACACCTTGTTCTGTTTTTCATCCACTTCGAATCGCGGAATTTGTATATATTCAGATCACGTATTATCGATGCGTTTTTCGGGCGCAGTTCCATACCGAACCCATACGGATCGCAATGATCTATAACGCGCCCGCTGCGCTCGTATATACGGTATTTATACATCATACCGGCACATGCGCCCGGAACGAAACATTCATAAAAATTGTCATTCAGCTCCATAGGGATCTCCTCCCAGCTGCTGAACTCACCTATAAGCGACACATGAGCCGCTCCGGGCGCGTATGTCCTGAACATAACTCCGCCGTTTTCGATATGCGCTCCCATGAATTCATAGGCATCAAACGAATTCCCTCTGTAAAAATCGTATTTATCCATCGCTGTTCCTCCGCAAAATAATTGACAACAGTCTAAAATTGTATTATAATTATACTATAGGTGCAGATCAAAAGCAATTTTCATTTTTAGATATCAGTAAAATAATAGACTATTGTATAAAATAGTCCATTTAAGGAGGGTATAATGGATCTTCGCATACAAAAAACAAACAATGCGATAGTAAACGCATTTATAAAGCTGCGCTCAAAAAAGCCGTTAAATAAAATAACGGTAACGGAGCTCTCAAAGGAAGCCATGATAAGCAAGGCTACCTTCTATCTCCATTACCGTGATATTTACGACCTGTCTGAACAGCTGCAGGACAGGCTCGTTCTCGACATCCTAAACGATATGCCGCACCCGGACCGTATCACAACACATCCGGATGAATACACAAAGGAACTCATTGCGGCGTTTAACGCAAACACTGCCCTTACAAATATACTGTTTCCTGATGAGGAAAAAAATCTGCTCGCACAGCGTCTTGAAAAGCATATAAAAGACGCCGTATACCGCGCTATGCCCAGTCTCCAAACCAGCCTTGAATTTGATATCGCGCTTTCGATGCTCATTCACGGAGCATTCCATACATATCAAAGCCATATGAACAAAGATCCCGATGCAGCTATAGAATGTATATGCAAGATATCACTTCTGCTGACTGATGCGGTCACAGGCAGATCATAAGACCGTATTACGATATCAAATTTTCGATTATATACGCTACCGCGCTGTTCTCGCACGACGGCACGATCCTGTCCGCAGCTGTTTTTACCGCTTCCTCGGCATTTTCGACCGCAAAGGAATTTCCCGCTGCCATAAGCATATCAACATCGTTCATGTTATCGCCTACAGCATAAATGTTCTCCCTATCGATGCCCAGTCTCCCGGCAAGCTCAGTCAGCGCCTTTCCCTTTGAAACGCCGTTCGCGACAACGTCAAGATACATGCTTCCGCTGCGGACACAGTATCCGCTGTCATAATCACGCCTGTATATCGGCTCATACTTATCGAGCAGCTCACGGTCACCTATAAGCAGTGCTTTGATCCAAGGTCTGTGCCAGATCTCATCCGGCAGCGAATAGGTAACATCATAGGACCGCGTTTTGAACCGATCGGTTTCCGAACACTCCCTATATATATACACCCTTTCATCAGCATACACCTCAAGGCCTATCTCAGGCAGCTCGTCATGCACACGGCGTATCGCGTTTTTTCTGGGCTCCTCTATAAATTTTTCAAACAGCGCCTCATCCTTCTCAAAATCGTATATCTTTGCGCCGTTATGCAGCAGAGCCGGCGCATTGATGCTCATCTGCGCGAAATACGCGCGGACCGCCGGCACCATGCGTCCGGTAGCGACAGTAAATCTGCCGCCCTCGCTTATAAAATATTCTATAGCTTCCCTGTTCCGTTCAGATACCATATGCCTGCTGTTCAAGAGCGTGGCATCCATATCGGACACAAGCAGCTTTCCGGTGAATTTACCCATCTTTCTTGTTTCCTTTTACCTTGTATACATATCTATCGGTATCATTCCCTCGCCCCAAAGGAATACCTTGTCCGGCTCAAATTCCGCATCGTATTCCGCTATCTCTTCTTTAAGATCAAACCTCGCAAGCTGAGTAAGCACGCCGTTTTCATACATTGCCGCGTACAGCTCTGCGCCGTCCGGACGATAGTATACCGATATTTTACTCCCGTCGACCTTCATCGCCCTTACCGTTACGGTACACTGCGCTGTTATTTCAGGATAGGCTGTGCTTGATGCAGTTATTACAGCCGTTCCTGGCTGCTTGGCTGTTACAGTGCCGTTATCATCCACTGTGACCACGGATGTATCGGAGGACTCAAAGCTGACCTCCTGCTCCGATGCGTTTGAAGGCACGGCATATACCTCCAGCTTTACGTCAGTCCCGGAATCCAGCTCCAATGTATCATTTACAAAGCTGATACCGGTAAGAGGGACATAATCTTCGAGTGTGACCGTAACAGCAGTTCCGTTTCTGTATGCGCCTATGTTTGAGACCTTGCTTGCATATCCTTCCGCCGACACGGTGACCCTGTTCACACCCGTATAGAGCGCCAGCGATACATTTCCGTCAGAACCGCTCGTATAGGTATCGCCATCGACTGTCACCTCCGCGCCTTGTATCGGATCACCCTGCGCATCGGTCACAGTGATCACTGTGTCACATACCTCTGTGCCGGTATATGCCTTTGTGTTATCAAGCAGCATATAAGTATGCTGGCCATCAGTAAAGTTATTAGACTCCTGGAGAAAAGCAATGCTGTTTGCGGGATATTCCGAAGATATGTTTCCAAGCGCTGCCTTGCTTATAACCGCTCCGCTCATATCCGCTATAACTCTATAGTATGTTCCTCTGTGGCATATAAGCTTATAATTATACCAAGTATCCGTTTCAAGTCCGAGAACTGACGCTGAAACTGTATCCACGATCCCGGACTGATCTGAAACAGTCATTTTCCCGAGCTGACCGTCTCCGTTGTGTATCAGTATATCCGTTTCAAACACGCTGTCAGTTTCATCGGAAAGTGCAGGCAATCCCTCTATTGTCATATATGCGTGCCTGTTACTGTCCGAGAACCGCCCTATACCGGCATACAAAAGGTCATTTCCGTCCTCTTCGGACCAAAGCTCAAAGCCGCTTGTCATATCCCCGGCAGGGACTCCATGGCTCGTTCGTCCGCCGACACCGTATGTTATATATCCTACCATACTCGTCTGATCCTCTCCGCCCTGGAGCATCCAAAAGTCCTCGTATCCGTTTTCGCTGTAGGTTATATTGAACGTATATACACTGTCGTCAGGTTCCTTGACATTTATACCGTTTTCAATGGCATAATCATATATATCCGAACCAGCCGGACATATTATCGTTATCCCCTCCGGGAAAACATCGCAGCCTATCGTTAATCCGTATGTATATACAGTGATATCTGCAAGGGCTGACTCCTTCAACGCTTCGTCAGCGAAACCGGTCACTATGACACCGTCTATCGATGACGGAAGTATCGCACCGGTATCACTCCCGGAATAACCAGTTATCAATCCTGTTTTACTGTCTATCTCAAATCCGGTGTTCACATTTACATCGAATACGGCTGTCAATCTCATATAATTTACCGTGATGCGCTGTGTGCCTGCCGCGTAAGTATCAAAGCCCGACACAGTATAACCGGTCACCGTCTCAGGCGTCCCGTCCTCATAGAAAGCCGTTACCGTAAGTCCCGTTGTATCAAGCTGCTCTCCTATCTCATATCCTATTTTATCAGGAGTACTTGTTATCTCCAGCGAAACAGGTTTTGCCTCGAACAGCTCTTCCGACAGGTAGAAGCCTACATGCGGCGGCTGATTATACGCTGTCTGCTCCGCCGCAACTCCGCTGCGGTATACCGGATCGTGCATAAGCGTCGGCAGCTTATATTCTGTAACATCCGTTGTAGTAAATATCCTCAGCGCAGTTCCGTCACTCGTCGGATAAACAAGCTCCTCACGCCAGTCACCAAAAAGATCTGCCTGCAAAGACGGATTTGCCTTTGACCCATTTACCGATACACACCCATAATATTCTGCGTTGAATACCGTATCCCATCTTCTTCCATTCCAAGAAGTCAGATTAGTACCGTCAAGGGCTTCGTCATAAAGATCACCGTCCCAGAATATACGAAAATTCAACGGCAGCGTCGTAGGAGACTCAGAAAATGAGTCATTTCCATACGCTACCTCGTAATGTGCTTCTCCCCCTGCATCTTGTACATAACAGCCTATCTGATAATATCCTCCTATCCCAAAATTAGCCATTATACCTCGTCCTGTGTCGTTGGATCCATCTACATGATGAAGGATTTGACCTGAAGCAGGATCTATTACTGACATTCCATAATCTAATGTTGTTGCTTCCTCATGTACCGTAAAAAATTCAAGTCCATCATGGGTGGGGTCATAATCGCCTATATGCATGGCATCTCCATGTCCGAGAAATGTACACCACTTAACGGCAAGATCAGAACTGTTTTCTGTTGCCTCAAGGCACATAGCTCCGCTT
>CAJFVT010000162.1 GCA_904420525.1 uncultured Clostridia bacterium | reverse complement strand
TGAAAAGTCCGCATACGCGCCCTCTTCACCTGCACAGAATATCGCATGCTTCGCGCCTACCCATTTGCCCTGCATACCGTCGAACTCACCCATTACATGAAAATGAGTGCCGTCCTCGCTGTATGAGCAGATGACCTTGGCCGTAAGCGCGTTGCGTCTTGCGATCACCTCTGTGCGGAAATATACAGCAGGAACGGAAACGATCTTTTCCGTTTCTATCTCTTCCTTTGCGGTCTTGCCGCCGTTCTGGGTCCAGCCCTTCACAAACTCGACAGTACCGTCGCTGCGCAGCGCGATATAGCCGTATTTCAGACCTACAACGCCCAGCGCCGCCTTGCTTTTTACCGTCCCCTTAGGCAGCTCCGCCTTTACCGTCACCGTCATCGACGGCGCCTGCCATAGCTGCGTAAGAACGTTCGGCAAATTCCACATGTACGCTTCCTCAGGTGTGCTCACCTTTTCCGCATACAGCCGAAGATGCCCCGGATTTTCAGAAAGAGAATACCATTCCTGCCTGTTGTTCGCCTGCCATTGCCACTGCAGGCCAAGCTCCGGCGCGGAAAAATCGTCAGACGTTGCAACGGCTGTTATGGGATACTCCCTGCCTACATCGGGCTTTTTATATTCCAGTACGGGCTGTCCGCATAGCCCGCTGTCTATATTCTCACCCATTGCAGGCCAGTCGTTGATCCACGTAACAGGCTGCAAATGACAAACTCTTCCGCATACCTCCAGATCCTGAAAATGCATGAACCAGTTTTCGCTGTTTTCAAGCTCGACCCAGCCGCCCTGATGCGGACCGTTGATGTCGGTCTTTCCCTGGCGTAGAACTATCCTGTCCTCATACGGTCCATACACATTTTCAGAACGCAATACTACCTCCCAGCCCGTCGGCACACCGCCTGCCGGTGCCATGATGTAGTAATAGCCGTTTCTCTTGTAGAACTTAGGCCCCTCCAATGTAGGATGGCTTACAGTTCCGTCAAATATGATGGTATCCTCGCTTATCGCCTTACGCCCGTCGGGAGTCATCTCGCATATGGCGAGCTTTGATTTTATCCCGCAGCGGCTGTTTGCGTAGCCGTGTACGATATACGCCTTTCCGTCATCATCCCACAGCGGGCAGGTGTCTATAAGGCCCACACCCGGCTTTACGCATACAATAGGATCCCATTCACCGTAAATATCATCTGTTGATGTCATCATAATACCATAGTCCGGATCACCGTAGTATATCCAGAACCTCCCCGCATGATAGCGGATCGATGGAGCCCATACGCCGCAGCCGTGCTGCGGCTTGTCATACACGCTCTGCAGCTCTCTTGCGGCGTAATTTATGATCTCCCAGTTTACCAGATCCTTCGAATGAAGTATAGGCAGACCCGGCACATATGTAAAGCTCGACGCGGTCATATAAAAATCCTCGCCTACCCTGATCACATCCGGATCGGAATAATCGGCATAAAGCACCGGATTTCTATATCGTCCGTTTCCAAGATCCGCGATCCATTTTCCCTTTAAATCCATCACAATATCCTTTCGTTCTCTACTCCGTGATCTTTACCCTTGAGCATTTTGTGAGCTTTGTCGTCTGCTCAGCGCCCTCTACGAAAAAATTATCAACTATAACGTTCTCCGCGTTCAACAGCTCAAGACCATTGCCCCGCGCTACCTTTATGCTTATATCCCGCAGGATAGAATTCTTTATATTTGCGCAGAACAAGCCCTCGCCCCGTGTTTTCCTCACATGGAACGCCATGATCGGCTTATCCTTGGGCTCCTCATCTGACGCCAGCATTTCCACCGAATAATTCAGGACACTGATCCCGGTCACAGGCTGCTCCGGTATCGCATATATGTATCCGGCAGATGCCGTAACATTCTTCGCCCTGATATTGGATATAGTTATATTGCGTATGATCGGAGTATCCCCGCGCAACGGCAGCTTTTCCAGACTGAATAGTGACATATCGTCAGGGCTGACGCCGCCGCACTGATAATAGCCGTTTATAACGAACGGTACAAGCACATTGTTCATCATTATATTATTTATATTTATATCCTCAATGCTTCCGCCGCGCTTACGTCTTGTTTTTATGCGTATACCCCTGTCAGTACCGTTGAATACGCAGTTTGAGATCGTTACATTCTTTACTCCGCCTGACATTTCACTGCCGAGCACCACGCCGCCGTGACCGTTGAGCATAGTACAGTTCGTTACAACAATGTTTTCACATGGATACTGCTTCTGCAGCTCGTCATCCTCAGTTCCGGATTTGAGCGTAAGACAGTCATCGCCTACATCTATCGTGCAGTTAGATATATGAACGTTTGAGCAGCTTTCAGGATTTATTCCGTCCGTATTCGGCGAATCCCACGGATTTTTTATGGTTATCTTGTCGATAGTTACGTTAGTACAGCACATAGGATGCACTGTCCACATAGCCGAATTTATTATCGTTATGCCCTCGATAAGCACATTATCGCACAATATAGGCTGTATCGCGCGCGGTCTTGACTCATTCTTGGGATCTCCCCACCAGTTCTGACCGCGTCCGTCAATGACCCCGCGCCCGGTGACAGTCACATGACTTTTCCTAAACGCCTTTATCAATCCGGAATGGCCTTCGCGGTTATAGCCGGGCAGCTGCTCCTTTGTGATCATAGGATAATCCGCCGGATCGGCGCTGCCGAGAATAACAGCGCCGCCCTCCAGATATAAGGTCATATTATCCGCAAGCTCTATCGTGCCGGTAACGTACTCGCCCGGGGGAAAATACAGCGTTCCCCCGCCGCGCTTTTCGATCATCTCCGTGATCCTTCTTATTGCCGTTGTATTATTCGTCTTGCCATCTCCTACAACGTTGTAGTCTAATGCGTTAAAATAGATTTCTGCCATCTTCTACATACCCCTTAGTGTATAATTCTATCGTACGATCCTATAGATCATTACCGCAGTTTCCGATCTGGTCGAGCTGCTGAGCGGTCTGAATTTTCCTGTGTCATCTCCGTTGAGATAACCGCTTTCCACCATTCTGGCAACAGACTCTGCCGCATAATCCGAGATCTCGTCCTTATCTGTAAAGGTCATACTGTCAACAAGCTCACGGACATATTCAGCCTCTTCCTTTGCTGTAAGTACGTCCTCCGCGTTTTCAGCATCTCCTACAGAGTCCTCTGCTCCATCCGCATCGGCTCCGGCGCTTCTGCTGCCGTCCGCCGCGGTCCCGATTTCCCCATCCGTACCGACAGCTGTATCATCAGACTCCGCGGCTGTGCCGCTGTATGTATCCTCCTCAGATCCTTCCGCATCCTCTGCCGAGGACTCTTCATCGGTATTTCCGTTTATGAGATCTATAGCTCTCATGCTCATTACCGCCATATCCTGACGTGATATCGGCTGACCTACTCCGAATTCTGTATCGCTGATACCGTTGATTATACCGTAATGCATTGCGGAATTAATATATACCTCATACCATGCTCCAGACTCCACATCCGTAAAATCATTGCTGTCAAGCTCGTACAGATTGAGTCCGAGCGCAGTGATCAGTATTTTTACAAACTGCTCGCGGGTAACACTGTCATTTACTCCGTATGTGCCGTCTCCATAGCCGTCTACTATGTCCTTAAAATACAGATATTCTATGGCCTCCTGCGCCCATGGCACAGCAGATACATCGCTGAATACAGGATCGCCCGCGGGTCTGGGCGTTGCCGATGGCGTATTCTCCGCAGGCCGGGCTGTAGGCTGACTGCCCGAAACGATCATGCTGCCGCCGTTGCCCTGAACGCTCGTAGTACCGCCGCCTCCGGTACCGCCGCCTCCCCCGCCGGAGCCGCCGCTGCCACCGCTGCCACCGGAGCCTCCGCTGCCGGGATCCATAGTGGGACGAGGTGTTGCCGACGGCTGAGCCTCTGTATTAGCCTTTACCAGGACATCGAAGCTCTTTCCGAGTGTCTGTCCGTCCATCTCCAGATATCCTGTAAGTGTCACCCTGGTATCTGAGGACACAGCTCCCGGTATCGCCTTTATGACCGATACCTCAGTGAGTCCCTGAGCTCTGTAGCTCTCTATCTGCTCCTCAGTATAGCCGTAATCCGCAAGCTCCTCTATAGGAACATTCTCCTTAGATATCCTGAGTACATCACTGTTCGAGGAACGCCATGAAAATTCGTTTCCATAAAGCGCGTCTCTGCCCATGTACGGCAGGATATTCGTCTTATCCAGCACATAGGCCTGCTCATTTTCATCATACGGCAGTGTGTAAACGCTGAAATCCTCCCAGTATCTGTCCACATAGTCATCTGTTATATTTTCAACACAGATATTATCGATAAGGTATGAGCCTCTGCCCTCTCTCGGCGTTCTGTCCATTGTGAACTCTATCGTTGAGATCATATCCTCCGCATTTCTGAAATCCAGTCCGGAGTCTATAAGCATGCCGTCAAAATAGAAATCCCATTTATGCGTCTGTGAGTTAGCTATTATCGCTGCCTGCACCCATTCGCCCTGCGGGACACGGTAGCCGCCTGTTCCGCCCATGTATTCTATCGTCTGGGTATTGCTCATATATCTGAGTGATCCGGCTCCGGGATATCCCAAAGACGAATTCGGCTTATCCGAGCTGTAGAGCGTAAAACGACACATCTGTTTTGCTGATGATGTACCAAAGCCCATGCTGAAGCGGTGATCCGTCTGGTCTACAAGTATATCCATCGTGAGCATAACGAGCCCCTCAGGCGCAGAGCCTGTGGCAGGATCGGTAAGCTCTATCCATAGCGGTGTATAAGTCGTCTGCCCGCCGTACGGATTATACGCGCTGTAGTAGAACGCGAAATTCTCGTCCTCATCCTCCGCCTTTTCCGGTCTGTCAAAGCCGGCGGCATCGGTGGACATTATCCTCTTGTCAAAGTTTGCGGCAAGGTCATGCTCGTTATTTCTAAAACCATCCATGCTTTTTGACGCTGAAAGAGTGTCAACACGTATGCCGCGGAACGTATCGCCGCTTGCGGCGGTCACATTATCCTGTATTCCGGTATACGAGCCGTCTGCGCTTTGTCCTACATCCGCCTGGAAGTCATTATAATACATCGGTTTCCATTCTCTTACAGATACTTCAAAACTCCTTTTTGTCAAAGCCTCGCCCTTTGTTACAGTAGCCGTTAGCGTCACAGGAACGCCTCCGTCCACAAGGTTCGGGTCGCCCGCCTCCGGACGCGTGACCACACCCGTCCAGCACGACTGTATATGCGATACCATTCGGATATCTATATATTCCGGATCGCTGCTTTCCCAGGTTATCTCTGTCCGTTCATCACCGCTGCTGGGCAGAGCTACATCCAGATAGATATTGCTCTGACTTACAGAGCCGAGCTGTATATCGTCCGCCACCTG
>CAJFVT010000161.1 GCA_904420525.1 uncultured Clostridia bacterium | reverse complement strand
CTCCGGAAGCGGAGATTACAATATGGTATACGTAACGAGCTATGAGACTGTTATTGTATCATCCGTAAACCGTACTACATACGATGTGTATGACATAAACAATCGTAAATATAACTTTGAGGATGACGGTATTGCTGAAATAACATTTATAAGACCTGATGGTACGGAGGGTGAATTTACCGATATAACCGCAGACGATGTTCTGCATATCATGGCTTCCGCTGACGGCGAGAAAGTCTCAGTACGAATAATGAGATCCGGCGTTGAAGGCAGAGTCGATAAGATAAGTGACGAGTATATTTCGATCGATGAAAACAGTTACAGCTTATCTGATGCATATATAAACAGAAATTATGAAGCTCCGAAGGTCGGATCGACTATTACGGCGTACCTTGATATGAATGGAGATGTAGTTTATATCGAATCCGGGAGTGACACGAGCATGGAGGTAGGCTATCTGCTCAAGGCTGCGGTGCTTGAGAGCGGTGACGACATGATTATCAGATACATTACTTCGACAGGAAGCGAGGAGACAGCAAATCTGAGATCCAAAGTAGTGATCGATGGAGTGAGCTGCAACAGTATCGAGTCACAGTTTAATGCGGTATGCGGAAACGCCGAGGGCGAAAATGTTGAGAGACGTATATTCAGATATTCCAAGAACAGCAGCAACGAGATAGTGAAGCTTGATTTCGCGAGAGCTCAGGAAATGTGTACAACAGATGCCGAGAAAAATGAGGGCGAGCAGTCGCTGTATGTGCTCAATGATACATATGTGGCAAACGGCGGAAATGAGAGCGGCGATGCGGATGCTGCAACGATAAAGTACAAGTATAAGTACAATGCACGGACGTTCATAGACGAAAGCGGAAATTATTCGTCGCTTGCTCTCAATCCGAATACGATCGTGTTTAAGGTGCCGAACGCAGACTCGGATGATGCGTCAAATTACGAGGATTATGAGGTAACGAAGGTATCCGATCTCGGATATGACGAGCAGTACAAGGTATATGCTTATAAGAGTGATACAGACGGACTCACTGCAGATTATGTTGTATTGTACACGGATACGAGCGGTGCAGAGAACATACGCAGTCAGGAAGGCTATGTAGTCACAAAGATAACAGAGGCTCTCAACAGAGATGATTATGCTGTACAGTGTCTTGAGGTCTACATAAATGGCGAGAGAAGGAACTATGTCATGAAGGATACGGATGTCTGGGATGAGGCTGTGGTATCGAATAATAATAATGCAATAGAACCCGGTGATATTGTAAGGTTCGATACGGACTCATATGGACAGATCTCAAATCTCACGGTGGATAAGGGTACAGGAAAGTACAATGACTACTTCTATTCGGCTCAGGGTTATATCTATCTGAAAGATGAAGGTTATGCATACTTTACGACGAGACGTCCGACTGAGTCGATGTCGTATGACGATATGCTGCTAATACCGATAGATGACTTTACGATAACCATATATGACAAGGATCGTGACGATGTCCGTGAAGGTGTTTCGAGTGAGATAATCGATTATATGACTGATCCGGAAAACTATTCATCAGTATATATTACAATGAATTATGAGACACCGAAAACGCTCATATGCGTCATTGGTGACTGATAAGGAAATCTTATAATTTGAAGGCACTGTGCCCGTATAGCGGGGCAGTGTCTTTTTGTGGTGTATCGGAATGATGTAACATATACAGTTATATAGCGCCATATATGAGCCCACGTACGTGCGGTTAACGGGAAGTGTAGATCTAACGCCCTCCGATTACCCTGTTAAATCAAAACAGATATGAGAAATATAACTCATATTTTTAACAAAACTGCATAACGGAACTGAATATTTAACAAACATAAGAGCTTGTTACAATTCAAACTGGACACTTGGTATCCTGTATGATAGCATATAAGAGTGATTTTTTACTATAATTTCATTAAGTTTGATAATGTACTCTGTGCAGGGTTTATGATAAAATATTATCATAAAAATGTATACGTGTGTTCCGTTACGGAATCGAATCATTTTCGTCATGGAACGGTTGCCGGAACAATGGAAGGAGAATGATCACAATGAAAAATGTAGCCAAAATAAAGGTGGGGATCGTAGCAGTAAGCCGTGACTGCTTCCCGGAAAGCCTGTCGGTGAACAGAAGAAAAGCGCTCGTTGAGGCGTATGCGGCAAAGTATGACTCATCAGACATTTACGAGTGCCCGATATGTATCGTTGAGAGTGAGATACATATGAAGCGAGCGCTTGAGGATATAAAAGCGGTGGGCTGCAATGCGCTCTGCGTATATCTCGGGAATTTCGGACCGGAGATATCGGAGACGATGCTCGCTCAGCAGTTTGACGGACCGAAGATGTTCGTTGCTGCCGCAGAGGAGAATATAGGCGTCCTTTCCGATGACCGCGGTGACGCGTACTGCGGCATGCTCAACGCAAGCTATAATCTGAAGCTGCGCGGGGTCAAGTCGTATATCCCCGAATATCCTGTAGGGACCGCCGAGGAGTGCGCGGATATGATATACGAGTTCCTGCCTATAGCGAGAGCCGTAGCAGGTCTTAAGGATCTTAAGATCATCTCATTCGGACCGCGTCCGCTAAATTTCCTTGCCTGCAATGCGCCGATATATCAGCTCTATCAGCTTGGAGTTGAGATAGAGGAGAACTCGGAGCTTGATCTGTTCGAGGCGTTCAATAAGCATGAGGGCGACGAGAGAATTGCATCTGTGGTCGCTGATATGGAAAAGGAGCTCGGCGAGGGGAACAAGAAGCCCGAGATACTCGGAAAGCTCGCACAGTATGAGCTCACACTGCTCGACTGGATAGAGGAGCACAAGGGCTCAAAGAAATATGTTGCGGTAGCCGGAAAGTGCTGGCCCGCGTTCCAGACGCAGTTCGGATTCGTTCCGTGCTATGTAAACAGCCGTCTCACGGGCAGGGGCATCCCGGTATCGTGCGAGGTGGATATCTACGGCGCGCTGAGCGAGTACATAGGCACATGCGTATCACAGGACGCTGTAACACTGCTCGATATAAACAACTCAGTTCCGGCGGATATGTATAAGTCGGACATCGAGGGCAAGTTTGACTATACGCATAAGGATACGTTTATGGGCTTCCATTGCGGAAACACGTGCTCAACGAAGCTTGCGGCATGCTCGATGAAGTATCAGAAGATAATGGCGAGAAGCCTGCCGGTGGAAGTAACGAACGGAACGCTCGAGGGCGATATAATGCCCGGAGACATCACGTTCTTCAGACTGCAGAGCACATCAGACGCAAAGCTTAGGGGCTATATTGCAAACGGCGAGGTGCTGCCGGTGGCAACACGCTCGTTCGGATCGATAGGCGTGTTTGCGATCCCTGAGATGGGACGTTTCTACCGTCACGT
Source organism: uncultured Clostridia bacterium (assembly GCA_904420525.1). Lineage (GTDB taxonomy): Bacteria > Bacillota > Clostridia > UBA1381 > UBA1381 > Ornithomonoglobus. Next base: position 2,154 of record CAJFVT010000161.1, on the reverse strand, counting down.
GCTCATAGAGGGCAATTACCCGCACCACGGCGCGGTAGCGTTTGGGCATCATGCAAAGGCGCTCTATGAGGTATTCAAGTACATAGGTGTGCCGGTTGAGGAGATAGGCTACAACAGACCGAAGTCAGACAGATATCCGACAGAGAACCCGTGGGGCTAACGCGAAAGATAAGCGGCGATATGTACGCACTTTGCTTGCGCGTCAGAGATGATTTGAATTTTGGAGGTAAGGATGAAATATCTGATAGGAATAGACTTAGGTACCTCGGGAACAAAAACAGTGCTTTTTGATGAGGACGGCAACACAATAAAAAGCCATACAGTTGAATATCCCATGTATCAGCCGAAAAACGGCTGGGCGGAACAGGACCCGGAGGACTGGTACAGAGCATCGGTGGAGACGTTAAAGACGGTCACCGATGGTATAGACGCGTCACAGATCGCCGGTATCGGCATTTCCGGACAGATGCACAGTCTTGTTCTGCTTGATGAAAACAATGAGATCATAAGACCTGCGATACTCTGGTGTGACGGAAGAACTTCCGAGGAGTGCAGGGAGATAACAGAAAAGATAGGCAGAGAGCGGCTCATAGAGATAACCGCTAATCCTGCGCTTACCGGATTTACGGCGTCAAAGATACTTTGGGTGAGAAACAATGAGCCGGAAAACTACGCGAGAGTGCGTCACATACTGCTTGCAAAGGATTATGTTAGGTTTAGACTGACCGGCGAATATGCCACGGATGTTTCGGACGCGAGCGGTATGCAGCTTCTCGATATAGCAAACCGTCAGTGGTCTGACGAGGTGCTCGAAAAGCTTGATATAAAGAAAGAATATCTTGCAAAGGTATACGAAAGCCCTGAGGTCACCGGATATATCTCGGAAGAGGCGTCAAAGCTCACCGGGATCCCGGCGGGGACGCCGGTCGTCGGCGGAGCCGGAGACAATGCGGCTGCGGCTGTAGGCACCGGAGTTGTAGAGGAAGGCAAGGCGTTCACAACGATCGGCACGAGCGGCGTAGTGTTCGCGCACACAAATAAAATGCACATAGATCCAAAGGGGCGTGTTCACACGTTCTGCTGTGCCGTGCCGGGCGAATGGCACGTAATGGGTGTGACCCTTGCCGCAGGGCTGTCGCTCAAGTGGTTCAGAGATAATTTCTGCAAAGACGAGATAGCTGTGGCAGAAACTATGGGCGTTGATCCGTATTATATAATGGACAAAGAAGCGGAGCGTTCGCCGATAGGATGCAACAAGCTGCTGTATATGCCGTATCTTATGGCGGAGCGAACACCGCATCTTGACCCGGACTGCCGCGGCGGATTTGTAGGGCTTTCTGCTGTACATGACAAGCGTGACATGATAAGAGCGGTCATGGAAGGCGTTGTTTATTCGCTGCGCGACTGCTGCGAGGTGTTAAGAGAAATGGGTGTTACGTCAGAGGACATGGCGGCCTGCGGAGGCGGCGGATCGTCGCCGTTTTGGCGGTCGATGCTTGCTGATACTTTCGGTATGAAGGTGACGACGGTCAGCTCAAAAGAGGGACCGGCGCTCGGCGCGGCTATCCTCGCAGGTGTAGGCGCGGGAGTATATCCGAGCGTGCAGGAGGCATGCAGACGCGTTGTAAAGACGAAAACGGAGCAGGAACCCGATCCCGCAAACAGCGCCGAGTATGAAAAATACTACAGTATATACAGAGAGCTCTATCCGGCTTTAAAGGATACATATACAGATCTGGCAAAAATATAAGAAATAGCAAAAGGGAGGACAATGTTACTATGGAATGTATTGAAAAGCAGCCGCTGACAGAGGAATATCTCAAGAAGATGGACAGATACTGGGATGCCGTAAATTACCTTGCGGCAGGACAGCTGTATCTTCTCGACAATCCTTTGTTAAGAGAACCGTTAAGCATGGGGCATGTGAAAAAGAAGATAGTAGGACACTGGGGAACGGTGCCGGGACAGAACTTCATCTATGTTCATCTTAACAGAGTTATTAAGAAATACGATCAGGATATGATCTATATTTCCGGACCGGGACACGGCGGAAACTTCATGGTTGCAAATGTGTACGCCGAGGGCACGTACAGCGAGGTGTATCCCAATATCAGTCGTGACGTTGAGGGTATGAAGAAATTGTTCAAGCAATTT
>CAJFVT010000160.1 GCA_904420525.1 uncultured Clostridia bacterium | reverse complement strand
TCCCATGCGGTATCTTCGGATACGGTATCGGTTATCGGAAGATAAAACTGAAGCTCATATCTGTTTTCCTCAGCCGTCTTTATCATCTCTTCTTTCGATACCTTTGCCGCGGAAACGAGTTTCTCAACAGCTTCTTCATTTTCGGATCGGTCAGTATACATCAGCAGTATATTCTCAAGTTCCGCTCCTGTCTCGTCTCCAAGTACAACGCTGTACAGCCCGCTTTTTTCATTTATCGGCAGCTCAATATCGTAACTGCCGTTTTCGATCGGGTATTCATCAAAGAATATAATATTATCATCTTTCAAAGCCTCATCCGGAATGTCCTGCCAGTCTCTTCCGGCTCTTGTTATGATAAGGCCCGCATTATTGCCGTTTCCGTTTCCCTGTAAATTTAATACATAGTCATTCTCTATGGGGGTGGCAATAAATTCGCTTGCATGTGCTGTTGTCATTACAGACACAGCAAGTACCAGTATTGCTGCTATTTTTTTCACTGATCATACCGCCTTTCCTGTTTCTGATAAGCATAGGGCCATGTCACCGTCTGCATATCCCTTATACTTGATTCTTCTCCTGCCGCTGCTTGCATCCGCTTCATCACAGACGCTGCCGCTTCGGATTTTTCTGTATTATTTATAACCAATGAGCCGCATATCGGTTCCATCGTACCCATTTCCCAAAGATACATAACCGCTTTATCTGTTTTTTCATCTAATTCCGTTTTATATTCGTCTGTATACTTTACCACTTTTGTGAGCACCCCGTTGCTGTATTCCGCTAAATATGCGTCATAGGGTTTATCAATATTTACCGTACAGGTCAAAACGCCCGCCGAAAGCTCATACGACTGAGGCGCCCAAAGCTCCAGCTCAGCATATTCATATTGATCCGTATCTGGATAATGTACAGTAATACTTGCGATGCCTGAAAATCCGTTTATACGGAATGTATCAGAAAAATATCTATCACTTATCTTAACCGTATTGAAATAAAGTACATTATTTTCCGGCGACCTTTTAACATCTTCAAGGCTCGTTCCATTTCTGAATACTATCACCTCTGCCGTTTCTCCTTCGGCACAGCCCGAATATACAGTAATATTTCTGCCGTCATCCGACTGAACCGCTGTCAGCGACTCATGATCTTCTTGCCAATTATACGTTATATATATCGGCTCTCCGTCAACGCTTATGCCTTCCCCTGCATCTATCTCATTGCCGTACATGTCATATACTGTCATGACCATATTATTAGGGACTTGCGCCGGGATATACTCGGCCGATATATCATTCGGATTAAAAACTATATGCAGTTTTTCACCGGTGTCATTTTCAAAACGGTATCTTGTACATTCTCCTACTGTCTCAGTTGCAACATGTTTTCTGCCTGATGTTATTGCATTAAAGCAGCACAGCGCGGAATATGCCTTTTTTGCCTCATAAGGCACCTCGGTATCGCACCATTTCCGAACAAGTCCGTACTGATGTTCCCTCTCATTCGGCATATTCCCTCCGTCCTGGAGCTGATACACATAATACTTGCCGAATTCCGGATCGGAAAGAGCCAGAGCTGCGCTTCGCACAAGATAGATTGCCTGCATACGCTCCGGTATACTCCTGACAGTCGCCCAGCCGTGTTCGGTGATCCATACCTCACGGTTTGCGCCGTATTCTTCAGCAATATCCCGAAGTATATCCATTCGAGCAGTCAAATCGAAGCTTTCCGGGCTCATCGTAAGATAATACGGATGCATTGACGAGGCATCGATATAATCTCCCAGTCCCGCCGCATATGCATCACGGCACCAATCAACATATTCGGGATCATGTATACCGGTCATGGCTAATCCTATCAGCGTTCTTTTCGATCCCGCATCATCCATCGCCCTTCTCGCCGTCTCCGCAAGGTGTGCATAATCCGCACCGGACGCTTTCATACCTTCATTAAACGTTTGATTGTTCGGCTCGTTCCACAATTCATATGCCTCCACCACATCCCCGAAATCTTCCTCCAGTTCGGTCACCAACGCGTATACATAACGGTAAAATGCCGCCAGTTCTTCATCGGATGTAGGTATAGTGTTTTCAAAATCGCTATAAAGAGTATTGCCGAAGCCTAACACAACAAGTATTTTCATACCGTTGTTCCGAGCTTCCAAAAGCATTTTTTTGTGAGACGCGGTCAATTCATATCTCCCCGCCGTCTTTTCATAATCCGCCCAGCGTATCTCATCTCTTACCGAACCAAATCCCGCTTTTGACGCAAGCAGCATACTTCGTTCCGGTTCACGCTCGGTTTCACTTAAATGCACGCACACTCCCATTTTTTCATTTTTGCTGTCATCCGCCGCACGGCAAAACGAAAAACCACATTCGGCAGTATAGCTTCCGCTGCCGGAAAACACCTCCAACTCCGCAGTATACGCTCCATACCTCCGGCTTTCGTAATCTACGTAATATGAGATACTTGCGCCTGGCGGAACACTTATTGTTCTTTCATGTGTTGATATTATCTTATCTTCATCCTTCACCGACAGAACACATCTTGCGCTTTGGTCTTTGTCATCAAAATTGGTCAGAGATACCTTGAAAGCGCAGTTATCGTCATCGTCAAAAAAGATATTCCCCAAATTGTCGGTTGTTATGCTGCCGCGTACCGGAGCAGTCTCGCCACTGTCCGTGACCGTTATGCTCTTTAGCTTAACTCCGCTTTGAGCATATCCGTATTTCCACGATCTTGTTGTCAATACAAGATCGCTTCCTCCCATGCTGTTATCCAATACTGCCTGCGACAGCTTTATCCTCTCGGTCACAAACTTTCCGGTCCCGTTTGACATTACCGTCTCGCTTCTGCTTTCCGCCCCATCCGGAGTCCTGTACCTCACCTCAAAAAAAGAACTGTCCCGGCTTGAGCTGTCTTCATAATACACAACATCAAGATATATGTCATCTTGTTTACCAAATGAATCCGCCAATTCATCATTGATATCAAGATAAAGATTTTCATCACTCCACACCGTGGAACCTATATGCCATACATTCACTCCGTTTACCGCTGTTTCCGAAGGTTCTGTCACAATATCACCCACAGCTGCATGAATCTGAGACATATCCGCACCGGATGCGAAATCTACAGAAGCTGATTGCGCATATACCGCCAACGTATTTAATGATGCTCCTATGATAAATGCACAAGCAATGATCAGCTTTTTCATTCGGTATACACTTTCCTTTCTATTTCGAAATTCACTGTTGCAGATATTTATACGGCACGCTTTTTATAACAGCGTGCCGTATAACCGCATTACGCTCCCGCTGATACAGATCGTATGATCGGCGTCATAGCACCTTCGCCATCCGCTGCGCTCCACAAAAATGCTTTATAGTGATCCGCGCCTTCCGGTTTCTCAATAGTTATCTCGCCTTCTGCGGCTGTCTGAGTATTTATCGATATAAGCCTGCCTTCAGCATCATAAGAAGCGATAGCAGCAAATGCCATCTGAGCAGCCGAATCAAAAGTCAGCACAGCTCCGGTATCTGATATTTCTATATCAAGCTTTGCCTGTTCCGGATCCGGCTCGCTTCCGTCTTGCTTCATGGTGAAATTATCTATCATGATATC
>CAJFVT010000159.1 GCA_904420525.1 uncultured Clostridia bacterium | reverse complement strand
GTTGGACTTACGAATGGCTCGGTATCGGCGGTCAGCGATGTAAAGTGGGGAACGGCTGAGTTGAATTGTGAGGCTGACACTGTTAAGCTGTTCTGCTGGGAAAGCTTTGAGAGCATGTACCCGCTTGACAAAGCGCATATCGTGACAGTTGAATAAATATAGACATAAAATCAGAGCAGACAAGCGATTTGCTCTGATTTTTAATATTTATTATCAAAAAATGCCTGAATAAAAGTGTGAAAGATAATTTTACGAATTTATTAAAAAATACCGCATGCAATAAAATATACAAAATCGGTATAAAAAGGAGTTGCGTATTTTGATATAATTACATATGGACAAACACAATAAGTTGTGGTACAATAGATACAGATAAAAGATAAGGTATTCTTATCGGTTAACAAAGGTTAACTCGAACGGCACAACCGCGATAAGTTGCCAAAATTGTAAGAAATGAGGGATTTACAATGAACAAATTTTTTGCGCCCGAATGGGAAGGCTTCCGCGCAGGAAAATGGTGCGAGGAAGGCATCAATGTTCGTGACTTCATACAGCTCAATTACACACCGTATGAAGGCGGAGACGACTTTCTTGAAGGCCCCACAGACGCTACAAAAAAGCTGTGGGATGAGGTAATGGATCTAATGAAGCAGGAGCGCGAGGCCGGCGGTGTCCTTGATATGGACACTGAGATAGTTTCCGGCATAACTTCACATCCTGCCGGATATATAGATAAGGATCTTGAGCAGATAGTCGGACTTCAGACCGATAAGCCGCTCAAGCGTTCGCTTCAGCCATACGGCGGTATCAGGATGGCCGAGGGTTCATGTGAGTCTTACGGATACAAGGTTGATCCGGAGATAAAGAAGATATTCACAAAGTACCGCAAAACACACAATCAGGGTGTGTTTGACGTATACACTCCAGAAATGCGGATGGCGCGTAAATCGGCAATAATCACGGGACTTCCGGATGCGTACGGCAGAGGAAGGATCATCGGCGATTACAGAAGGATAGCGCTTTACGGTATAGATATGCTGATCGCTGACAAAAAGCATCAGAAGGAATCGGTATGCGGCAGTATGTCGGAAAAGAAGATAAGGCTCCGCGAGGAGCTTCAGGAGCAGCTCAACGCTCTTGAGGAGATGAAGGAGCTTGGAAATATATATGGGTTCGACATCTCAAAGCCGGCTAAGAATGCAAAAGAGGCTGTTCAGTGGCTGTATTTCGGTTATCTTGCGGCGGTAAAGGAGCAGAACGGTGCGGCGATGAGTATAGGCAGGACCTCGACGTTCCTTGATATCTATATTGAGAGGGATCTCAGAAACGGCGTTATAACAGAGAAGGAAGCGCAGGAGCTTATAGACCACTTCGTTATGAAGCTCCGTCTCGTCAAGTTTGCGAGAACTCCCGAGTATAACGCGCTGTTTTCGGGTGACCCGACATGGGTAACAGAGTCGATCGGCGGCGTTGGCATAGACGGACGTCCGATGGTAACAAAGAACTCGTTCCGTTACCTGCATACTCTTGAAAATCTCGGCCCGGCTCCGGAGCCGAACCTCACGGTGCTCTGGTCAACACGTCTGCCGAGAGCGTTCAAGGAGTTCTGCGCGAAGATGTCGATAAAGACCTCGTCGATACAGTATGAGAACGATGATATCATGCGTGTTACACACGGTGATGATTATGCTATAGCCTGCTGCGTATCTTCAATGGTAGTCGGCAAGGAGATGCAGTTCTTCGGAGCGCGCGCGAACCTTGCAAAATGTCTGCTTTACGCGATAAACGGCGGTATGGACGAGCGTCTTAAGATCCAGGTAGGACCTAAGTACAGGATCTGCGAGGGCGAGTATCTCGATTTTGACGATGTAATGGAGAAGTTCGAGGCTATGCAGGAATGGCTGGCTGATCTGTATGTAAATACGCTCAACGTCATCCACTATATGCATGATAAATATTGCTATGAGCGTTCACAGATGGCGCTTCATGACAGAGATGTAAAGCGTTATTTCGCGACAGGCATAGCCGGGCTTTCGGTAGTTGCCGACTCGCTCAGCGCTATAAAGTACGCTAAGGTAAAGCCGATCCGTGATGAGAACGGTATCTGTGTAGATTTCGAGATAGAGGGCGATTTCCCGAAATACGGAAACAACGACGACCGTGTAGACAGTCTTGCAGTAGACGTTGTACACAGCTTCATGGATAAGATCAGAAAGCACCGCACCTACAGAGACAGTATACCGACAATGTCGATCCTCACGATAACATCGAATGTTGTATACGGCAAAAAGACAGGAAACACGCCTGATGGTAGAAGAATGGGTGTGCCGCTCGCACCGGGAGCGAACCCGATGCACGGCAGAGACTCAAGCGGCGCTGTAGCATCGCTTTCGTCAGTCGCAAAGCTTCCGTTCGGTGATGCTCAGGACGGTATTTCAAATACCTTCTCGATCGTACCGGGCGCGCTCGGCAAGGATGATAAGGTATTCTCAGGCGAGCTTGATCTCGATGCTCTTATGAAAGAGGACTGATCATACCGACACTGTCAGCCCTGATGGGCAACTGCGGTCACAGGATAGGCAGACATCAGGCTGACAGTATAAAAATAATATAAATTGATTTTGAAAGGAGACTAAAGCTATGTCACAGCAGGTAGATAATCTTGTAAATATGTTAGATGGATATGTTGAGAAGGGCGGACATCATCTCAATGTAAATGTGTTCAACCGTGAAACTCTTATCGATGCGCAGAAGCATCCGGAGAAATATCCGCAGCTCACAGTCCGTGTTTCGGGCTACGCTGTAAACTTCATCAAGCTTACAAAAGAGCAGCAGGATGACGTTATATCAAGAACCTTCCATCAGAGCATATGATCATGGATAATAAGGATATCGATGAGCTTGTGCGTCTGCTGGACGCACAGATGTCGGCGGGGGCAGGGCATATAAATCTGACGGCTGATGAGGACGCGGTAAAGACTGAGGTTACTACAACTCAGAATTTATGCGGAAAAAATATGGCTTGTCAGATCCCGACCCTGCACGAGGGCTACGATGATTGACAAAAATGACACACACGGGGCTGTCGCTTTTAGCGCAGAACGCTAAATAGCTTTATAAAGCCATTTAGCTACGAACGAAACGCACAACTCGGAGTATACACATACACCGTCGTGTGCGTTTCGTCCGTTCTGCATC
>CAJFVT010000158.1 GCA_904420525.1 uncultured Clostridia bacterium | reverse complement strand
TTGTTATAACAGAGCCTTTGCAGATCACCGAGAGTGACGGCATGCTGACAGCAACGGTAAGCATCGCGGAGGATGCTGGAAACGCGTGCGGAGAACCTGCCGCAGAGTCGCCGATGCTTCTGATAGGTCAGTATGACAGTGACAATAGGCTAATAAGTTTCCAAACGCAGACTGTGCCGACTGAATACCGTTCGACCTCTTCAACAAGTCTTGATGAGAAGCAATTGAGTGTGAGTTTGGAAAAGAACCGTGATTTTGATCATGCGGTCGCGTATCTGTGGACTAATGAAAATGAGTGTCTGGCGTACTGTGACACAGTTGAGCTGAGTGAAGGAGGCGAATGATGATGAAAAGATCATTTTTATCGGTATTTTCAGCATTAGCGCTCAGCGCGATCTTGCTTGTAAGCTTTGCCGGCTCCCGTATTCTAGTTTTGGCGGAGGATACGGATACGGATGCGGTGCAGGCGTTGGTGCTCAGGAGCAACACCCCGTTCTACCTGAAAAACGGTGAAAAAGTATTTTATGAAGAGAACTCCGGATATTATCCGGAAACGAAAAACGGCGAGCTTATGGTGCCTATTGACCTGGCGTCAAAGATGCTCGATTTCAGCTATACTTATAGTAGCTCACGCGAAACGGCGGAAATAACGAAGGACGATATCACGCTTTCGATCCGAGCCGGGGAGGACGGTCTTTTTATAAACGGAAACGGAAAATATTTAACAAATTACGCTGTAAATACGGATGACAGATTTCTTCTGCCGATGAACGCTGTATCGGAGGGATTAGGATTTAATGTTTATAAAAAGGTCGATGATCAGCTCACCGTTATAACGAAGGCAGCGGAGTCGAAGATAACGGAAAGCGTTTTGTCGGATATCCAGAGGAAAATGATAAACGACGACAATGTGCTCTATGAGGACAGCTTTGACGGCTCGACATGGAACTATCAGGCATGGAACGGCGGCAGCGCCGATACGGATCCCTCGGCGGACGACGGAAACGGCGGGACCGCCGCGTATGTGGGAGCCACACAGACGGGATTTTTGGGACTTATGAGCAAGGAGTTTGAGTACAACGAGGCTCTGTCCTATAAGGTCACGGCGGACATTAAGACGACCTCCGACTGGAAAAACCAGACCTTTGACATTGCGTTTTGGGAGTACAGTTCGACGGGCTCGTTTATATCCCCGAGATATTTTAAGAACGTGACCGCGCCGATAACGGACGAATGGCAGACATACACATTTGTGTTTTCAAAATACGACATACGCGCCGATCTCGACGATAAGGATGCCGGCAAGTTTTATATACTGCTGCGCACAGCGAAGAGCGGTTCGGATGCGGCTGGGGGCGGAGTCTATGTGGACAATCTGACTCTCGAAACGTATTCTCCGACGGATGAATATGTAAACTGTGATTTTGTAGCGGACAAAGAGATGGCTTGGTATTACAAGGGCGATACTGTCACCTATACCACAAAAAACCCGCAGGCGCTTGCGCCGTACGACAATATCAAGGTGACAGTCTATGACAGGGACAGCAATGTCATAACCTCTAACATGTGCGAGACCTACAAGATAATGGAGGACGGCTGGAGCTGGATGCCGCCGGACGTCGGTTACTACGAAGTCGGATTTGAAGCGGTCTCAAAAGACGGCACATCAAGACCTATCGCCAAAACATACTCTTATACCGTTTCGAGCGAAAACGGTGTGTACGACTTAGAGGGGATGGCGCAGGAAAGATGCCAGTTCGCTGTGGTAAAAGGCGCGGCAAAGCCGATGGAAGAGAGAAGCGAGATGATCATGGCGTCCATCCCGCCATCATATGATGCGGTGGAATTCAAAAAGCTCGATCTCTTAGGGACAAAGGGTCTGAGACTTCACTATTTCTTATGGGGCGATGCATGGGGCAGCTCGAACGGGATAGAGAAATCTCCCGGTACATATGATTTTACGGCATCGGACAAAAATGTGGAGCTTATAAAAGAGATGGGTTTCAGCCCCATAATCGGAAACACGCTCTCTACGCCCAAATTCTATGTTGAGGAAGAGTATCAGGACGAAGCAAAGTACGGTTCTCAGCTATATTCAAGGTTGGGACCGGAAGATGTTACGGTATTGGGCGACTACATAAAGGAATTTTACAACCATTATAAAGATTTCGTGGATATCCTCGAGTTCTGGAACGAGCCGCACTACGGAAACACGGCTTTCTGGGCAGATACTCCGGAAAAACTCAAGGAGATGACGAAAACGGCTTACGCCGCGCTGCGTGAAGTCGATCCGGAAGGGAATATGAAACTGGCGGCGCACGGCTGGAACCAGGGCTATCAGCTGTACGGCGAGGTGATAGAGGACAAAGAGTATTTTGACAGTTTCGATATACTGACCTATCATTCAAAGACCGGTTACGACATAGCGAACTACCGCAGCTATGATGAAGCCTTGGGCTATGAGTCCAAGCCTGCCATAGCGACGGAGGAATATCTCAGTGCGGAGTACGAACAGGGTGTGCCGAAAGATAAAATGCGCAACGCGGCTATATTCGTTCTAAAATGGCTTTCGCATGTAGACGCCGGCGTGACGTCCATTTGCGACTTTGAACAGTCGGACAATATACCGGATGAAGTGAGAGTGTTCCTCACTTCGAACAACATGGGTGCATCGCATGTTATGGGCAAATTCTCAAAGTTCCCGTATCATGAACCGCATGTAACGGCTGTCTCGGCATATAACTGGTATGACAAAGTCGGGAAGGAGTTCACCATAGAGAAGCAGTTCGATCTCGGGAACGGTCAGAAGGGCGTCTACTGCCTTACGGACGGCGAGCCTTTGGTAGTTGTATGGAACTCGGAAGACAACGGCAGACCTTTGAGCGATACCATAAAGAACGCCGCGGCGGATTCTGGATTGATATTTACCGATTACGAAGGCAAAACGATTGATCCCGCATCGGGTCTTGATTTTAAAGTGATATACTACGCGGAAGGTCTCGACAAAGCAAAGCTGGACGCTCTTCCGGATTCGGACGGAGCAGCTCTTAACCCGCTTTTTGAAGATCCTATATACGAATGCGTACTGCCGGAGGATAAGATAGACGAAGCTCCGTCGCTTGCGGACAGCGGTGCCGAACTCATAGCCGACAGCTCGGCTGAAGCTCCGTTTGACAAGGATACTTTCGCTGAAGCCGAGAATATCGAATGGCATGACGCGCCGGATGAATGGACGTGGGTGGAAGGAACGCATGCTAAGCCCGCGGATTACGGAGCAAAGTTCGCCGTGCATGTCGATGCGGACGGAATGTATCTTATGGTGGACGTAACCGATTCGAAATATGTAGGTCCGGACGATCTCGGGGCAACGTTTGCACAGTACATGTATGAGGGTGATTCGCTGCAGTTTGCGTACGACACTCAGAATATGGGTGATGCGGAACAGCGCGCGGAGTATCAGGTGGGTATATTCGAAGGCGAGCCGACCATATTCAAGCAGTTCGCGCCGGATGTGGGATTCAATATGATAGACGGATTCCACGGCAATTCCACCGAGCTCGACGCGGAGGATACGCTGAGGATAGAGCAGACAGATACGGGGATAAGATACAAGATATTCATCCCGTCGGGAGATCTGTATCCGTTCAGATATTCGGAGGATTCGGAGTATCTGAGGTTCTCTCTGCTCCTCAATAACAACGACGGCAATGGCAGAAGCTACTATGAGTGGTCGTCGGGTATAGGCGCGGATAAAGATCTCAGCTTGTACGGAGCGATCAGGTTCCGCAGCGGAAACACTGAATGATTTATTTGCCGTAGCCCAGAGCGGACCGGGCTCCGGGAATAGATTATATTATCCGGCGGCGGTAGGATGGCAGCCGGATGTAAAATCAAAGCAAAGAAAGGAAGTATGAAAAATGAAGAAGCAGAAAAAGCTGATCGCATTGACTGCGGCAGCCGTAATGGTGTCGGCAAGCTGTGTACAGGCTATGGATATCTGCGATCCGCAGAGCAAAACCTATAATATGGCGGATATATACACTTCAAGTGTTCCGCAATGGGAAGGCTGGTGGTATTGGGATAGTGAAACTGACGCGCTTAAGACCTGTCCGGAATCGGCGGAAGATTCCTTTGACGGTTCGACTCGATATATAAGATTTGAAGAAAAAGCGGAAGGAGACGAAAAATACAGCTGGACATATTTCGGCCCCACTCTCGGTAATCCAATGGGATACAGCAGCAGCGGAGCCGACCTTGAAACATTCAGATACCCAAACGTGGGGAAAGAACGAGTAGAGATCGTATTTAGGTTTGATGATACGGATAATTATACGGCTATTGGCTATAACATACCATTTGGTATAAGACTTCCGGTATTAAAGACAGATGGCAGTGTCGGCTATTACGGGATCCAGGCATATTACTGGAATG
>CAJFVT010000157.1 GCA_904420525.1 uncultured Clostridia bacterium | reverse complement strand
CCCGAGTGGCCAAAGGGGACAGACTGTAAATCTGCTGCTTATAGCTTCGGTGGTTCGAATCCACCCTCTCCCACCAAAAAGCGGCAGCTAAAGAGTATTTAGCTGCCTAAGATAATAAAGAATAAAGAATAAATAATAGATAATAAATATCCTTATCTGCCGCTTTATTTATTCTTTATTCTTTTTTATTTATTCTCTAAAGAAAGGACTTTTTCCATGGCTCAGGACAATATTCTTCTCACAAAATCGCTGTATTTCGCAGCCCGCATCGTGAAGCTTCATAAATATCTTACAAAAGAAAAACATGAATCTGTCATATCAAAACAGCTCCTGCGCAGCGGCACTTCTATCGGCGCAAACGCAAACGAAGCGATATACGGTATAAGCAAGGCTGATTTCGTGTCTAAGCTGCATATTTCATTAAAGGAAACAGCTGAGACCGAATATTGGCTGCGGCTATTGGTCCTGTCTGAATACCTCTCCGAAACCGAAGGCGGATCCCTTATCGATGATTGCTTGGAGCTCAAACGTATTCTGATATCTTCATTGAATACCGCAAAACAAAAAAATCTGCAGTAAGCTCAAGCCAAGCTTAATGCAGATTTCTATCTATCACGGATCCAGATGGTGCATATCCCTCGGGAACAGTGACGCCTGTCTTATGTTATCAAGATCCAAAAGCTTCATAACTACGCGCTCAAGGCCTATTCCCAGTCCGCCGTGCGGCGGCATCCCGTACTTGTGTATCGAAAGGTAGCTTGCAAGCTCCTCAGGCTCTATCCCGTATCGCTCAAGCTTTGCCACCTGCTCATTATAATCGTGTATACGCTGTCCTCCTGTGGTTATCTCCAGTCCTCTGAACAGCAGATCAAAGCTCTCCGCGAGCTTCGGGTCTTCCTTTGAATCCATTGCATAGAACGGACGCTTCAGACCCGGAAACTTCGTTACAAATATAAACTCGCTGCCGTATTTCTCCTCGGCATACCGGCACAGCTTTATCTCATCCGTCGGATCAAGATCAAACTGATTTGCCGGCTTTCCTAGGATCTCAAGCGCCTCAAAGAAAGTCACAGCGGGTATATCCTTTACCTCCGGAAGCTTTGCGCCAAGCATTTCAAGCTCATTCCTGTAATGCTCGTTTATATATTTCATTACATATCTGAGCATCGCCGTTTCCATCTGCATGACATCCGTCATGTCCTTTATAAAGCCCATCTCAAAGTCAAGACCTATATATTCATTAAGATGCCTTGCGCTGTTATGCTTTTCCGCCCTGTACACAGGCGCGATCTCAAACACCCTGTCAAAAAACGCTACGCAGGTCTGCTTATAAAACTGCGGGCTTTGCGCAAGAACGGCGTCCTGACCAAAATATTTGAGCTTGAATATGTTCGCGCCGCCCTCGGCCGACGCCGCGCATATCTTAGGCGTGTGTATCTCCGTGAAGTTCTGTGAAAGCATGAACTCCCTGAAGCCCGAAACCACGCCCTCCGCGATCTTGAACACCGCTCTTTCGTGCGGGTGTCTGAGCGCAACGCTCCTGTGAGACAGATTTGTATCGAGCGTGCATCCGAGAAATCTGTCCGAGACATGCAAGGGATATTCCTCCGCGGGCCTTGAAAGCAGCTTTATAGCTGTGAGCGTTATCTCATAGCCGTAATTTGCGCGCTTTTCCTCCTTGACCTCACCGGTTATTTCAACATAAGCGCCCTCGCATATCCCCTCAAGGGTGTCGGCGCATTTTTCAGGCACATAAACCGACTGTATCAAATAACGCCCTGTCCTCAAAATGACAAAGACAAAGCCGGACATCCTGCGAAGCTTGTGTACACAGGCACAAAAGCTTATACTTTCACCAACGGCTTCACTCAGGTCGCCGAGAGTTAGCTCCTTTATCAGCGACTGTCCGTCTATCTGCTGCATATATATCATTCCTTTCCGGCGCGGCGCGCCGAGTTATTTCTATATTATTATTGAAGCTTTTTAGTAAGCGCTTCTTTTATAAGCGCCGGATTTGCACTTTTTCCGCAGGCCTTTATCGCCTGACCCATAATAAATCCGAACAGCTTTGTATTTCCCTCTTTATACTTTTCGACCGCGTCCGCGTTCTTTGCAAGCACTTCACCGATAACAGCTTCAAGACCGCTCGCGTCATTATCCATGATAAAGCCATGCTCCTCAGCGATCTTTTTAGGCTCTCCGCCGCTTTCAAACAGTATCGAAACGATCTCCTTAGCCGCGCCCTTCGATATCGTGCCTTCTGCCGCCAGTCCTGCAGTTTCCGCTACATCGGACGGACCGAACCTCACCTCTGTTATATCCGCTCCGCTCTCGTTCAATAGATGGCTCACTTCTCCAAGCATCAGATTTGAGATCATCCTGTACTCAGGCACAGCTCTTACCGCTTCATCGTAAAAATCAGAAAATTCCTTCTGCGCTATTATCAGAGACGCGTCATCAGCCGGCAGACCGTATTCCTCGGTATAACGCTTAAATCTCTCATGCGGAAGCTCCGGCATCTCCTTTCTTATCTCCTCGATCTCCTCATCCGTAAACAGCACCGGCGGTATATCAGGCTCAGGGAAGTATCTGTAATCGTGTGCCTCTTCCTTTGAGCGCAGCGCCTTTGTATCGTCATGATTTTCGTTATAGCGGCGCGTTTCCTGTACTACCTTTCCGCCGCCGTCAAGTATCTCAGACTGGCGCTGTATCTCATATTCTATAGCGCGGCCTATTGATTTTACCGAGTTCAGATTTTTTATCTCCGCTCTTGTGCCGAATTCCTCAGATCCGTACGGCATTATCGAAATATTGACATCTACTCTGAGAGATCCCTGCTCCATCCTCGCGTCACAGACTCCCGAATATTTGAGTCTCTGTGCTATCTGTGTAACGAAATCCTGTACCTCCGCGACTGACCGGAAATCAGGCTCTGTAACTATCTCGATAAGCGGAACGCCGCAGCGGTTGTAATCAGCAAGCGACACGCCCTCGTAATCATCATGCACAAGCTTTCCGGCGTCCTCCTCTATATGGATCCTGTTTATCCTTATCCTTTTTCCTCCCGCAACATCTATATATCCATCCGTGCATATAGGATGCTCAAACTGAGTTATCTGATACGCCTTCGGGAGATCAGGATAAAAATAATTCTTACGGTCGAACGCGCTGTAATTATGGACAGTGCAGTTCGTTGCAAAGCCTGCCTTTGCAGCCAGCTTCACCGCCCCCTGATTGAGAAGCGGGAGCGTTCCGGGCATGCCCGAACAGCGCGGGCATACTCTCGTGTTTTCACTTCCGCCGAATTCGTTTCTGCAGGTGCAGAACACCTTTGATCCGGTCAGCAGCTCGCAGTGTATCTCAAGACCTATTACAGGCTGGTATCTCATAATGCACACTCCCTCCTCTCAAAATCACTTTCAAATCTGTCGCATGCCGCTATGATAGTTTTTTCATCGAACGCGCGGCCTATAAGGCTCATGCCGACCGGCATACCCTCAGCACTGTACCCGCACGTGGTAGAGATAGCCGGCAGCCCTGCTATATTTACCGTTACTGTGCATATATCCGCCTGATACATCTTTACAGGATCGTTCTCCTGCGCGCCTATCCTGTATGCCGGCGTCGGCGCAGTCGGAGTCAGTATGATATCACATTCGCTGAATATATCGGCATACTCTTTTCTTATCTGAGTTCTTATGCGGCGCGCGTTATTGTAATACGCATCATAATAACCGGAGCAAAGCGCGTAGTTGCCAAGCATTATGCGCCTTTTTACCTCACTGCCGAAGCCCTCGCGCCTTGAGCTTTTTATAAGCTGGTTATAATCATCTCCTAAGCCTGAACGGTATCCGTACTTGATACCGTCAAACCTTGAGAGGTTTGATGCCGCCTCCGCAGACGATATAAGATAATAGGCAGAAACGGCATATTCCAATGAAGGGAGCGAGCACTCCACAACCTTGCAGCCAAGCGATCTGTAATATTCAGCCGCCTTGAGCACAGCCTCCTTTACTTCATCGTCTGTTCCGGCAAGGAACTCCTTGGGAACGCCTATGCGCAGCCCGGATACATCCGAGCCTATCATTGACGTATATCCTCCCTTCGGTATCGATGAGGTCGTTGCGTCATTGATATCCTTTCCGCAGATCGAGTTAAGGACATAGCCCGCATCAGCCGCGGACCCTGCGCATACGCCGATCTGATCAAGAGATGACGCGAACGCTATAAGCCCCCATCTTGAAACCGTCCCGTATGTCGGTTTTAAACCCGTGACCCCGCAGAATGAACTCGGCTGCCGGACAGAACCGCCCGTATCGGAGCCGAGCGCCGCGGCGCAGAGCCCCGCGGCTACCGAAGCCGCTGCCCCGCCGGATGAACCTCCGGTAACATACCCGGTATTGTATGGATTTTTCGGTCCGCCGAAATATGACGTCTGCGATGATCCTCCCATTGCAAATTCGTCCATATTTGTTTTCCCGAGCATAACAAAATTCTCGCTTTTAAGCTTTGTCACAGCCGTAGCGTCATATACCGGCACGAAATCCTCCAGCATACGCGATGCACAGGTCGTTCTGACTCCGTCCGTACATATATTATCCTTCACCGAAATCGGGATACCCGTTAAGGGCTTTGCCTCGCCTTTGTCTATGACCTCCTGCGCCGCCTCAGCCTGCGCAAGCGCCTCAGACTCGCATACGGTTATATAGCTGTTTATCTCACTGTCAATACTCTTTATCCTGTCTAAATATCCCTTTGTAAGCTCCACCGCGCCTATCTCGCCGCTGTCAAGCTTTTTTCTCATCTCAATAAGATCCATTACCGCTGACCTCCATCAAACTACCTTTGGCACAACAAAGCTGTCATTTTTAACATTGCCGGCATTCTTCAATATATCTGCGCTCGGATATGAATCGGTATATTCGTCCCCGCGCAGATCCTTATAATCTACCGCATCAAGCGTATACGGCTTCACGCTGTTTTCAAAACCGCATACCTTATCCATAAGCCCTATTATATCAGTCATATCCCTTGTCATCTCAGCCAGCTCAGCCTCTGTGAACTCAAGCTTTGAAAGCTCGGCCAGATGCGCGGTAAGCTTTTCATCAAACATGATCCAATCTCCATTCCTTTCCGGCGTGTGTATGCGCGCCTGCGTTATTCAATACGACAAATAAAACGCCGCTCCGGCAGCGTTTTTACTGTCTGCAAAACCGAAAAAGGACGCTGCGCTCCAGAGAAAACAACAATGTGTTGTCAATGGTGCGCAGCGCCCTTGCTGCATTTGTTATATATTATAATACCACATAATCAGTCGGATTGCAATAGCTAACTTGCATAAATTCACGGCAAATTCTCCGGAAATTTAGCTTAAATTAACAAATTGGTCTTAATCCTCCTCGTGGCTCATATAATAGCTGTTTCCAAGATCATCCGTGCGTATAAGCTCACCAGCAGAATTGTATACATACCTCACCGAATGCACAGAGGTGTCAGCCCCTACCGCGGTGGATGAATTCTGTATCTTTACAGTTCTCGGATCATCACGCTGAGTGCCTATGATACTGATCGTTATCGTATACCCGCTCGTTACCGCCGATATTTTTATCGGATAATCCATGCTGTTCATGAATTTGAAATCAACACCTGAGTCGGCAACTGTGGCATCCTGACCTATCGGGCAGTAGCCTACCGGGAACATATGATTTGTTCTTGACACGATAGCAAGATCGGAATACAGCACCGCGTTGTACAGCGTCGAGCTTACCTGACATGTGCCTCCGCCGATCCCGTCTACCGTTTGACCGTCCACGTATTCCTTTGCTGTATAGAAGCCGTTTGCCACCGACCTTGGTCCGACCGTATCATTAAACGAAAATACCGCGCCAGGGGCAAGGATCGTGCCGTTTATCTTGCTTGCAGCCCTTGCGATGTTCGCGCATCTGTTAGCCGTTGATGTGCCGTAGCTCGTGGAATACGATGCTATAGTAGCGTTGAACAGCTTCGACTGCAGCTCATCCGCTGTTACTGCGGCATATGAAGCATAGTACGGAACATTCACCTCAGGACCGCCCTCATATACCTGAGATATCAGATTCGTAGCCTCGTCACGGTCCAGATATCTTCCCTCTACCTCCTTGATCACCATAATATCGTTGCCGTTTATATCGTAATAAGCATCGACAGGGTCAAGATATGTAAAGCTGTCGATCTGTTCAAAGGTAACATCATGAGGCGCTCCGGCATTGAGCGTCACATTGATATCACTGAACTGCTCATTCTCTATCGCCGTTTTTACTTCCTCATATGCCGCATCTGTATTATTGTCAAAGCCCGTGTGTCCGGGTGTTATCGTCACGACCCCCTCGCCCAGGCTCAGCTGATGCTCAACAAGCTCCCCGTATATCTGCTTGCCGAATTCTGAGAGCTTCTCGCGCAGGACCGCCTCATCGGCGTTTGCATTCGGTATTATATTGCGCTTTGCAAAAAGCTGGAGCGTATTCGCAAACCCATCAATGAATATATTCCCTGTTCTCCCGTAGCGCATCGCCTTATCTACCGTGTCCTCCAGCTTCGCCGACAGACCTACATCCGCTCCGTTTATCTCATAGCTCTGCCCGCCGCATCTGAGAGTTATTGTCGTATTACCCAAAAGCGAGGCGCTCTGCAGCTTTTCCTCCGCCTGCTCGCGCGTAAGCCCGCCTACGTCATTGTTTTCTATATATACATTCCTGAATATGGTATCCTCCGGTATCGTCAGACAGCCATACACGTAAACGCAAAGGCATACGCCGGCAAGTGCACAAAAGCCTATCCCTATCCCTTTAAAAACCTTCTTATTCTTCTTTTTAAAATTTTTGAACGCTTTTTTCATATCCTTTTTAGGTGCTGACACGGCATCTTCCTCCGGAACCGACTCTTCTTCCGGCTCCTCCGAAAGCTCCTCCGATCCGTCAGAAAAATCATCTATATCATCATAAGCCTCTTCAGCTTCATCACCGGCGGCATCCTCCGCATTCTCCATATCAGCATCATACTGTTCTGAAACAGCCGTACCTTCTTCAGAACGACCCGTTTCTGCGCTGTCATCAAAGTCTTCAGGCTTGCCGTCGATTTCCGCCTCCGCCGTACTTTCTGCCGCTCCGTTATCATCAGCAGCTTCTTCAGTGTCCGGCTTTTCCGCCGCAGATACCGCATTTTCAGCAGCGGCAGCCCTGAACTCGCTTCTGTCCGGTCTGGTCTCTACAGCCGCCGGCGAAAAATCGTCCTCTTCATCAACATAATTTACTTCCCGGTCAACAGCCTCTTCACCTATGACCTCCCGGCTTTTATTATCTTCATATCCATTATTTTTTCTTTTTCTTAAAAAGCCCATGGACCGCTAACTTCCTTTCAAACCTTGTCAAATAAAATATATACTCAAAAAAACCTGTTAAATTCATTTATATAATTCGTATATTCGGTCAAAAACGCTCTTACATGCCTATTTTTGGACAGGAGCAGGAACGAGCGTCTCACCGCTCTTACAAATCCGCTTTCATATTCCTCTACACGCATCGTTTTTGCCAGCGGACATATGCTCTTTGCCCTCGGATCAACTATTATCTGTATCCTCCCATCGTCATCCATTACAGGAGTGAGCGGAAATATTCTGCACGCAAGCGGTCGTACAAACCGATCACACTTGCCGTCACAGAACAAAATGGGTGTTTTTTTTATGATCCCGTTATCATCATATTCGAGATCAGACATCTCTATCCTGAACCCCTTCGGATCAAGAAGCTTATATACCTCAGCCTCGCCCGGAAAAAGAAACATACCTGAATCGTCACCGGCACAGCAGGCTGCAGAGCAAAGCTTTCCGCAGTCCACCGGGA
This sequence comes from uncultured Clostridia bacterium, assembly GCA_904420525.1. Lineage (GTDB taxonomy): Bacteria > Bacillota > Clostridia > UBA1381 > UBA1381 > Ornithomonoglobus. The sequence continues at coordinate 11,052 of CAJFVT010000157.1, read as the reverse complement.
CCGGAGTATTCCTGTCAAACAGCCTGTATAGCTGCAGATAAACATATGCACTATTCATTTTATCCCTCAAATACCATAAAAATACTTATTTCGATAGGTATATCAAATACATAAATATTATACCACAGCCAGGATAATAAAACAAGAGCAATTTTTTATTTTCCCCAAATTGCAAACTATACTGTCATATGGTATATAATATATAAATATTATGCACAAAAACAATGAGCAGAGCCTTATCAGAACGCAGGCGCGTTGTGCTCCGAAAAAAAATTATTTGACAAATCTTGATTTTTAGTATAAAATATTATAGGGAATTTATTATTTAATCGGAAAGGTAGATATTGATGCCAAGGAAGGACGAATACAGCAACGAATCCATTACAAAGCTGAAGGGCGAGGAGCGAGTACGCAAACGCCCCGCGGTAATTTTCGGCTCGGATGGACTTGAGGGCTGTGAACATTCATTTTTTGAGATACTTTCAAACTCGATCGACGAGGCCCGTGAAGGCTACGGCGATCTTATCGAGGTAACACGTTTTGCCGATAACTCCATCGAGGTCCGCGATCACGGCCGCGGAGTACCGCTCGACTACAACGAATCAGAGAAATGCTATAACTGGGAGCTGGTTTACTGCGAGCTGTATGCCGGCGGAAAATATGAGAACAATAAAGGCGGTATGTATGAATACAGTCTTGGTCTTAACGGTCTGGGCGCATGCGCCACACAGTATTCCTCGGAATACATGGATGTTGAGGTGATACGCGACAAGACACGGTACACCCTGCATTTTGAAAAGGGACGCAATGTGGGCGGACTTAAAAAGGAGCCTGTCAGGAGCGTCAAGACCGGAACGGTGCAGCGCTGGAAGCCTGATACCGAGGTGTTTACAGATATAAATATTCCTCTGGAATTCTACAAGGATATACTGAACAAGCAGGCAATGGTCAATGCCGGACTTCGCTTTGTGCTCTATAATGAGACCCCGGACGGCATGGAAAGATCTGAATATTATTATGAGCGCGGTATCGTTGATTATCTTACCGAGGCCGTAGGCGAGGACGCTATGACCACAGTCGAAACATGGGAATGCGAGCGTGAGGGACGCGACCGTGAGGACAAGGACGATTACAAAATGAAGATGCAGGTTGCCTTCTGCTTCTCGAACCGGGTAAATATACTCGAATATTACCATAACTCAAGCTTTCTTGAGCACGGCGGATCACCTGACAAGGCCGTGCGCAACGCCTTTGTCTATTCGATCGACCAATATCTCAAGCAGAACGGAAAATACAACAAGAACGAATCAAAGATAACCTTCAATGACGTTGCCGACTGTCTGGCGCTGGTCATAAATTCGTTCTCAACGCAGACGAGCTATGAGAACCAGACAAAAAAAGCCATCAACAACAAATTCATCCAGGAAGCTATGACCGAGTTCCTTCGTCATCAGCTTGAGATATATTTCATCGAAAACAAGGCGGATGCGGAAAAGGTCGCCAATCAGGTCCTTGTGAATAAACGCAGCCGTGAAAACGCTGAAAAGGCGCGTATCGACATAAAGAAAAAGCTCACCGGCTCAATGGATGTAACAAACAGAGTAGAAAAGTTTGTGGACTGCCGCAGCAAGGATGTTACAAAACGTGAAGTCTACATCGTTGAGGGCGATTCAGCGCTCGGCTCATGCAAGCTTGCGCGTGACGCATCGTTCCAGGCTATAATGCCGATACGCGGAAAGATCCTTAACTGTCTCAAGGCGGATTATCCGAAGATCTTTAAAAGCGATATTATAGTAGACCTCATAAAGGTGCTCGGCTGCGGAGTGGAGATCAAATCAACGCATAATAAAAATCTCGACAGCTTCAACCTTGACAACCTGCGCTGGGACAAGGTGATCATCTGTACAGACGCTGACGTTGACGGCTTCCACATAAGAACGCTGCTGCTCACGATGATATACCGTCTGATGCCTACGCTCATAGAGGTGGGAAAGGTGTATATCGCCGAATCTCCGCTTTACGAGATAACCGTTACGAAGGGGAAACGAAAAGGCGAAAAGCATTTCGCTTACACTGACGGAGATAAGGACGAAATAGTCAGCTCTCTCATTGCTGACGGACTTTCAAAGGATAAAGATGATTTTGATATAAAGCGCTCGAAGGGGCTCGGTGAAAACCAGCCTGAGATGATGAGTCTTACCACTATGCACCCCGCAACACGCCGTCTTATACGCGTTACGCCGGAAAGCGCTGAGAGGACCTCTATGATGTTCGATATCCTTCTCGGTGACAATCTGCAGAGCCGCAAGCAGTATATTTCAGAAAACGGCTCTCAGTACATGGAGATGCTTGATCTTTCATAAATAATTCATTCAGTTTTTATCCTATAGGATGGTGCTTTTTAACCCTCCTACTATTCTATTAAGAGAGGAGCCTGTCAATGGCACGCAAAAAGAAAAATATCGAACCGGAGATAATACCGGCACCCGTTGAGGAACAGGCAATAACAAAAACGCTTGAGACAAACTTCATGCCATATGCCATGAGTATCATAATCTCGCGCGCGATACCGGAGATAGACGGACTTAAGCCGGCACACAGAAAACTGCTTTATACAATGTATAAAATGGGGCTTCTCGGCGGAAAATTCACAAAATCCGCAAATGTTGTCGGATCTACCATGAAGCTGAACCCGCACGGCGATGCGGCGATATATGAGACAATGGTGCGTCTTACGCGCGGCAACGAGGCGCTGCTTCATCCTCTCGTTGAATCGCAGGGCAACTTCGGAAAGGTCTATTCAAGAGATATGGCATATGCCGCACCGCGTTATACCGAGGTAAGGCTCGAGCCGATATGCGCCGAGCTGTTCGGGGATATAAATAAAAATACTGTCAAATTCGTTGACAACTACGACGGCGAGCTCAAGGAGCCCACGCTGCTTCCGGCAGCATACCCGTCAATACTTGTAAATCCCAATCAGGGTATAGCCGCCGGAATGGCCTCAAATATATGCTCATTCAATCTGCGCGAGGTATGCGATGCAACGATAGCATATATGAAGGACGAGAACGCTGAGCTTATAGATATAATGCCGGCTCCGGACTTTTCGCTCGGAGCCAGCATCATATATGACCGTGATGAAATGAAAAAAATATATGAGACCGGACGGGGCAGCTTTAAGCTCAGGGCAAAATACACCTATGACAAGTCGAACAACTGCATAGATATAACCGAGATACCCTATACCACCACATGTGAGGCGATAATCGGCAAGATAATGGAGCTGCTCAAGGCAAACAAGCTCCGCGAGGTCTCCGATGCGCGTGACGAAACAGACCTTAACGGCTTCAAGCTTACGATCGACCTAAAACGAGGCACCGATCCGGACGAGCTTATGCTCAAGCTCTATAAGCTCACCCCGCTTGAGGACAGCTTTGCCTGCAACTTCAATATTCTTATAAACGCCGTACCGCGCGTTATGGGGATACGCGAGATCCTCAGGGAATGGGTAAGTTTCCGTATGGAATGTATAAGGAACGGGATCAAGTTCGATATCGAGCAAAAAAGCAAGCGTCTGCATCTGCTTATGGGTCTAAAAAAGATACTTCTTGATATAGATAAGGCAATATCTATAATCCGCCATACTGAGCTTGATTCAGAGGTCGTACCGAACCTCATGGAGGGCTTTGGGATAGATGAGGTACAGGCTGAATATATATCGGAAATAAAGCTTCGCAACCTCAATAAGGAATACATCCTGAAAAATGTTGACGCCATAGATAAGCTCACACAGGAGATTGCAGAGCTGAACAAGACTCTCTCAAGCGATAAGCTTATAAAAAAACGCATAGAAAAGCAGCTTAATGATATCTCAAAAAAATACGGTCAGGACAGAAGGACAGAGCTTATAGAATCAGGCAAGCTTACCGAATACAAGGAGGAGGATCATATAGAGGACTATCCGCTGACGATATTCTTCACCCGCGGACAATACCTCAAAAAGGTCCCCGCCGCTTCGCTGCGCTCGACCACCTCTGAACATAAGCTGAAGGACGAGGATGAGATAACCGTTACTTCTGAAACAACCAACAAATCTGAACTGATATTTTTCTCAAATCAGTGCAATGTGTACAAAATAAAGACCTATGACATGCCGGACTGCAAGGTTACAGCGCTCGGAGAGTACCTCCCCGGAATTTTAGGACTTGAAGAAAACGAGAAAATAGTGTATACTGTAGTTACTAAGGATTTTGAAGGATTCATGCTGTTTACATTCGAAAACGGAAAAATGGCAAAAGTCGCGCTGAAGAATTACGAAACAAAAACGAACAGAAAGAAGCTTATCGGCGCATATTCGGATAAATCGCCCATATGTGATATCAAATATATCGAAGAAGATATCGATATAGCGGTCTTAACGGATACAAATAAGATACTATGTCTTAACACCTCTCTTGTACCATTGAAATCCACAAAGAATACACAGGGCGTACAGGTCATAAAGCAGCCCAAAAGCGGCGCAAAGCCTGTTTCAGTTAAAGAAATATCTGTCTGTGGCATAGACGACATACTTCAATACCGTGTTAAATCAATTCCGGCGGCGGCAAAATCACCTAAAACAGAAAACATTCAGATTAGCTTGTTCTGATACAACGGTCATGAGTCCGGCTAGTGATAAAGAGAGGATATAAATACAGAAAGGACGTGATCACTTGGTACACGAAAATGAAATCAACGAGAAAAAGAAGCAGTTTTATAAGGCTGCGGAGGATCTGTACAAGCCGTTCCCCAAGGAGCTGTTCAAGGCCTACGGCGTAAAGCGCGGTCTGAGGAACGAAGACGAGACCGGAGTTATGGCCGGACTTACCTCTGTAGGACAGGTCATCGGCTATTATATTGAAGACGGAGAAAAGATCCCGGCAGAGGGTCATCTCAAATACAGAGGCTACGATATCATGGATATCGTCAGCAACTGCGAAAAAGAGGACAGATTTGGATTTGAAGAGGTCGCATACCTGCTTCTGTTCGGCAAGCTCCCAAGCAGGACTCAGCTCAACCATTTCAATGAGCTTATAGGCGAGCTGCGCGTTCTCCCTCCCGGTTTTTCGGAGGACATGATACTTAAGGCTCCGTCAAAAAATATAATGAACAAAATGGCAAGAAGCGTGCTTGCCGCATATTCATATGACAGCAATCCCGATGAGATATCTGTCGCAAATATCCTGAGACAGTCTATAGAGCTGATAGCGCGTCTGCCGGTAATGGCCGCGGTAGGCTATCAGGCAAAGCGCCACTACCATGACGGTGACAGCCTGTACCTCCATGTTCCGCAGAAACAGCTCTCCACAGCTGAAAACCTCCTTTACATGCTCCGTCCTGACAACAAGTATACCCATCAGGAGGCGGCGCTTCTCGACACCATGCTCATGATCCAGGCAGAGCACGGCGGCGGAAACAACAGCGCGTTTACCACCAGAGTAGTTTCCTCTTCAGGCACTGACACCTACAGCGCTATAGCTGCCGCAATAGGCTCGCTCAAGGGTCCGAAGCACGGCGGCGCAAACGCCAAGGTAATGGCCATGATGGAGGATATAAAGGAAAACGTAAAGAACTGGGAGGACGAGGACGAGGTCGCAGCATACATCGAAAAAATACTCCGCAAGGAAGCCTTTGACCATGCCGGACTCATATACGGTATGGGACACGCCGTATATACATACAGCGATCCCAGATGTATACTGCTCAAGGAACGCGCAGAAAAGCTCGCGGAAAATGATCCTGAGTGGAAAAAAGAATTCGATCTTTACACAAAAGTCGAAAAGCTCACACCGGAATGCTTCCTGCGCGTTAAGCACAGTCATAAGGTCATGTGCGCAAACGTGGATATGTACTCCGGTTTTGTATATAAAATGCTCGGTATAGCACCCGAAATGTACACACCTCTTTTTGCTATAGCAAGGATCACCGGCTGGTGCGCTCACAGACTTGAGGAAACGATCGGCTGCTCGCGCATAATAAGACCGGCCTATAAATCGATAGTCGACAAAAAGGATTACATTCCTATCGACAAGAGAAAATAAACATTGCCGGCTTAAACAGTATAAGGGGCCTATGAGGCTGTCTGCACTAATACAGCAGTCCACGGGGTCCCGTAATACTTTTTCTGAAAGGATTTTATTATGGATAACAGAGTTAATATTCTAGGCGTTCATGTCGATATGGTAAACATAAATGAAGCTGCAGAAAAGATCATCTCCTTTCTCGGCGAAAAGGGGCTGCACAAGGTCTATACTCCCAACTCCGAGATAATAATGGCGGCATACAAGGACGAAGCGTTCAGGAACCTCCTCAATAATGCCGAGCTTTTGACAGCTGACGGCATCGGCGTCGTATACGCCTCAAAAATACTCGGCAGACCAATAAGCGAGCGCGCCGCGGGCTACGATATCGCCTGCGAGGTTCTCGACAGGATAAAGGGAACGGACCACAAGCTGTTCCTGTTCGGAGGGAAGCCGGGAGTAGCTGAACAGGCGGAACGCGAGCTTCTGAAAAGATACCCCGGGCTCAATATCGTCGGCTGCCGCAACGGCTATTTCAAGCCGGAGGACGAGCCTGATATAGTTAAACAGATCAATGATTCCGACGCCGATCTGCTCTTTGTGTGTCTCGGCGCGCCAAAGCAGGAGCAGTGGATCTCACGTCACGCTGATGAGCTAAGCGCTCGTGTGGCTATGGGCATAGGCGGAAGTCTTGATGTTTTCGCGGGTACGGCAGAACGAGCGCCGAAATTTTTCTGTGACCACGGTATAGAATGGCTGTACCGTCTTTCAAAGCAGCCGAGCCGCGCGGGACGTATGCTCGCCCTGCCCAAATTTGGTTTCACAGTCCTTTTAAAGGGACGTAAATATAAGCAGGACTGACGAGGCGCGGAATATGGGAATACTTATAGCTATAGACGGGGTCGATGCGAGCGGCAAGCAGACGCAGTCAGAGCTTGTTTTTCGCAGGCTGACGGAGCGTGGCGTAAAGGCACGGCTCGTTTCGTTCCCGGATTACGGGTCCGAGTCCTCGGCTCTTGTAAAGATGTATCTGAACGGCGAGTTCGGAAGTGATCCTGACGACGTAAACGCCTATGCCGCTTCTACATTTTTCGCGGCGGACAGATTTGCATCATACAGACGCGGCTGGAAGCATGACTATGACAGCGGGACCGTTATAATCGCTGACCGCTACGTACCCTCAAATATGATACATCAGGCCTCAAAGCTTCCGGGATCTGAAAAAGGAAAATTTATCGAGTGGCTCTACGAGCTTGAATACGGCATATATGCATTGCCCAAGCCGGATGTCACGATCTTCCTTGACATGCCTCCCGAAAAGGCACAGGAGCTTATGGAAGAACGTAAAAATAAGATAACGCATTCCGAAAAAAAAGATATACACGAAAGGAATGCTGAATACCTGATCAAAAGCTATGAAAACGCTGTGTTCGTATCGCAGAAGATGGGCTGGAAACGCATATCATGCGTTATAAACGGAGAGCTTCGTTCGATCTATGACATCAACAGCGAGATAATGGAAACAGTTACGGCTCTGTTGAAAGCCAAATAAAATAACGGAACTGCTTCATTTTAGATGCAGAACGAACAGAACACGGGGCTGTCGCTTTAAACGGCAGTCCCTATTTAAATGTTCTAACATCTGCCACATGTATTCACAAAAGGCATGATCCATCATTAAATATAGGTATTTGACAGCTGCGTAAAGCAGTGATATAATATGATAAAAAGAAAGAGAATTTATATGGACAAAACACTTACTATCCAGCAAAGTCTTAATGAAAAGCTGTCGTTAAAACAGCTTATATTTATCGTGCTGCGTCTGAGCATCCCTGCTATCCTTGCACAGATAAGCTCGATAGTCATGCAGTATATCGACTCTGCTATGGCCGGCAGCCTGGGAGCGGAAGCCTCTGCCTCGATCGGGCTTGTAAGCACCTCCACCTGGCTCGCAGGCGGACTGTGCACAGCTCTGGCCGCAGGCTTTTCAGTCCAGACCGCACAGCTGATAGGTGCAAAAAAGCATACGGAAGCGGAAAGCGTGCTTCGGCAGTCTATAATAGCAGCGTCCGTATTCGGCGCGCTGCTCGCTCTGACCGGAATTATCTTGAGTCCGTTCCTGCCGGTGTGGCTCGGCGGTGATCCTTCGATATGCTCAGATGCCACAAAATACTTTCTGATATATTCCGCAGCACTGCCGTTCGTGCAGATACGGCAGCTTACCAGCAATATGCTTCAATGCAGCGGGGATATGAAAACTCCAAGTGTACTGAACGCCGCAATGTGCGGAATGGATGTGATATTCAACTACTTCCTTATCTTCCCTTCTCATACATTTGCAGCGGCAGGCTTTACCCTTACTATACCCGGAGCGGACATGGGCGTTGCAGGAGCAGCGCTTGGAACTGCCCTTGCAGAAGCGGCAACGGCTCTTCTGATGCTGTTTATGACCTGTTTCCGCTCGCCGATGCTTCGCCTTACGAAAAACGGCAGCTGGAGGATACAGCTCCAATGCCTGAAAACAGCGGCAAAAATATCGCTGCCTGTAGCGATGGAACGGACCGCCATGTGCGGGGCACAGATAGCGTCTACCGGGATCATAGCGCCGCTCGGAACAGTATCTGTAGCGGCAAACTCGCTTGCGGTCACGGCTGAGAGCTTCTGCTATATGCCAGGCTATGGAGTAGGCTCTGCGGCGACAGCTCTGGTAGGGCAAAGCATAGGCGCCGGGAATAAGCGGCTTGCCAAACGGTATGCCTGGATATCCGTACTGCTCGGCGCGGCAATGATGTCCGTTACAGGCATACTTATGTATATATTCGCGCCGGCAATGTTCGCGATCCTTACACCTGTTGAGGATATCCGCACCTTAGGCGTAAGCGTACTGAGGATAGAGGCTGCAGCAGAACCGTTTTTTGCCGTATCTATCGTAGCAATGGGAGCATTGCGGGGCGCGGGAGACACATTTGTTCCGGGGCTTATGAATTTACTGAGTATGTGGTGTATAAGAATAACCGCATCAGCGCTGCTTACCCCATATCTGGGGCTGAAGGGAGTATGGATAGCCATGAGCGGTGAGCTGTGCATACGCGGATCAGCGTTTTTGATACGTCTGCTGCGCGGCAAATGGCTCGGCCGGAATGTTATAAAAAATATATAAACTACATAATCAAGGAAAGGATCTGATCAAAATGACCTTATATAAAAATGAGACACATGACGAGGAACGTGCATTTTACGGAATGACCGATGCAGCGATCGAGAGCTGTACCTTTGACGGTCCGTCAGACGGAGAATCGGCGCTCAAAGAGACCTCAAGGCTCAGCATCAAGGACTGCCGTTTCCTGCTTCGCTATCCGCTGTGGCATACATCCGATTCCGAGATCAGCGGCGCATATATGTCGGAGACCTGCCGCGCCGCACTCTGGTACGATAAAAACATCTCTATCTCAAACTCTGAGCTTGGAGGGATAAAGGCCGTTCGTGAATGTGACAACACGGTCATAACCGGAAGCAAAATAAATTCAACTGAATTCGGCTGGTTCTGCCGCGGACTCAAGCTCAGCGAATGCAAACTGACGTCTGAATATCCGTTTCTGCATACCTCAGGGCTTGAGCTTAAGAATGTACATATGACAGGCAAATATTCATTCCAATACGTTGAAAATGCAGTCATACGCAATTGTGTGCTTGACACAAAGGACGCGTTTTGGCATGGAAAGAATATAACAGTGTACGACAGCATCATTAAGGGAGAATATCTGGGCTGGTATTCTGAAGACCTCAGACTCGTCCGCTGCCATATAATCGGGACACAGCCCTTATGCTATGCAAAGAGGCTCGTGCTTGAGGATTGCGAGATGACAGACTGCGACCTCTCCTTTGAAAACAGCGATGTTAAAGCTGATATTAAAGGCGAGATAACAAGTGTAAAAAATCCCGCGTGCGGCATTATCCGAGCAGGCTCGATCGGAGAGCTTATTATAGACGAATACGGAAAGAATTCCACATGCAAAATATGCACAAGAGACAACGTTTTAAAAAAGTGCGTTTAATAAGACCAAAAAAATTTCGAGGACGCCGTATTGCATGATGGGGCTGCTGGACGCAGCCCCATCTCATACTACTATTTCATAAATCTTATCCTTTTTTCTCCCATTTCTGCCGAAGCCTCTATTGTTTTTTCGCCTTCACCTATTCCGTTCACTTTATATTCGCTTTCCGAGCCGTTGATCGTCAGATCTATATCTCCCCACGAATTATGAGCGTATATGCTTCTGCCTTCTACATTTTCCGCATGTATTTCACCCATATCGCATATCAGCTTTATATCACCATAACAATCCGAGATCCTGATATCGCCCAGCGACGCTTCAAGCTTAATGTTACCGGAAAGGCCGTTCGCAGATATACTCCCGGAATCAGCCTTTACTTCCGTATCAGAGCAGTTTGTCAGCTCTGCGCTTCCGGCAGATACATTGATCCTGAGCTTTCCGGAAATTTCAGAGGCGCTGACATTTCCCGCCGATGCTCCGATCTCTATTTCCCCTGTAAAATCCTCCGGGACCTCAAGTAATATCCCTCGGTCCTCATCCTCTTGGCTGAGATCAAGAAATACATCAAGCTCAGATCCAAATATATTATATTTTTTCCTTTTATGCTCAGCTGTGTATGTATCGCCGTTATAAGTGCTGCTGAAGCTTGTATTCTCACCATCCGGATATGTTATTGCCAGCTTATCTCCCCTGACTACAGACACATCCTTATATTCAGTTCTTATTTCTAAATTTTCAGCACTTATATCCTCTGTTTTGTATTCAATATGCTCGTTGCTCCGCCCTGCTCCGAGTCCGTATGCCGCAGCCGAGATCACCGCACCGGATATTATCATTATCCCTGCCGCTATGAATATCCTCTTCATCATATATCCCTCCTGCCTCTTTTTAACACAGCAAATTTTGTTTTTCTTATCATCCATACAGTAAAGCGT
>CAJFVT010000156.1 GCA_904420525.1 uncultured Clostridia bacterium | reverse complement strand
CTGAAGTTTGATCTGTTTATTAGGAACGTGCAGTTTCTGTATGCCGTTGTACCGCTGTATTCGGCAGTACAGTTGTCAAAAAGCACGCAGTCATACGTATCCGGGTCTTTTGAACCTATATCAAGATATTGGCTATAATTCACCTTTGTACTTACTCTGCTCCTCCGCACGGATCCCGCCTTGAAACAGAGCGCCTTATCCTCCGCGTTTCCGTATGCGTTCACATGATCGATGCTCGTTACATCTATTTCCGGATTTACTATCTCCGCATAGCTGATCACAGCGTTTCCCGTGATCTTGACCGATTTGTTCTCATAGCCTGATCCTAGGAACAGCTGTACCGGCTCCTCCTCAGTACCTGCTATATCAAGCGTTCCGTCCGACTGGATATATACATCGTTATCGCCCGCTGAATAAAACTGCACCTGTGTTCCCGGCTCTATATCCACGGTTATGCCCTCAGGGATCATGAGCGAGCTCGATATTATCCAGTAACGGTCCTTTGTCAAAGTGATGTCCTCGTTAAGGTAGCCTCCTATCTCACGACCGTTCTGCACCGAAAACGAGATCTGCCCCTTGCTTTCATACACCTCTGTATCCGCTTCATCGTCCCCGTTCGACGCAGTCACCGTGACATTGAGCTTTATAACGGTATCATTCGGCGTGTCGCTCGCTATTTTGATCCTGAACGGCTCTGTCACGCCCGTGATCTCTCCGTCATTCCTTATTATCCCGTTATCGGCGTCATTGAACACTCCTATGCTCCCGTAATCCACAGTATCATTCTCAAATGTTACATACGGATCTTTCAAGCCTCCCTCCGAGACCGCGTCAAGCTTCACCTGAACATTTGACGCGGAACCCCAGTAATTTTTCACCGTTATCCCAAGATCTATCGTCTCACCGGCATCGGCGGTCCCGTCGCCGTCGTTTTCAGCATTTATAACGACAGAATCAAATATGTGATGCTCCTTATAGCTCACAACAGGCTTTGCGGCCGCCGTCATAGCCCGGTAAGCATCGAGCTTCGGCTGTGTGCCGTGCATCGATGTTATCATGTCCTCAGCTGTGCTGATAAGCTGGCTTATTATAAATCTTGTTGAATATGATGATTTATCACTGTATTTTGCACGCATGAGCGCCGCCGCCGAAGACACCATAGGCGCCGCCATAGATGTGCCGCTCCATTTCGCATAACGGTTTCCCGGCAGAGTTGAGTATATCTCGCAGCCCGGAGCGGAGATCTCATATTCTCCGCCTGTCCTTCGCATATATTCGTAATTTGAAAAATCCGCCATGCTGTCATCCATATCGTGAGCCATTACGCCTATTACCCAGTCATATGCCGCGGGATACATATTGCGCCCGTCCTCAGAGGGCAGATTAGGAGTGCCGTCGTTTCCGGCAGAGGCCACAAGAACGCTTGACGAGAATGCCGATCCAAGCGCATCCCTTACGACACTCGATTCCGCATAGGAGCCGAATGACATATTGATAACGTCCGCGCCCATCGTATACGCATAGTCGATCGCCTCCGCTATATCTGTCGATGAGAATACGCCCGTCGACTGACCGGCCTTGACTGCCATTATCCTGCATCCGTACGCGGCTCCGACTCCGCCGATGCCGTTATCCGGCTGCATCCCTATTATGCCTGCAACATGTGTTCCGTGTCCGTGATCATCCATCGGATCTCCCGAATGGAAACGCTCATCAGATACAGTTGAGCAGCCGTAGACGTCATCGACATATCCGTTGCCGTCGTCATCTATCCCGTTTCCCGGTATCTCATTTTCATTGACCCACATCGCATCCTTCAGATCCGGATGAGTGTAATCAACACCCGTATCTATAACTGCGATTACAGTGTCCGGCGAGCCGCCGGTCTGTCCGCATTCTTCAGCTATATGCTCCCATGCCGCCGGAAGCTGCATATTCTCTATATACCACTGCTCCGCCGCGTTGTGATCAACACTTTCCTCTGCGGCATATCCGGCGCTGTATACCTGAGGATAATATAAATAGTCCGGCTCAGCATATACTATGTCCTCCAATCCATTCAGCGCGTCTACAGTTTCCCAGACGTCACCCGATGTATGAGCCTTATACACCGTCTCGGTCTCGTCAGAATACAGTCTGAACGAATTTTCCGACAACGACAGCTTTTCTATATCAGTCAGTCCAAGCTCATAAAGCTCATCATTTTCACTGAATAAATTGATATCCCCCGTTTTTTTCTTGAATACAACAGTCCCTTTTTCATACGGCAGCATCCTCTCCTTCTCAGCCTGACGCATATTACTGATAGGATCATAGGCGTGGCGCATATCCGTCTCTGCCGCCGCGCTGCCGGCAGCTGCTGAAGATATAAATAACATTAAAAAAATAACCGGAACAGCTTTTCTCATGACTCTTCCTCCTCGAATATAAAAAATCCCCATAGATATTTAATATTATTTTAGCACAATGCACAAGCATTTTCAACAAAATTGCAGAATTGACATGTTTTTTGACAGATTTAACATGGACATATCAGATAAAATATGATACAATATAACATAAGATCAATGGAGGGGTGGATATTATGGAATTGACTCAAAAGCTTATCATAGATCTGATAACAGATCTCTCGTTCAGTATTTCTGTGCCTATATTTTATTCAAGCGTGCTTTCAATGCGCTTCGGAAAATGGAAATTCATTGTGCTGACTGCGGCAGCCTTGATGATATACTCGCCTGTCTGTTATCTTATAGATATGCCTCAGTATGCGATGTTTTTTATTGGCATACTCATTATGCTGGCTTCCGTGTTCATATTCAGCAACGACAAGCCCATGAAAAAGCTTCTTTTCACCTTTATCCCATATGCGGCGAATATCGTGACCTCAATGATCTACTTCTTTTTCAAGACACTGTTCATGCCGGATTTTGATATCGTTTTCGGGCACACGGATATAATAGACGCTGCCGCCTACCTTATCGGCATAATCCTGCCGATGTATGCTGTCTCTAAGCTGATCCGGCGCAAAAAGCCTGATGTGTCCTCGCTTACGGTGATATATATCCTGTCCATGTTCGTGGTGCAGATGGTCATCCTTACATTTATAATGTACGTATACTCCACCGATATGAGCAGCTTTGTATTCATATCAGCTCTTATGGTATATATGATAGCCCTGATCCTTATCTCATTGTTCATAATCAGATACAGTGTACGTATCGGCAGAGAGCAGAGCCGCAGGGAGCTGATCGCCGGTCAGTATGAGCTGCTCTGCGCGCAGTACAGCGAGCTGCGCAGCAGCTATGTAAGCTACAGAAAGCTGCGTCATGATCTTAAGGATCATATACGCGTTATACAAGGGCTGTCACGGCGGGGCGAAACGGACGCGCTTGCAAGGTACGCGGATGACCTTGCCGAAAGCTGGGAGCCGCTGTCCTCTAAGACCTTCTGCGATGTTCCGGCAGTCGATATCGTCCTTGCCGATAAATACAGCATAGCCTCATCCTGCGGCATCGATGCGGATTTCTCCGTAAGCGGTATACGGGAATCCGGCGCGGACAGCGTTTATTTATGCAGCATATTTGCAAATCTGCTCAACAATGCGCTTGAGGCTGCGCAGCGCTGCGGCGCCGGTCCAATGATAGAGCTTCGCAGCGGAATAAGGATGGGCAATCTTGTGATACTCTGCCGCAACAGCATGCCCGATAAACCGTACGAAAAAAAGGACTCTGACAGTCACGGTCACGGTCTGCATATAATTTCTGAATTCTCAGAGCTGCTCGGAGGCAGCTTTGTATACGAAAACGACGGAAAAATATTCACGGCAACAGTGACTATTCCCGTTGCAGCAAAGGAGGGAACTACAGATGATACGCATCGCGGTGATCGATGATGACAAATGCTTCTGCGAAACACTGACAAAACAGATACTTGAGATAAACAGCGGTTTTGAGGTCCGCTGTTACCAGAGCATGGACAGCTTTTCAGAGCATGCCGCAGGCTATAATATCGCAGTGATAGATATCCTGCTCGACGAGGGCAGCGGCATAGAAAAAGCATCGGTCATGTCCTCCCGCTTCCCGCTGCTGAACATCATCTTTGTATCGATAGAACGCGATTTCTTTCAGGATGTGTACAAGGTAGATCATACATATTTCATGGTAAAGCCCGTGTCTGACAATGAGCTGCGGCAGGCGCTTGAGCTTTGCTGCAAAAAGCTGAATGAGCAGCAGCTTTACATAAGGCAGAACAGCGGTACTATTTTTATCGATCTCAATACAGTGGCATACCTTGAAGGTATGCTAAAAAAAACAATAGTGCATTATGCGGACGGCACGGAACAGCTCCTGAACATACCTCTGCGCTCAGTTGAGGATCAGCTTTGCAATACCGGTTTTATCCGCACTCACCAGAGCTATATCGTAAATCTGCGCTATGTGATACACGCTTCAAAAAACAGACTTGCTGTCCAGGACACAGATATACCTGTAAGCCGAAAGTATACCGTCTCCACCGAAAAGGCGATCAGCCGCTACCTCAGCGGCAATATGCTCCCGGGCAGCAAAAACGCTCCGGCAGCAAAATAGATTAGGATAGCTTAAAGCAGCAAAAATGAGCGGCACGCAGCCGCTCATTTTTATGTGAAAAATAGACCACTCATCACAGAATATACGGAAAATAAAAAGAGGGAGAGAGAGTGCATTATATATGAATAGCCAAAATAGGGCCGATCAAAAACCCGTATATTCTGAAATGAATGGTCTATCAGAGGGGGACTGTCGCATTAACGCGGCAGCCCCTGCGTTATTTATTTTCAGGTGATCTTTATCTTTCTTGGAACACTATCCTTTCAACGGAGGTCTTTGCCTTTTCCATTTCCTCCGCTGTTACAGGCTCGTCCGTTTCAGTGAAGCTGTTATCCCTTACATGCCTTCCGGTGAGGCACGCGTACCAGGTAAGTCCGAGCGCGTACCGCCCCAGTCCGAGCGACGCGTGGAAGGTGTCGCGGTGTATCCTTTCTATGCCGTGTCCGAGCATATCCGAAAACACCTCGCCGGACGGGATGATCCCGTCCGCTCCTATTGCCGCAGCCGCAGCCTCATAGGCCTTTTTATTGTCAGAGAGCATATCATCGGGATCACTGTAGCCGAGCGCGGCAAGCCTTTCGCTGCCCTTCTCGTATGCCCATGTCTGATGCATATACACGGCCGACCTCGGAGAGTATTTTTTTATATATCCCCTCATGAATTCAAGATACGGCCGGTACGTTTCTTGATCCGGCGAAAGACTGCTCACCTGCTGCAGCGTTACCGCGTCCCAGTCATCGCTTATAAGCGCCTCCTTGACCGAGACCTTAAACCCTGTGATCTCGCCGTTGAACTCAAGCTCATAGGCTTTGCTGTCCTCAAGCGAATTGATGTAATGCGTTCTGAGCGGACATCCGCCTATATATAGGTTCACCGTCTTCAGCTCAGTCCCGTCAGCCCCCGCTATGCCGTGCAGATACCTATGCGCGTCCTGCGAAAAGCTGTTGCCTATCGACAATACTCTCATTTTTTCATACCTCCGTAATACGCTGACAATAGCTCCAAAACCGCGCCTTCAAGCTCGCCGCCGAGTCCCATCATGCTAAGACCAGCCGCTTTCTCAAGCTCCGTTCCTTCGCCCGTTATCAGTGAATATGCACGCATTTTCAGATCGTTACCGCACCGGGCCTTCAAAAGCCGCCTGAATATACCGCCCTTAACATCATTCCCGGCAAGCTCCGCGCCGCCGAATGAGATCACCGTGTCGGCATCGATACCCTCAAGACGGATATACAAGATCCCGTCCCTGTACTCCTTAGTGAACGGGCGCTCCGCGCCGTCTGACGTGACCGAAATATCATCCGTGTCGCATACTGACCGAAGCTCTATTATATATGAACGGTCCTTCACCTTTACCTGATCATCGCCCTCAGGCCTGTGCAGGATCAGCTCCGGACGCGGTCCGTGCCTGTACTCAATGAGCGTCCTTGCGCATATCCCGTCAAGATAGCCCATATCGCCGCCCTCGTCCTCGTAAAGACAGAACGAGCCGTCAGCGCCGGGGAACACGGCTATACGCAGCGTCTTGGGATTTCCCGTGCCGTTCCCCGCCGTCTCCGCCATCGGTATTACCGCTCCCGCCTTGGCGAACACCGGCATGCTGTCAATATCACGGTATACTCTCAGCGTGCGCCCTCCTTTATATACGCGCGGGCTGAAAAAGTCGAACCACAGCCCCTCCGGCAGCCACACCTCAGCCGCTCCCAGACCTGTGACCGCATCGGCCGGAGCAGTTATCGGAGAAACGATAAGATCGCTGCCGAAGAAATATTCATTTCTTTCACAGCGGTATGCCTCATGCCTGTCCGGATATATATAATACATCGGCTGCACCAGCGGTATGCCCTCTTTATAGGCCCTGTAATTCATCGTATAGAGATACGGTATGAGCCTGTGCCTAAGCCTAAGGAAGCCGGTTATCGCCGCCTCAGCCGCCATTCCATAGTTCCACGGCTCCTTCGACATAAAATCGTTGCTCGTGCTGTGCAGGCGCATTATCGGCGAGAACACGCCCAGCTGCACCCAGCGCACGGTCAGCTCCTCGTCCCTTATGCCGCCCATATGTCCGCCTATATCGTGGCTCCACCAGCCGTAGCCGGCGTTTGACGCGTTCGCGGTAAAATACGGCTGGAAATCGAGCGAGTCCCATGTCGCGAACGTGTCGCCCGAAAAGCCTACGGGATAACGGTGACTGCCCAGACCGCTGTAGCGCGAGAGCAGCATAGGCCGTTTCCCCCTGCCCTGCATGTCGGCATAATGATAGTGATTGAGCATCCAAAGCGGGTCAAGTCCGGGGATATCGGTCATATTGCCCTGCTGCCAGTCCATCCACCAGAACGAGACGCCGTCATCCTCAAGAGGACGGAGAACCTTTTCAAAATAACATTCCACAAATTTCGGATCGGCTATATCGAACGGTACCGCATCCTCCTGCCCGGCATCTATACCGAGCTGCTCCGCGGCAGCGGCGAACGCGTCCTCGTGCGCGCCTATCCCCTCCGCGGGATGCAAATTCAGCGTCGCTTCCATCCCGTGCTCCTTCAAAAACCGCATAAGCGCTCGCGGATCGGGGAACAGCTCACGGTTCCATGAAAATCCCGTCCAGCCGGAGCCATACCTCGGATCGATATCTGTACTGTGCCAGTCCATATCTATGACCGCAACGGAAAATGGTATCCCCTTCTCCTCAAACCTGAGCATAAGCTCCTTGTATTCCTCCTGAGAATACTTATAATATCTGCTCCACCAGTTGCCCAGCGCATACCTCGGCAGCAGCGGAACGGCTCCTGTAAGCTTGTAAAACGCCTTCAGAGCGCCGTGGAAATCAGGCCCGTACGCGAAAAGATATGTGTCCGCTATGCCCTCACTGCGCACGTCTATCCAGCCGTCATCAGCGATTATGAGCGAGCGGCTGTCGTCAATGGCTGTCATTGCCTGATATGACATTATCCCGTCCTCAAGCTCACATTCACCGTCAACGCCGTCGAGCGTCCGCGCTGTTCCGCCCATGTTCCCGTACGAGGTGCCGTACCGCCACACGTGCGCATTCCGGCCCTTTTCGCCTCGAAACCGCGCGGTCAGCGTGTATTCCGAAAACGGTCCGCCGTGATACGTAAGCTCCATGCAGCCGGTCCTGATCCTAAGACAGCCGTCCTTTTCCGTCACCTGAAAATCAGGCACATCAAAGCGGCGGTTGACCACAAGCTGCGTTGCCCTGTCCTCAAAGCATCCGTTCCCGCTGTATTCCAGCCTGATGAGTGCCGGGGTGAGCACGGTAAACCTGTACTTATCGCCCTTTACCACAGCGGCCTCATTGCATTCCGGTGTCGTTTTATATCTGTAACGTTCGTTTATCCTGCCCATATGACCTCACCTGCTCAAAGCGCAAATATCCAATCCACCGCCATCTTTATCCATTCCTGCACCTTCGGGATAACTCCCTGCTCCGATTCCGCCACGAACTCCGACGCGGTCGAAAGCCCGTGCGGTCCCTTCGGGAATATGTGCAGCTCCGTTTCTATATTCTTCTCACGCAGCGCAGCCGCCATGAGCAGACTGTTCTCGACCGGCACAGCCGGATCCTCAAACGTGTGCCATATAAACGCGCGCGGACAATCCTCCGTCACCTGCTTTTCCAGCGACATCTTTTCAGCCAGCTCCGAATCACCGCCGGAGACGGTCCTTATAGACCCCTCATGAGCATGCGGACCCGCGGTTATCACCGGATACGCCAGTATCATGCCGTTCGGCTTATTCTTTTCATCGTCCCTCTTCACAGCCGGCTCGCTGTTCCAGAACACGCCCAGGCTCGCGGCAAGATGTCCGCCCGCGCTGAAACCGCATACGACCACCCTTTCCGTATCTATCCGCCATTTTTCGGCATTGTCCCGGACTATGCACACCGCGTCCGAAAGATCGCGCAGAGACGCCGGATACACCGCGAAAACCCTGTAGTTCACGACCACGGCATGGATGCCCGCGGCGTTGAACGCGAGCGCTATAGGCTCAGCCTCACGCGGTGAGCAGCACTCATACCCGCCGCCGGGGCATATGACAACGACCGGGCGCTTTCTGTCCGCGCCCAGCGGATCGTCTGCTATATATGTAGTCATATACGCTTCGTCATTCAGTTTGATCTTCTCGTATATCATAAAATACACCTCCTGTTATCATAGATCTCGCTTCTTTATTTCTATTTGATTATATTATACCATTTTCCCCACCATTGTCAACAGCTTTTTTCGATCTTTCAGCACATCCGCAAAAAAAACATCGGAACCGGGCAGGGGGATCCCCGCTGCCCGGCTCCGGTCTTTTTTTACAGCTTCACGTATTCAAGAAATTTGTCAGCGATAAACGCGTGACCTGTCCAGTTCGGGTGAACTCCGTCCTGCGAATACTTCTCCGGCTCGGAGATGATGTACTGTGCAGCGAAAAGCCCGTCCAGCGGGATATATACCGCGCCGAACTCCTTTGCCAGCGAACGCACTATCGCTATGCGCGGATCAAGATCCTCGCGCCAGCCCTCCTTATCCCCTATCGGGAGAAAGAACGGATCCATAAGCACTATCTTGGTTTTAGGCAGCTTCGTTCTGATCTCGTTAAGTATGTACCTGTAATCACGCTCATACTCCTCCGGAGTCGTTATACTGTCCGCGTCGAACCTGCGCCATGTATCGTTTATGCCTATCATTATAGACACAAGATCCGGCTTGAGGTCGATGCAGTCCTCCTGCCACCGGCTCCTGAGATCTCTTACCCTGTTGCCGCTTATGCCGCGGTTTATAAATTTAACATTCCTCCGCGGATTCCGCGCGCTGAACTCGGATGCCGCCATTACCGCATAGCCGAAGCCGAGATCCTCAGCATTCTCCCTGTCACGTCCGCAGTCCGTAACACTGTCTCCCTGAAACAGAACTGTCATTTTCTCCATTTCATTATCCTCCGTTGTTTTTTATTGGATGATCGCGAAACGTTCGTTTCGCAATTGTCTATTTTTTTATAATTATACACCTGTTTTGATCCGCTGTCAATGGCTGACCGTTAATCCTTGAAATATTCCTGATGCGTTTTTATGAACTCAACTACCTCATCGGCCTGTGTGAATGCCATCGCCACCACCGTGTCCGCCGCGCCGTAATAGATCGCGATCCGTCCCGTAGGCGCATCACAGAGCGCCGCTACCGGGAATACGACATTCGGAACACCGTCCACGTTCGCCCAAACCGTCATTTCCGATGGGTTATAAAGGCTTGCGCCGGTGTCTGTCCTTGTCACTGTGAGCCGGCGGCATGCCGTTACGTAATCTACCAGCTCGATAGTCGTCGGGTTCCAGATCGTGTCGCTGTTGTCCTCGACCCATGCGACAAATTCTTCGAATTTATCCCATATGTCGCCTTTGCATTGTGCGCCTTGAGTATATCCATCGCTCTTTTATCCGACTCATAGCACCAGTCAGCGCCGTCGTCAAGGCTGATAACTACCGCCTTCATCTTACCGTCCGGATACGCTCTTACAACGCTGTCCTTGAGATCGGACGGGATCGGCACCGCGGTCGCTACAGGATAGGCAGTCGGAAGCGCTTCTTCACCGCCGCCGCTGCTGCCGCTGTAGTCCGAATCGGTAAAGGCGCTCCCATCTTCTTGACCGTTACAAGGTATTTTGTATAATTGCTCGGATCGGCCCTGTCAGACACGGTTATCGTTGTGACATTGCCCTCCTTTGAATATGACACATCCGCGTCATCAGCCGTACCCTCTATTACAGGCTCCGTGTCGCTGTCAAGCGGCAGCGGTGAAAGATCTGTGTACTGCGGATAGCCGTCCACCATGTTGTAGCTGACGCCCTCCTCGCCGAAGTTGAAGAGCATATGTCCTTCCTCGCTGTAGCCGTAGTCGAGATAGCGCATCGCAAGCTCTACATCCTGACATGTTGAGCTGATCGAAGCCGAGCCGTATGCCTGTACCATGTTGTCATACTGACCGAACCTTACTCTCTCGCCCTCGTTGAGCGACGGATAAGGCGCCGCGACAAGCTTGAACTCAGGATCTATCGACTTCATAGCCTCTACCCATTTGCCCATGCCGCCGCCTACGTTTCCTATCATAGCGCCCGTTTTGCCGTCGAGCACGTTTGAATCGAGTATTTTTGAATCGAGTGTGGCAACGTTCTTGTCGATGAGTCCCTCGCTGTACCACTGACGCATCGTTGTTATAAACTCCTTATAGCCCGGCTCCGCCTCGCCGTACTTTACCACGCCGTTGTCAACATAGAGTCCGCTGCGCACATCGAACGCGCCCGCGAACGCCGCCGATGACTTCAGTGAGTCGACAAGGAAGCTGAGCGGTGCCTCCGCGCCCTTCTCGTTCTTGAACGCTGTGAGGACCGTATGCCATTCGTCTATAGTAGTCGGGACCTCAAGACCGAGATCGTCGAGCCAGTCCTTTCTCAGCATAAGACCGCTGAAAACGATCAGCGACTTGTCGCCTCTTATGAACGGAAATGCATAATATGTGCCGTCGTCCGTCTTACACATCTTGTCGACCTCCGGATGCTCCTCAAGGTACTTTACGAGGTTCGGCGCGTACTGCATATAATCGTTCAGCGCGATTATATATCCGTCCGAAATAGCCTTGTTCGGACCGCCGGGGTGATTGTAGAAGTCGATCTCCATTATATCCGGATACTCTCCGGAGGCGAGCATCATATTGTTCTGCTCGGTGCTTGACGGGTGAGTGAACTCAACGTTTATGCCCGTGTTCTCCTTTACCGCCTGATAGAACGGCAGGTCGGCAAAGTTCGTGACTCCCGATGTGCTCTGGTTAAGATTGTCCTTGCCGGAATAGCCGAAACCGCGTATATAAGCTATGCTCCCGGCGGATATCAGATACGCCTCCTCCGGAGAGAGCGGGATAATGTCCTTCCCTCAGCATTGTCCGGAGCTGTGCGCCGGCAAGGGGGTCGGGATACCGATGTGCACGCTCTCGACAAACTGCCTTTATTACGCGGCGTATATTGCGGCAGACATGATGGCCGGCGAGCTTGAGCTTGAAAAAAATACGAAAAAAAAGCAGCCGCGCTCAAAGCGGCTGTGAACAGGCATTTCTATATTGATAATAAGTATACATATATGATCGATGAACTCGGCGGCTGCGATGCTCAGGAAGGCATGGGTATAAGCTTTGCGGTACTTTTCGGCATTGCGGACGGCGGGCGGGCTGAAAAAGCCCTTTCCTCTCTCTCCCTCACAAAGCAGGGCATCGCCTGCGTGATGCCCTCCTTTGCGAGATACACTGAGGCTGCCGGGCAGTACGGCCGGCACAGCGGCACTGTATGGCCGCATATTTCTTACCACTGTTTTTACTTCAATAAGATCCGGACCTGTTTTCCTAAAGATCGCGCTACCTAAAAAATCCGCTCATTCAAAACCGTGTCAATGAGCAAATTTGTGCTTGACGCGGCGTACCTGGAATGGTATAATTAAGCTAAGAGGAGGCGTTGCG
>CAJFVT010000155.1 GCA_904420525.1 uncultured Clostridia bacterium | reverse complement strand
TCAATCCTGCATTTATTCGACCTGCTGTCAAGGGTGACGGCTGCTTTTATTTTGCTTTCTGTTTTTCATATCCTACTTTACACTACCTCACTCATAGTCCGCGTTGAGCGGTATCATATTATCCGTGCTCTCCCACAGCAGCAGGGATATATCCGCCTCACCGTCATAACCGAGCGCGGCGGAGCAGTCTGCGGTCACATCAACGCTTCCCAAACCGTCAAAGGTCACCTCCTTCAGCTCAACGCTGAGCAGTCTGCCCTGCTCATCCCTTATCGCGACTATAGCCTCCGCTGTTTTGTAGCGGTTTACGTTGCTGTCGACCGTGAAGCTTACCGTGCCCGCTCCCTCATCTATTACCGGCGCGTTCACGCTGTAGTCGGTATCGGGAAGGGCGTCGAGCCTTATACCCAATATCGCAGCCGCACTCGCCGTGGGATAGAGATACACTCTCTCTCCGCCCTTTACAGTCTGCTTCAGTACGGCGATCTCGCCTGTTGACGGCTCCTCAGCTATTACCTCGCCCTCCTGCATCATCACCATCGGCCTTGTTCCGCCGCCTGTCCCGTAGAAGTAGACTGTGAGAACTCCGTCCTCTGCCGGCATTATCTCAACAGCACGCGTTGTCGGAACACCGCTGCTGCTTATCTCACCTCTGCCCGTCATTCTGAGACGCTTTGAAAATACGGTCCCATCATCTAAGCTGAGGTTTGCGGTCTCTATCTTTGTTTCTTTTCCGGAAGTCGCGTACACACGCATATACCCGTCATGTATCACCTGCGTGCTTGTGTATCCGTCTCCCTCTGTCAGCTCAAAATCGCTTATATTCATAAACGTTCCGATTTCTATCGGCACTGTTGTCGGAAGCGTGTTCGGGTCATCGTACGGCGGTATCTCGGGCGTAGGCTCCGGCGTCGGCAGATCGCCGACATTCACGCCGCGCAGGTCTGAAAATTCCGCCACGGTATACCACGGCAGCACAGGAATGCTGCCCGTTCTTGCTTTACCTCCGCTTATCTCGCTCAAGGCCTGACCGTTCGCGCTGTCACATGCGATGCCTATATACCCTTCATCGGAAATTCCGGAGAGCTCTATCTCATATGGCTGACGAACGCTGCCTTCCCAGCTTATGCCGTTGTTTGACACCGAGATCGTAAATATATCACCCTCACGAGCAATCTTCATATACTTGGGCGCGGGATATGTATTATCGCCGCTGTTTGCGACCTCGCTGCCGTCCGCATCGCGCATAAGCATGAACCTTGCCTCACCGCCGGTCTCCGTTCTCATAGGGATAACGATATTCTCACCGTAGCGCAGCCACGTGTCGGCGGCCATCACCATTTTTGAACCCGGATCAAGCGACTCGCGGAACATTATCCCGGTAAGCACTCCGTTTTCGTACTTGGGTATGTCCTCCATGCATACGATAAACTCAAAATCACCGTTCACCTGATACCACATATACGAGCAGGAATCCGCCGTTCCGCCGATAAGCCCGCTGCCGGAGATATATGTGCTCTCACCGTCCGTCCACGCCGCGGACTTTTGGGGATACGCTACCGCGCCGCCGTTGTTCGCCGCCGCGCCGATCTCAGCGATCGCTGCTCCGTCCGGCTGCTGAGTGCCGGTCACATATACTATAGACGTGGGGGAGTCTGTTTTTTCGCCATCGTTATTGTATGCTCTTGAGAAAATATAATGGGTGCCGGGAGCGAGCGTTATGCTGTCATCGATCTCCGCCGTCCCGTACTCTTTGAGCAGTGTTTCGCCGTCCCATAGCTCGGTCTTTGTTATCTCAGTTCCCTCAGCGGCCGATGCGGTCATTTTGTATACAAGGCTATCCGTCTCTGAGAGCACCGTCCATGAGCCTATCTTATCGGATCTGTCCTGTGACATTTCATAATCCGCGACCGCCGGAGACTCGACCGTTATAGACGGGTTCGTTGGTGCGTTCTGCTCTTCTGTCCAATCGTTCACATATTCCTCTATCCAGGTATAGCCGCTCGGCGCAAGATCCGTTTCCTCTGCCGTGCCCATACCGTTTTCTGTTTTCCAATCCTCAGGTATCTCAAACACGTCCTCGGAGCTTTCTATGCCCGTCAGGCCTCCGATCTCCTCATCGTTATTTATAATGCGTCCTGTGCCGTTTTCAACGTCAGCCACGACTCTTGCGTCTATAGAGTCGCGCTTTGGGAGCGACGCGCCAGCCTCGGCAAGCACATCCGCATACGCGTCCTCCGCGCTCACCGCCGTTACGGCATATTCGCCCATATCCACAGACGTGTCAAGGAAGTTAGCTTTTGAAGCGTTGTTCACATACGCCTGATTATCGGCTGTCGCCGCATCGTTCCCATAGACATAATTGCCGCTGACATAGAAATTCGACTTCAGCGTGTCACTGTTATTTGAAACATCGAATATCCTCGACCTCAGCGACGCCCGTGTTGACGGACCATATTTATAATAGTTATTAACAAGGTTCACATTCGACGCGTATTCCGGCGTTGAATACTCCGGTGCGCTGTTGTATGAATACGGCTCCGCGCCGTAAAGACTGTTGGTGTTTCCCCAGTTGTATATAACATTATTGGTAAAATCGGTAGACTTCAGATTACGGTCAAACCTCGGGCTGCGGCTGTCGTGATGAGCGAACAGGTTGTTTATATAGCTTGCGTTCGTGCCGCCAACGATACCGCCGTAGCCGTGCGCGCCCTTTATATGGTTCGACATACGCATGCTCTCGGATACGATACAATTCTGGACCGTTATGTTCTCAGACTGCCTTCCGTTCTCCTCGAGAGAACCGGCATAAAGCGTGAGCGCCTCGTCAACGCTCCAGGACACTGAGCAGTGGTCAAGGATTATATCGTTTATCCATCTTCCGCCTATGCCGTCCGGCTCGCCGCCCGAATCATCAGAGGGACGTATCCTGAGATATCTCATGATGATATCCGACACATTATCCTGTAACAGCACATCATTCCCTGTTATCGTTATACCGTCACCGGGCGCTGTCTGCCCGAGTATCGTTATATGATCTTTTTCAAGCACCAGCTGTGAATTGAGATGTATAACGCCGCCCACGTCAAACACAACTATGCGCCCCTCTTCCGAGACCGCGTCCCGGAGAGAGCCTTCACCGCTGTCATTGAGATTTGTTACATGATACACCTCTATATCACTGGCGCCGCGCGCGCCCTCCGTATACTTGCCGCCGCCCTCGGCTCCCGGGAATGCCAACAGCTCCTCCGCAGCTCCCGCTCCTGCCGGAAATACCAGTGTTCCGGCCGTGACTGCCGCCGCCAGCACAAAAGAGATAAATTTCTTATTCATTGCAGAACCTCCCTCGTCCATACATATAATTATCTAAATTTATCATACAATATAAGAGGCACCGTTTCAAGCTTTTATGCAAGATAACACAAAAAACCTTGAAAACGGCTCAATTTTTATGTAGAAACACTGTCAATAGAACAAACATAAAAGCCATCGGTCCCGATGAACCGATGGCTTTTATGTTTATATTTTTGAAAGCTCCTTATACGTATCCTTTAAAGCCGGATAAAGCTGTCTGTATATATTATAATATTTTTCATACTCTGCAATGTTAGCTGTATCCGGAGCCTGCTCCGTTTTTGTCTTTACCACTCGCCGGCATGCCTCCTGCACGCTT
>CAJFVT010000154.1 GCA_904420525.1 uncultured Clostridia bacterium | reverse complement strand
GGCAAATCCACCCTTGCCGACAGGCTGCTTGAGCTTACAGGCGAGGTGGAGCTGCGCGATATGGAGGATCAGATCCTCGATGATATGGATCTTGAGCGTGAGCGCGGCATAACGATCAAGGCTCACGCTGTAACGCTCAAGTATACGCGTCCGAACGGCGAAGAATATATACTTAACCTTATAGATACTCCGGGACATGTCGATTTCAATTACGAGGTATCGAGGAGCCTCGCGGCCTGCGAGGGTGCTATACTTATAGTTGACGCGTCTCAGGGCATAGAGGCACAGACGCTGGCAAACACCTATCTTGCGATCGACCACGATCTGGAGGTAGTCCCGGTAATAAACAAAATAGATCTGCCGTCCGCGAGACCTGATCTCGCCATACGTGAGATAGAGGACATAATAGGCATACCCGCTGAGGACGCTCCGCAGATAAGCGCTAAAACGGGTCAGAACGTTGAGCAGGTGCTTGAGGAGATAGTCGAAAAGATACCGGCCCCCGCAGGCGATCCTGACGCTCCGCTGCAGGCGCTTATATTCGATTCGTACTACGACAGCTACAGAGGCGTTATAGTTTACGTGCGCGTCAAGGAAGGCTCTATAAAGCCGGGGACCCGCATAAAGATGATGGCTACCGGAGCCGAATTCGATGTTGTTGAGGTCGGAAGGATGCACCCTTCCGGTCTGGTCAAATCGGACGGTCTCTCGGCCGGAGATGTAGGCTATATCGCGGCAAGCATAAAGAATATACAGGACACGCGCGTGGGCGATACCGTTACGACCGTCCAAAACCCTGCAGCTGAGCCGCTGCCCGGTTATAAAAAGGTAAATCCGATGGTATTCTGCGGCATATACCCTGCTGACGGCGCACAGTATGAGGATCTGAAAGAGGCGCTCATGAAGCTGCAGCTCAACGATGCCGCTCTGATGTTTGAGCCTGAGACCTCAGCTGCACTGGGCTTCGGCTTCCGCTGCGGCTTTCTCGGGCTCCTTCACCTTGAGATAATTCAGGAGCGTTTGGAGCGTGAATACAATCTGGATCTAATAACCACAGCGCCGAGCGTTGTATACAGGATCTACAAAACAAACGGAGAAATGGTGCTCTGCGATAACCCCTCTAACCTCCCCGATCCCGCAGAGATCGAGCATATGGAGGAACCGATGGCGAAGGCCTCTATAATGGTGCCGAAGGACTATGTCGGAAGCGTTATGGAGCTTTGTCAGGAGCGCAGAGGCGTCTACAAGCATATGGAATACATGGACGAAACAAGAGCTGAGCTGTTCTATGAGCTGCCGCTGAACGAGATCATATACGATTTCTTTGACGCGCTGAAATCCAGAACGCGCGGCTACGCATCGTTCGATTACGAGCTTTGCGGCTACAAGCCATCGTCGCTCGTCAAGCTCGACATACTGCTCAACGGCGAATCGGTCGACGCGCTCTCGTTTATCGTATTCAAGGACAACGCCTATGCCCGCGGCAGAAAGATGTGCGAAAAGCTCAAGGAAGTGATCCCGCGCCAGCTCTTTGAGGTGCCGATACAGGCGGCGATAGGCTCTAAGATCATAGCGCGCGAAACGATCAAGGCATTGCGCAAGGACGTTCTTGCAAAGTGCTACGGCGGTGATATATCGCGTAAAAAGAAGCTGCTCGAAAAGCAGAAGGAAGGTAAAAAGCGTATGCGCCAGGTCGGCACTGTCGAGGTGCCGCAGGAGGCGTTCATGTCCGTACTCAAGCTGGACTGATCCCGCCCCTCGTGGCGGCCGGTCCCGGCCGGCAGTCCCAAACGGCGCTTAGGTCCCAGTTCCCGCACTCCTTGCCGGAATTTATCCGCGCACAGCGCGATAAATTCGAAGTGAGACCCGGGAGCCGGACCTTTGCTCTAAATCTATTTTCAATGAGCTTGATATGTTCACCCGGTTATAGATCTGTAAACTTTTCATTTATTGTAACGGTGCATTTTAGCCGGTCAAGGCTGTAGTATTCACTTTTCATGATAGAACAGGAATTCCTTATCAATTTCCATAGAGCGCCCGCCGCTTCTTCACCTATGCAGGAGCATAGGTCTCCATACGTTATTTCCGTTTTCCCGGTGTATAGATATATCGCGGTGAACACATCATATCTGCTGCGTTTATAGCTCCCCGCTATACGCTGTACGAGCGCTTCACGGGCACTTCTTATCTTTGCTCTTGACATTCCGGTGATCTCGGATAGCCTTGCATACTTATTCGAATGACGGCTGCTGCGTAAGATCTCTTTATCGTAATGTTTCATATCCCTCACAGGCTTTAGGATATCACACCTCATAATACTGAAATCAAGCTCCAGCCAATCAAGCAGATCGTCTATTATATATACAGTATCCCTGTCTCTGATCTCTTCTGTTGTTATATATTGGGGCAGATCAAGCAGTCTCACGGAGCTGTCAAGGTTTGATATAAGACTGCATTTTTGTTTTTTATTCGTCATATAATATGCCGTTGAAAGCTGACGCACATGACTGTTCATGATATTTTCCGGCAGATGATGTATTCTTTTCTCCAAGCTGCTTACATATGCGTACAGGTTCACCCTCGGTAATGAAAAAAGATAGAGCGCGTCTATAATATCATAAACTGTCTTTTTACAGCTGAATGCAGCGGAACACAGCTCAGATCCCAGGATCGCTACCGCATACTTATATTTTTCGATCACCGCCAGCTCAGATCTGTTATATGATATATCGGTATGATCTTTATTTTTCATAAGACAGATAAGAGCATGCCCCAATCTCCTTTGGCGAAGCTCCTCACTGTCATATACATTCCGCAGACACAGCCTGTGATCCTTTTTTTTCAACATACCTCTTTGTCATCATCAGCAGCTCCGCCACGCCGATAACGCTTAAATTTCTGACCGTGAGCAGCTCATATACAGTCGCGTGAAGTATGCTCCCGACTGTATTATAAGAGATGCCTCTAAACTGTTCATGGCGTGTGAGCGCCGATGTTATCCTTGCGGACAGCTCCACCTCCGAAACAGGCACGTATTCGAATAGGTCGGCATCAGTGTCCAGCAATTGGCACAGCTCTAAATTTGTATATCTATACTCTTTTACAAGACGTATCCCCTCATTTCTCGTTTCCTCCGGCAGCAGATCAAACGCGCTCAGCTTACGCCTATTGCCGTTCTTTGTTATTTTATCCATTACGTCACCTCATTAACTATCCTCGGCAGTGATCAGATCACCGCCATCGGTATTTGCTCCATTGATCAATACCATAAATTTTTTTATATTACCTACATCTATGTAGCTAATTTGTTTACTTGATAAATCTACTATATATCCTTATTTAGAGGTATAATAGTATAATAAATGTAGATTGAAAGGCGGTGCATGATGGACGTTCTCGAAAGGCTGCATAAGCTGCAATCTGAATTTGGGTGGTCTGATTATCTTATAGCTAAAAAATCAGGCTTGTCACCCGGTACTGTTTCAAATGTATATAAGCGTAACAATATTCCCAATCTGTCAACTCTTGAATCGATATGCGGCGCTTTTAATATAACCTTATCACAATTCTTTGCCGATAACGATATGATAGAATTGACACCGGAGCTGAATGAATTATTCACAAACTGGATAAAGCTGCCGGAAGAACAACAAACGATCATACTACAGCTGATCAAAAGCTGTTCCAGAGAGCCATGAGAAATGGTTCTTTTTTTTGCTCTATATATCTACATATATAATATATTTTATCACCTTACAAGCAGATAATCAAGTGTAAATATCTTATAAATTTATATTTCTAATATATTATTATACATTAAAACTTTCCTAAAGTCAATCCAACAGTTTTAATATAAAAGTTTTGCATTGTTAAAAATATATAGTAAAAGTTCTATACTAAATGTAAAAGTTCTATAGGAGAGTATGATCTATGAAAATCAAAGAATATGATTACGAGCCAATCGGAGCGCGAATAAAAAAAGCTCGTTCAGCCAGAAAATACACACAGGAATACTTGGCAGAAGCTATTAATGTTTCCTGTCAGCATATAAGCGATATAGAAAGAGGGATCAATGGGATATCGATTTCTACACTTATGGATATTTGCAAGGTGCTTGATACTGATGCCGATTATATCCTGTTTGGTACAGTAACACGAGATGATCATAATCCTCTTAATAAATACTTAGCAAAAATGACACCACAGCAAAGTATGTATGCTGAGGAGATCTTGAGAGCATACAGCAAATCGTGCGGTATCAAATAATTAGGATTTTTTCAGACGAAATACGCGGTATGAATAAACAGCAGCTTGATATGTTGCGTGATAACATTCGAACGATAAAGAAAATCATATCATGATCAAAAAGTGAAATATCTTTATATATTGAGTAATGGAGATGGCATATTTATGATCGATAATGAGAGAATTAACTATGATGAAAAATGATATTTCAACTATGAGCTTGAACCAGCTGAAAATGCTGAGACAATTCATAGAAATGATCAAAGAATACAAATTTTAAACAGTGTAACAGTATTCCAAATCTGTCCACCCTTGAAAATAATATTACTATACACACGTCAAAACCCGTGTCAACAGACAATTTTGCACTTGACGCGGCGTACATCATATCACGGCTTAATATATATTCATAAGAATAAATAAAACGTGCTATGGGGCTGTAACAAACTCGTTGAGTTTTTTTTTGCAACAGCCTCATTTTCCATTACTTCATATACTTGTGAAAAAAGTCCGCCATTTTATCAAACGGTATTATATCCGTCCTATCATACAGATCAGTATGCACGGCGCCCGGTATCAGCATAAGCTCCTTATTATTGCCCTTGAGCATCGCATATGCGTCCCTGCTGAAATAGCAGGAATGAGCCTTGTCACCGTGAATTATCAATACCGCGCTGCGTATCTCACCGGCATACCGGAGTATAGGCATATTCAAAAACGATAATGATGACGTAACGTTCCAGCCTCCGTTTGAATTGAGCGAGCGCTTGTGATATCCGCGTTCCGTCTTGTAATAATCGTAATAATCCTTGACAAAAAACGGAGCATCCTCCGGCAGCGGATCGACTACGCCCCCGGCAAGCGCATAGCTGCCGTTTTTGTAATCCTCTGTCCGCTGAGCGTTCAGCGCTTTTCTCTTGCTATAGCGTATATCCTCATTATCCTCGGCGTCAAAATACCCTTTGGCATTTACGCGCGTCATATCATACATGGTCGATGCGACCGATGCCTTGATCCTTGTATCTATCGCTGCCGCATTGATCGCCATGCCGCCCCAGCCGCAGATCCCTATAATACCTATCTTCTCCGGATCTACATTATCCTGCACCGAAAGGAAATCGACAGCCGCCTGAAAATCCTCTGTGTTGATATCCGGCGAAGCCACGTATCTCGGCTGTCCGCCGCTCTCCCCTGTATAGGATGGGTCAAATGCTATGGTCAAAAAGCCTCTCTCAGCCATGGTCTGCGCATAAAGCCCCGATGCCTGCTCCTTTACCGCTCCGAAGGGACCGCAGACCGCTATTGCCGCAAGCTTTCCCTCCGCATTCTTCGGCTCGTAAAGGTCCGCGGCAAGAGTTATACCATAGCGGTTATGAAACGTCACCTTGCGGTGACCGACCTTATCGCTTTTAGGAAATGTTTTGTCCCATTCCTCTGTTAAAACCAATTTCTCTTCCATCTCAATACCTCCGATCATTCGTCAGCCGACCTCAAAACGGCCTCATTTGCTTTATATATCTATTTTATCATAATCTCTCAAGCAATGCAAATACTTTATTGCTATTATGAACTATGCCTTAAAAGCATTATAAACAGATCGATACCTAGATGCGCATTGATTCCGGATACTCTTTGCCCTTAAGCTCGTCCTTGACTCCGCGCAGTATGGTCTCGCGGGCCTTTACAGCATCATCCTTTGACGGTATAGGCGTTCCCTCAAGCGGATATTCAAGACCCATCGCCTTGTATTTCACCCTGCCCATATCGTGATACGGCAGAACATCCAGCGCCTTGAGCGTCTTTATCGTTCCAATAAACCTGCCGAGACGGTAAAGATATTTTTCATCAAGCGTTATGCCCGGAACGACAACGTGGCGTATCCATACCGTTATACCCTTGTCCGAGAGATATTTGGCAAACGCCAGAATGTTGTCTATCTTCTGCCCCGTAAGCCATTTGTGACGCTCCGGATCAATATGCTTTATATCAAGCATCACCAGATCGGTGTACCGCATAAGCTCGTCAAATTTTTCCGTATTCCCAGGCGTGAACGCTATGCCGGAGGTGTCAAGGCATGTATGAAAAGAATGTTCCGTTTTAGCCTTTCTGAACAGCTCGGTCAGAAAATCGAGCTGCATTAGCGGCTCTCCGCCGGTCGCTGTTATACCGCCGTTCCGGAGGAATTCACGAACATCCTCTACCTTTTCAAGTATCTCCTCCGCGGTCATTTCCTTGCCCGATTTAAGCTGCCATGTATCGGGATTATGACAATATTTGCAGCGCATAGGGCAGCCCTGAAAAAATATGACATACCTCGTTCCCGGTCCGTCAACTGTTCCGAACGATTCAAGCGAATGTATATAGCCTTTCATATAAAGTCCCTCCGTAACCCCCAAAACAAGGGGTCTTAAGAACTGCATGGGGCTGCTCGATTTTAGATGCAGAACGGACGAAACGCACACGACGGTGTATGTGTATACTCCGAGTTGTGCGTTTCGTTCGT
>CAJFVT010000153.1 GCA_904420525.1 uncultured Clostridia bacterium | reverse complement strand
GGCAAAAGCAGCTGATATGACCTAAAAAGCTGCTCAAAAAACAATGACAAAAAAACAGTTCAAAAAGACTTGAAAAATATTTGCAATCACTTGCAAATTTATATGAAATATGATAAAATAATATTAGTTTAATATGCAAGGAGGAATTTCCAATGATAAAAAAAGAACAGGTGCTTAAGCAGCTTACAGACTGCGGTATCGTTGCGGTAGTCCGCGCAAACAGCGCTGATGAAGCTATAAAGATATGCGATGCCTGCCTCGCGGGCGGCTGCACAGGCATAGAGCTGACATTTACCGTTCCAGGAGCTGACAAGGTCATAGCAGCTCTTGCTGATAAATACAAGAACGGCGAAATGATGCTCGGAGCGGGTACGGTCCTCGATCCGGAGACCGCAAGAGCAGCGATCCTTGCAGGCGCAAACTTCATTGTTTCACCTGCTTTCAACGCTGAGACAGCTAAGCTCTGCAACAGATACAGAGTACCGTATATGCCGGGCTGCGCTACCATAACAGAGGTCATAACAGCTATGGAAGCCGGAGCTGACATCGTTAAGATATTCCCGGCTGACCTCTATGGTCCGAAGATCATAAAGGACATAAAGGGACCTCTCCCGCAGGCTCAGATGATGCCTACAGGCGGTGTTGACGTTGATAACGTTGCAGACTGGATCAAAGCAGGAGTTGTTGCTGTAGGCGCAGGATCATCGCTCACAAAGGGCGCTAAGACAGGCGACTATGCAGCTATAACCGAAACAGCCAAGAAGTTTGTTGAAAACATCAAGGCGGCACGCGCAGAGCTTGCTAAATAAACAGCTCTGTTTCAATGATCCGAAGCTGACCGGGGGCGCAGCGCTCATAACGAGCAGAATGCCCTTCTAATAATGAAAGGGGAATACTATTTTACTATGGCAAAAGTTGTTACAATGGGTGAGATCATGCTCAGATTGTCCACACCCGGAAATCAGAAATACATTCAGGCTTCGCAGTTTGACATAAACTACGGCGGCGGCGAAGCAAACGTTGCGGTATCGCTCGCGAACTATGGTCATGACGCCGAGTTCGTTACAAAGGTACCGGCTAACCCGATAGGCGAATGCGCTATCGCAGCTCTGCGCAAATACGGCGTTGAGACAAAGAACATCGCTAAGGGCGGCGACAGGCTCGGTATATACTTCCTTGAAACAGGCGCTTCGATGCGTCCTTCAAACGTTACATATGACCGTGCAAATTCATCGATCGCAACGGCCACAGCAGACGATTTTGATTTTGACAAGATCTTTGAAGGCGCAGACTGGTTCCACTTCACAGGCATCACACCTGCTGTTTCTGATTCTGCCGCAGAGCTTACAGAGCTTGCCTGCAAGGCAGCCAAGGCTCACGGCGTGACTGTTTCGTGCGACCTCAACTTCAGAAAGAAGCTCTGGTCATCCGAAAAGGCTCAAAAGGTCATGTCAAACCTCATGCAGTATGTTGATGTATGCATAGGCAACGAGGAGGACGCAGACAAGGTATTGGGCTTCAAGCCGGAAAATACAGACGTAACAAGCGGTGAGCTCAATCTCGCAGGCTACGAAAGCATATTCAAGCAGATGGTCGCAAAGTTCGGATTTAAATATGTGATCTCGTCACTCAGAGTTTCAAAATCCGCTTCGGATAACGGCTGGTCAGCATGCATCTATTCAAGTGCAGACGATGAATTCTATCATTCAAGAGAATACAGGATCCGTCCGATCGTTGACCGCGTAGGCGGCGGCGACAGCTTCGCAGGCGGAACGATATGTGGTTTTGTTGACGGCAAGAACTTCAAGGAGGCTCTTGAATTCGGTGTTGCCGCTTCAGCGCTCAAGCACACGATCCCCGGCGACTTCAACCTCGTTACAAGAGAAGAGGTAGAAACGCTCGCAGGCGGAGACGGCTCAGGCAGAGTTCAGAGATAATTTCAATTTGCAAAAGAATAAACAGGGGCTGAATTTTACAGCTCCTGTTTTGGTTTTTGCATAATGTCAATTAACCGGTAGCTAATTTAAATATTATTCCTTTCTACCTGATCACTCCCATGCCGCTCGCGGATATGATCTTATCACCAAATTCACTCTGCATGAGCTCAGCAAACGCCTCTGCTTTCGGATCTCCCTCATCGCGAATAACCGCGTAATAGTTTGTCGTGTACGGATATATACCGTTCGCTATCGTTTCATCCGTAGGCTCTGTTCCGTCTATCGACATAAGCTTCAGATCACACGGACCGATCACCGACTGCACATTTACATAGTAATAATAAAGGCTATATCCTATAGCATACTTGCCAGGATTTTCACTGTTGAAACGATCAACATCGGTGAGGATACTTGCCATGAGCAATGATGTATGTTCACGCTCGATCTCATCACTTATCTCTTCTCCGTCTAAAATAAACCGTTCCATCTGAGCGTGGCTGCCGCTGTCATTGTTTCGGCAGAATGGCACAAGCCCGGAATCATCTCCGCCGATCTCTTTCCAATTATCAATACCGTTATTTACATATATATTGCGCAGCTGCTCTGTTGTTATATTATCCGCACTGTTTTTATTAGCTGTGAAGAATACCAGCGCCTCATTGGCTATCGGAATATACTTAAGTGTTACTCCTCTTTCCTCTGCATACCTCTTTATATCCTCGCTCGGATCAGGGACGAATATCAATTCCACCTCGCCATCTATAAGTCTTTTATATGAATTTGAGGTCTTGGAATGCTCCTTCGGGAAATCCGGATGATTTTCATAATTTATATAGTAATTCCAATAAATATTATTCGTGATACTGTAGGTGGATGTAGATCCGTCCAGCACAGGGATATCAATTTCCGGCGCATCGTCCCGCTTTATTGCCGGAGCGTTATCCAATATTATATTCCTCAGTATGTCATACAAAAATTCTGCGCATTCCTGTCTCGTAACTCCCTTCCGCGGCGAAAGGATGTACTCGTCATCTGCAGTATCTGCAAGATCGTTTTCTTCCCAGTCATGGATAACATTATATCCGTTCGCTGTAAGGCTCCCGTACGCCTCCTCAGCATATTCTGATATATCACTATGATCGATAAAACGCGACAGCTCCGATCCATACTCATGATCAAGCGTTCCGATACCGGAAAGCATGCGGTACGCCATTGCCGTCAGCTGTTCCCGCGTTACCTCTTGTTCCGGATTGAATTTCCCGTCCTCCTTAAAAACACCCAGCTCTGTGAGCGCCGCAACATTGCCACTGTACCAGCTACCGTTCGGAATATCTGAAAATACCGTATCGCTGTCAGACGAAGTTATACGGAACAGTCTTGAAAATACAGCTGCCATCTGCGCGCGCGTAAGCGTCTCATATGGTCTGAATGTTCCATCATCAAATCCGTTCAGCACACCGCGAGCCGACATTTCATTGATATAATAATCAGAACTGCTGACATCTATAAACGTTGGCGCCTCTGCCTTTATGATCTCAAATTCGCCGTCCTCCGGCATATACGCATATCCGTAGCCCTCCGACACCAACGATATCGGTATTATCTCACCTTGTGAGCTTGCTGTGTATACAGCGCTGTAGTCATATTCATCCCCTGTCTTTACGTACTTGACCCCGTCAATTATCTCTGCATATGCCGAAGCATGACAAAACAGTCCTGCCCCCAGCAATGTGCATAAAAGCCTCTTAATCATCTTCATCTCCCCTCTCTTTTTGCCTATCCGTTATTCAGACCATCCACAAACTCCGCTCTTTTTGCTGTCAGCTCGACCCACGCCGGGCGGAAACCGCTCTTCACCGCGCTGCGTACCGACCTGATATTCGACCATGCAGCACAGTAAAACGGAATTATGCCGC
Organism: uncultured Clostridia bacterium; assembly: GCA_904420525.1. Taxonomy (GTDB): domain Bacteria; phylum Bacillota; class Clostridia; order UBA1381; family UBA1381; genus Ornithomonoglobus. The sequence continues at coordinate 11,769 of CAJFVT010000153.1, read as the reverse complement.
GCTCGATCACCTCCAGCGCAAGTGATGAAATAAGGGCGGAGGCTATGCCGCGCCTCCGATACTGCGGCAGCACATCGATCCCTATCTGCCACATTGAAGCACAGTCGGCAGAACAGCCCGCCAGCCCGATCAATCTGCCGCCGTCATACGCTCCAATGCCCAGAACATCCAGCTCCGCGCGTTTTTTACACAGCGCATTGCCCCATTCGGGAAGATACAATCCCTCGAAGTCGCCGTGCTCAAGCAAGCGCGTTTCATACCCGCATCTCAGTCTCTCAAGCCTGCTTATATCGGGCAGGAAATATTCTGCCATGAAACATACCTTTGCTCCGTATTCCGATAAACCGTCATTGAGAACATGAAGATTGGGAGTCTCAAAGCAGCGGAAATCCTGATATTTTGAAATATACTTCTCTACCGTATCCTTCACCTCCGGTGAAACTGACGCCACTATGTTTCCGCCGTAGGATACCAGATCACATATAAACGGAAGCTCAAGATATTTCCTCGCTCTGTTATCGTTCCTTGAGATAACAGTTTTATTCTCGTCTGACAAAAGATCCTCAGGCTCGCATCCAAGATCCAACGCAGACTGCCTCAAAGCCTCCGCTAATATATATTCATTTGTCACACTCATCACCTCCGTCCTATTCTGGCTGACATGTCACTTAACGCCTACACGCTTGCAGACCTCAAAAAGATTACACCGTTCACATTCCGGCTTTCTTGCCGTGCATACCGCCCTCCCATGCGCAACCAGCTGATGACAGAAATGAGCGCCCTTCTCCGGCGGTATAAGCTTTTTCAGATCGAACTCTATTTTTACCGGATCCTTATTGGTCGTAAGTCCCATACGGTTAGTGAGCCTTATGCAATGCGTGTCCACTACTATGGCAGGCTTTCCGAAAATATCACCAAGAACCAGATTTGCGGTTTTGCGTCCTGTTCCGGCAAGAGTCAGAAGATCCTCCATATTATCAGGCACCTCGCCGCCGTATACATCCCTCAGCCGCTGACAGCACAGGATTATATTCTTAGCCTTGTTCCTGTAAAAGCCGGCGGAACGTATATCCTCACAAAGCTCTTCATAATCAGCATCGGCAAAATCGTCCACATTTCTGTATTTCTTGAACAGCTTTTCCGTTACTATATTGACGCGCGCATCCGTACACTGCGCAGAGAGCTGTGTTGCTATGAGCATCTCCAGCGGAGTTGTGTAATTAAGCGAGCATTCAACATCCGGATACGCCTCCTCAAGTTTTTCAAGTATAAGCGCCGCGCGCTGTTTTTTTGTCATATTATCCACCACCTTACAGTTAAAATTATATCCCATTCCTCAGCCGTTGTCAAGCGCAGCTGCTGCAAAATAGAATTTACCGATATCTGCATATAACATCAATTTATTTTTGCTTTTTCTCTTGCAAATATCACGATTTCAATGTATAATATATAATGGATAGAATCAAACCACCGACACGAAAGGAATAATATTATGAAAGACTTTGAATTACTGAGACAAAACGACCCGGAGGTATATGAGGCCGTTATGAACGAGGCTGACCGCCAGAGAAACAAGATAGAGCTCATCGCATCCGAGAACTTTGTTTCCGAAACGGTAATGGAAACGAACGGGACGCCTTTAACAAACAAATATGCCGAGGGATATCCCGGCAAGCGTTATTACGGCGGCTGCGAATTCGTTGACGTCGCTGAGAACCTCGCCATAGAACGAGCTAAAAAGCTTTTCGGCGCGGGCTATGCAAATGTACAGGCTCACTCAGGCGCACAGGCAAACATGGCCGTATTTTTCGCGCTTCTAACCCCCGGCGACACGGTGCTCTCAATGAGCCTTGACCACGGCGGTCATCTCAGCCACGGCTCGCCTGTAAATATGTCGGGCAAGTATTTCAACATCGTTCCCTACGGAGTTACCGAGGACACCAACACTATAGATTATGATGCCGTACGCGCTCTCGCGCTTGAGACAAAGCCGAAGCTGATCCTTGCAGGCGCGTCAGCATATCCTAGGATCATAGACTTTGAAAAATTCGCTGAGATCGCGCACGAGGTCGGCGCGTATCTGATGGTGGACATGGCTCACATAGCCGGTCTGGTAGCTGCTGGAGTGCATCCCTCACCGATGCCCTATGCCGACGTAGTTACAACAACTACGCACAAGACGCTGCGCGGACCAAGAGGCGGACTGATACTGACAAACGATGAGGAGCTTGCAAAGAAATTCAACAAAGCGATATTCCCCGGAATACAGGGAGGTCCGCTGATGCACACGATAGCCGCAAAAGCTGTATGCTTCGGAGAGGCATTAAAGCCTGAATTTAAGATATATGCTGAGCAGGTAGTGAAAAATGCTCAGGCTCTTGCAAAACAGCTGCTTGAGGAAGGCTTTAAGCTGGTTTCAGGCGGAACTGACAATCATCTTATGCTCGTTAATCTTACAGATATGGGTGTTACAGGCAAGGAAGCTGAAAAGATGCTCGATGAGGTAGGCATAACCGTCAACAAGAATGCTATACCGTTCGACACAAGAAGCCCGTTCATCACAAGCGGTATAAGAATAGGAACACCGGCGACCACCTCAAGAGGCTTTGTCGAGGAGGATATGACCGAGATAGGAAAGCTTATCGGCATGACAATAAAGGATTTTGAGGGCAATAAGGACGAGGTAAAGACAAGAGTCGCAGCGCTCTGCGCAAAGCATCCGCTTTATTGATCCTTCCGCCGCGCAGCAGCGGCACATAATTTTATTTAAGAAGGGTGACAAATGGATTTTAAAGAACACATTACAGATAAACTGACAGAGCTTACGGGACTTGACCGTGAAACGGTCTCGGCTGCAATGGAAACGCCTCCGGACGAGAAACTGGGCGATCTGGCGTTCCCCTGCTTCCCGCTCGCAAAGGTCATGCGCAAGGCTCCGCCTCTTATAGCTCAGGAACTCGCTTCAAAGCTTTCAGCCGATGATCTGATAGACAAAGTCGATGCTGTAGGCGGCTACCTGAATTTCTTCTTCAATCGGTCAGTGTTCATATCAGACACTGTATCCGCTGCAATGGATGCGGGAAACAGCTGGGGCAGCGCTGACATAGGACGCGGCAAAACGGTACTGGTCGAATATTCTTCACCGAATATAGCAAAGCCGTTCCATATAGGGCATTTATTCTCAACTGCCATCGGCAACTCACTCGCAAGGATCTATAAATTTTTAGGCTACGATGTTCAGTCGCTGAACCATCTCGGCGACTGGGGAACACAGTTCGGCAAGCTCATATGCGCCTACAAGCGCTGGGGCGATCCTGAAATTATAGAAAAGGACCCTATAAATGAGCTTCTGAAGATCTACGTAAAATTCCACGAGGAGGCCGAAAAGGATCCATCCCTTGAGGATGAAGCGCGCGAATATTTCAAGAAGCTTGAGGACGGCGATGAAGAGGCAACATCGCTTTGGAAGCATTTCAGAGATCTTAGTCTTGTTGAATTTAACCGCGTATACGACATGCTCGGTGTTAAATTCGACTCATACAACGGCGAGGCATTCTATTCCGATAAGATGGACGAGGTAGTTAGACTCCTGGATGAAAAAGGGCTTTTAGTCGAAAGCGAGGGAGCAAAGGTCGTTGACCTTTCGGATATGGATATGCCGCCATGCATCATACTAAAATCGGACGGCGCAACTATATATGCTACGCGTGATATCGCCGCCGCTCTGTACAGGCACAGAACATATAGCTTCTACAAAAACATATATGTAGTTGGTCTGCCGCAGTCGCTCCATTTCAGACAAATATTTGAAACGATGCGGCGCGCAGGCTGGGAATGGAGCAAGGACTGCGTGCATGTCGGCTTCGGACTCGTTAAGCTCCCCGGCAAGAATATGTCCACGCGCCACGGTGACGTTATATTCCTTGAGGATGTACTGAACGAATCCATTGAAAAAACACGCGCTATAATCGAGAAAAACAATTCTGCCGTTGACGATATCGATGCCGTATCAAAGAAGATCGGCATAGGCGCTGTTCTCTACACCTTCCTGAAGAACTCACGCGAAAAGGACATCGTTTTCTCATGGGATACGATGCTCGACTTTGACGGTGAATCGGCTCCGTACTGCATGTACGGCTATGCACGCGGCAAAAGCATCCTGCGCCGCGCGGAGGGGATAGACTACAGCAAAGCAGATCTTTCAAAAGCTGTATCGGATGATGCATACACACTTGTCAAGCAGCTGGCCGTATTCGGTGACGCTGTCAGGGACGCCGCCGAGAAAAACGAGCCGTTCTATGTGACAAGATACGTTACAAATCTGGTAAAGCTGTTCAATAAGTTTTATAACACCAACCCGATAATGCGGGAAGATGTTCCGGAGGATGTAAAAAAAGCGCGTTTGGCGATAGTAGACGCGGTCTGCACAGTGATAAGATCAGCGCTTGCGCTGCTTGGTATAGACGTTGTTGAAAGCATGTAATAAAAGAAAGAGGGGGAGCAGAAAAACCCGATGAGTTTTTCTGCTCCCCCCTCTTTTATCAGTCTACCGGGACGAATACGTCCTTGCCCAGACCGCATGTCGGGCAAAGCCAATCCTCAGGCACATCCTCCCAAGCTGTTCCCGGAGCTACACCGTTATCCGGGTCTCCTATCTCCGGATCATATACGTATCCGCACGGACATTCATACTTCTGCATAATAACATCTCCTTTGCAAATTATATTTATACTTTTATTATAGTATATTTTTTATTATTTGTCAAGCAAATTCCCAAAAAGTAATAACAATTATCATTCTTTCTCCTTTTGAGCTTCCGCATCCTTATTCCTGTTTTTCCTGAACGAGCCGGTCAGCCGGTCATCGCTCCTGATCAGAAACCTGCGGACCGCAAACAGTCCGGCGATCGCCGCTACGTTTATCAGATTTTCAACGGGCGTTGTATGAAATACCACCAGCTGCTTCGCTATCGCGAACAGCAGGACTTCAACGACCGTCTGCGGAGTATGCTTGCACAGCATTTTTATGAACTCGACCCCTATAGCCAAGGACATGGCAGTATCGAGTATGCTTACAAGCAGCTCATCCGTTTCTGCTGAGGTTATGTTGTGTATCATATCCCAGAACAGACGGGCGCATAGGATCACTACGGCAATACCTACCACAACAGCTATAGCGGCTTCTATTATATAACATATCTCAAATATTTTACCCTGTATTTTCCTTCTCAATACCTCCACCTCCGGCATCTATTATCTGCTTCTATTATACCTCAGCCTTGCCGGAATGTCCATATTTTTTTCAGACATAAAACATTTGAAATCAGTTATATTCAGGATGTATCTGAAAACTCTATTCATTCGTCCAAATATCCACATAAAACCAGTTTTCGGATGCGTCCCAGGCTGACATTTAATATATTGCCTCAGCCGGACATATTTATTCCCTCTTCGGGAATATTATTTATCAATGTACTTGAAAAAAAAATCGGAATATGTTAAAATGTTATCTGCGGATAATTACTGCTGCCGTCCTGCCGGGCGGCGCAAACCGCACTGCGGTTTGGAAAATCAATATCAAGCTTCTTGATCGAAAGGCGGAAATGTTATGATGCATTTTATAAAGCATTTCAACACGGTAAACAAGCACCGCTTCAAGGTGCTTATACACTGCGCAAAGGCGGGGATACTGTTTCAGGGGCTTACGCACGATCTGTCCAAATACAGTCCTACTGAATTCATTGAGGGCGCAAGGTTTTATCTCGGCTATAAAAGCCCCACAGAGCGCGAACGCGAGGTCTACGGCTACTCAAAGGCATGGATGCACCACAAGGGACGCAACAAGCATCACTTTGAATACTGGACGGATTACGACCCGAAGACACGCTCTCTGGCCCCTGTAAAAATGCCGATAAAATATGTTAAGGAAATGTTCTGTGACAGAGTCGCAGCCGGCAAGGTCTATATGGGGAGCAAATATACAAATGACAACCCTATAAACTATTTTCTGGGCGGACGCGCCAAGACCTCAATGCACCCCGAAACGGCAGCGCTTCTTGAACACTGGCTCAAACTGCTGCAGACAAACGGCGAAAGCGCCGCATTCAGAGAAATAAAAAACACAAAAAGCTATTGAATACACATAAGAAACTCAACCACCGCACACAAGACACAAAGGAGATGATATCCCAATGAACAAGCTGCTCAAGCTGATATACTCGAATAAGTTCTTTGCGATCACAACTCTTCTTATGCAGGTAGGTATCATAACCGCATATGTGATAGGCGTGTCAAGCAACATCCGCTTCTACCTGCTTGCATCAAACTTCATAAGCGCGATACTTATCATGTTTGAGGTGAACAGACATGAGGAAACAGCATTTAAGATAACATGGATAATGCTGATCGCCATAGTGCCATTATTCGGTTGGTTCTTTTACCTATATACTCATACCGGTATAATATCACGCGACATAATGAGATCACACACGATCGCACAGAAAAAAATATCTGAATACAGATCAGAGGACACAGATACAATAAAGGAAATGGAGCTGGCAGGCTGCGAAACATCGCTTGTCCGTTATCTTTCACGTTCCGGAGGAAATTGCGTATACAAAAATTCCGACTTTAAATATTATCCGATAGGCGAAGAGATGTTTGTCGATATGCTCTATGAGCTGCGCTCAGCCAAAGATTTTATATTTATGGAATTTTTTATAGTAAGTCAAAAAAGCTATATGTGGAGGGCTGTAGAGGATATACTGGTCGAAAAAGCAAAAAACGGAGTTGATGTAAGAGTTATGTATGACGGCATGGGCTGCATAGCGCTGATGCCTAAGAACTACGATAAAGTACTGGAAAGCAAAGGTATCAAATGCCAGGTCTTTGCTCCGGTACAGCCTCTGCTTTCGACCTACCAGAATAACAGGGATCACCGCAAGGTACTGGTTATCGATGGACGCTGTGCCTTTTCCGGAGGCATAAATCTCTCTGATGAATATATAAACAAAACTGTCCGTTTCGGACATTGGAAGGATACCGGCTTCAGACTTATCGGCGAGGCAGTAAAGGGCTTTACGGAAATGTTCCTTACAATGTGGTGCACCGCAGCTTCAACTGCAAATGTTGATTTCGAGCGCTTCCTAAACTCCTCGCGTGCTTTTCCTTCTCTTTCTGCCCAAGGCTATATAGCTCCTTTCTGCGATTCACCTCTGGATAACGAGCCTACAGGCAGAAATGCCTATGTGGATATGCTCAACACCGCAAAAAAATATGTTCATATAATGACTCCATATTTTGTTGTAGACGAGGCTATATATAATGCTATGAGCTACGCTGTTATGCGCGGTGTTGACGTTAAGGTCATCCTTCCGGGAATACCGGACAAGCGCATACCGTATTGTCTGGCCCGCTCCTATTACGAGGATCTGTTCAATATAGGAGTTGAAGTATACGAATATACTCCCGGCTTTGTACATGCAAAAACTACAGTAAGCGATGATAAACGAGCAATTGTTGGAACGATAAACTATGACTACCGAAGTCTTTATCTGCATTACGAATGCGCCGTCTATGCTGTGGACACGCCAGGCATAAAGGATATTGAGGACGATATGCTGATAACTCTTTCCAAATGCCGCAGGATCACTCCTGTAGAATATAAGGAACTGCCGTGGTACTACCGGTTCCTAGGCAGGGCACTGAGATTTATCGCAACTGTTATCTGACTATATCAATATAGGTGATTGCGAAACGGTCGTTTCGCAATTACCTACTATATCAATAAAACAGGAGACCTGCTGAAACGAACGGCTTCATGGGTCTCCTGTCCTGTTTTTGTTTCGTCACTCTGTAGCCGGAGTATGCCTGAACAGCAGCGTTATGCACCACAGTCCGGCAAGTCCGACAAGGCTGTATATGATCCTTGACATGACCGCCATCTGTCCGCCGAACAGCGCGCCGACAAGGTCATAGCCGAACAAACCTATCATCAGCCAGTTTATCGCGCCGATTATAACCAAAACAAGTGATATTTTATTGATCATCACAGGTTCTCCTTTCAAAGCATTACTAAGTAATTGCGAAACGAACGCTTCGCAATCACCTAAAGTATTAGCGCACGGCAAAACGAACGCGCCTCCGGTCCCGGATCGCCGCGCGGCAAAAAGACTTCCGCACAGACAAGTCCTGCGCTTGTCTGTTTTTAGGTTAACCGCATATAAAAAATTTAATCGCTGTAATTTTATTAAACTGCGCCAAATATATTCTATACAAGAAAAAATTTTTGAAAGGCGGCGGCTTTATGAAGCTCATGAAACTTATACCTGTATCCATCCTCGCTGCTGCGGCAGCATCCTATACAGTTTTTTCACAGGATAGTGATGCAGATAAATGCGTTGGATTTCTGCTCGGTTACGGCTGGGAAGTAGAAAACGAGCCGCGCAGCAGCTCGGATGTGAATATACCCGCGGTTTTCGATGAGGTCTATAAAAGCTATAATACCATGCAGCTTGAGGCCGGACTGGATCTCACTCCCTACGCCGGCATGAGCGGGACACGGTACACATTTCTGATCACCAACTATCCTGTAGATGCCGGGGAGAATGTTTACGCCGACATAATTTGCGTTAACGGCGAACCCATAGCCGGGGACATCATGACTGTTAGCGTGAACGGATTTATGCACAGTCTTAAAAGAAATGATCAATAAACTAAAAAACAGTTTTTTTTGTTTAAAATCACATGTTTTTTTTATTTTGTTATTCCTCTTTTAGTGTTTGTGTGGTATAATTAGTATGCATAGGTATCGGCATGTTTCTTATTTAACTGCTATATACCGCATAAAACCATGCCTTTTATTATGAGGAGAGAGAAAAGCCATATCGGCATTTCAGATATGGCAAAAGTATTACCGGGCTTATACACAGCGCCCGGACATTTACATTATAAGGGAGGAATGTACATGAACAGTAAATTAAAAAGAATTTTTGCTTCAGCGGCAGCTTTGGCTGTGGCGGCATCGACTATGCCGATCTTAGCTTCCGCTGAAGGAAACGACACAGTCGTTCCGATATTCAAAGGCGATACCGTTCTGCAAGAGTGGAAATTCGACTTCGGCGCGGCTGACAGCACTCCGGAGGAGGGCTACACGCTCGTAACACCGGATACAAATTTCGTCCAGAACACCGGCGGAGAATATCAGTACGGCTTTCTCGGCACGAATGAAGAGGACCATAATCTCACTGACCGCTATGACGGCTGGAAAACTCAGCAGGGGCAGGTCATAGAGCTGGAGGCAGGCGGTCCGAGCGATAACAGCGCGATCGGCGTTGTCGGAGCGGGCGGAACAGACGAAAACGAAGGCAAGGATATCTTCGGCAATCAAGCCGACATATATTATCCTACCCGCTTTGCGCTGAAGGTAACAGATGATACATATTACAGATTAAAGGTGACCGTCACCACGCTCGATCCGGAACAGCCCGCAACTGTCTCACTGTATACCGAAAGGAAACACCCGATATATACTAATAAGACATTGGAAGCCGGAACGACCTATACCGAGACCTTTTCGGTGCGTGTTACCCCTATCTATTATGAAAAATCATCTCCGACCGGAGCGATTCCTGATGAAATGGTAACGGTAGGCGTACTCGGTGAAAACTCCGCCCTTGCCTCCGTTGAGATACAGCAGGTAAACAGCTTCCCTACGCTCTGGGTCCTCGGTGATTCTACCGTTACCGATGGAAACACCACTCTTCCGTTTTTCCAGCTGCAGCAGTGTACTGGAGTTGGTACCGGACTGACAAAGTTCCTCAGGCGCGACTGGGCGATGGTTAACGAGGGTGAAGGCGGTCTCAATGCCACTGATAACGCTCACTTTAATATGGTCACAAGCCGTATAAAGGAAGGCGATTATATGTATGTGGAATACGGACATAACCATAAAGCCGACAGTAATTCCCCGGGTCCTGAAGGCTATAAATCATGTCTTGACAAATACTATCAAGCCTGCCAAGCTGCCAACGCAAAGCTGCTTATAGTTAGCCCTGTTCAGAGCGTAAGCTCCTGGAACAGCGAGACACAAAGGTGGGATGACCGTTTCGGCGGAGATGCCAACTTCGAGGGCGCTGGCAGGGATTTCGTACAGGAGAAGATCGTTGCCGGCGCGGATGACATCGCCTTTGTAAACCTCACTGAAACGAGCGTTGAATTTGTAGACAAAGTGACTGAGGACAACGGCAACAGTCGCGAAGCCGCAATATATTATTATCAGGTATTTATGGGCGGCGCATATGATCCGTCTCACCCCAACGATTTAGGCGCTGAAAATTTTGCCTACTGCTTCTTCACAGCAGCACGAGAAATAACGGATGAAACACAGAAAGCCGTTATTGCGCCTGTAATAGAAAATATGACAGACGAAGAGCCTGAGCTCGTATCAGAAGAGATCATGGCGAGCGGTCTCGGCGGCAGCGCATGGCCGCAGTATGTAGTACAGACCGCAGAGAAATATCCGGTGCTCATAGATGATGTTATTTTCAATGATGACGGCACGATAAAGCAGGTCGATGTCACAACACGCGCATCGCAGATGCAAATGAATTCCTATGGCGTTGTGATCATCACCATATATAACGCAGATGGTTCTGAAAAGGGCAAGCTTTATGCCGCCGAACAGGTAGACAATTCTACCGGCTACGGTCCGCAGCACATAACCCGGTTCAGAGGCGATACCATTCTTGAAGACGGTGACACTTATACCGCGGTCGTTGTTGAGGCTGATGTTGATGTTCAGCCGGTAGACGGCGGAGCAACATATTCCGCTGTATACAAACCAACAGACATAGAAAGACAGCTTTTGATAAACAGCTATAACGAAGAACAGTACGAAAGCTTCGACTATTACGGTGCGACTTATGACGGCGCATCTAGCCAAATGACGGACTATAACGATTGGGAGAAGAACGGGAGCGCATCTATAAGCTCATATCTGAATCAGACATCAGACGGCGTTAAATATGCGGAAATAATATCGGACGGTGCGAAAAACGGTGAGGCAAACCAAGGCTCGTTCTATATAGCAAAAGCATTGTCCGAAAATATAACCGGAGACGATGGAAAATACGTTATTTCGGCCGACCTATGGTTTATGTCCGGTGGCGGCATGACCTTCAATCTTTTGACAAACTGGAGCGCAAACCGCGCAGATAATATCACTGTAGGTCAGACCTTATTTACAATAGGTGAAAACGGTCAGGTGACCGCAGACGATAAGGAAGTAGGCACGGTATCGGCAACTGGCTTTACAAATGTGCAGTATATACTCGATACAACTCTCGGAACGGGCACCGTCACAGTAGGCGGCGGCGACCCGGTAACAGTCGATATACCTGAATATCAGACAACGGATGCAAATGCAGAGTTCAAAACATATACTCATTTCATGTTCGGAGGCAGCAGAGTTGCATTTGACATAAGAGTAGCAAATCTGCAGGTAGCAAAGATGAAGGATGCGGCAGTTCCTGAATATACTGTAAGCGCAAACACCTCGGATACAAGTATGGGTACAGCCACAGCATCTTTGATATCTTCCAACACTACAACGGGTACAAAAATGGCATATTCAAACGGCAGCCTTACCGTTACATCTCCTACGGCAGCTGAAACAACTGTTGTCGAAGCAGTATATGATGAAAACGGAGTGCTGCAGTCATTGAATACACAGCCTGTGACCATTGGTGCTTCAGGCAGCGAAACAGTCCCT
>CAJFVT010000152.1 GCA_904420525.1 uncultured Clostridia bacterium | reverse complement strand
GTTCGTTGAAACTTTTTTAACCCCAATTTCTGACGCGCATGTCGTCAGAAATTGATCCAATTCGAGGGTAATACCCTCGAGCACCCCAGTATAGGGAAGCAATTACAAAACGCTGCCGCGTTTCGCAATTACCTATTATAATTATTTTTATTATTATATCATAAATATTATTGTAATGCAATATATTTCATGATTTTGTTCACGATCTTGTTCTCCTCCGAATTTTGCTGCATTCTGCGGCAAAATTCGGGCGGAAGGAACGAAGACGCAAGCCGGAGTTCAAGGGGACTCGTGCCATATGTCTGCTGCTGCGGATACCGTATAACATACGGCAATGATTTGTCATATGTCAAGGCTTCTGTACCGGTCAAAGCAGGCGAAGATCTCCTGCCGTCTTGGTCTCGCCATATTTGCTATTGATGAACGGTTTTCGCAAAGCTCCGAAAGCGATTTTTCATCGATAACGGATTCCAGCTCGTCAACTACCCGGCGCAGATCCTTTTTACCGTTGATTATATTTTTCTGCGCGTATTTCATGCAGTAGCCAAGCGCTGTTACCTGTTCACTGTCAGCTATCTGCTCAGCGTATCTCAGGTCTATGGTCTCTCTGTTTATCATAACGCCGTCGCGTGAGAGCGTTTTGAGCTTTATCCTGTCGTTGCTCTTAAATTCCTTGGAGGGTCTCGGACATCTGTCAAAAAGCGGAAGTTCCGCCGGGCTTACCGGCTCGGTTTTTGCGGGAAACAGCTCTGCTTCTTTTTTCGCGTATGCTGTTATATCCTTTGGCACATATCTGTCCATCTGTATGATGCAGTCGGCAGTGCGGAAATAGGAGCCTGAGCTGCCGGCAACGATTATGGTTGATATACCGAAGCGGTCATATAATTCCCTTATTCGGTCGATAAACGGAGTTATGGGTTCCATATCACGGTGTATCACCCTTTGCATAAGTTCGTCACGGATCATAAAGTTCGTTGCGCTCGTATCTTCGTCTATAAGCAGAAGCGATGTGCCGGCTTCCATACTCTCGATAACGTTTGCGGCCTGAGAGGTGCTGCCGCTCGCGTCTTCGGTAGTGAAGCCGACGGTGTCCTTGCCGTTGGGCAGGTCGTTTATAAACATGGATATATCTGTTCTTTTTATGCTGCGTCCGTCCTCGGCACGGATCTTTACCGCTGCGGTGTCAGTTATGACATACTCTCTGCCGTCTCCGGGGATATGGTCATACACGCCCATCTCCAGCGCCTTAAGCAGCGTGGATTTGCCGTGGTAGCCTCCGCCGACTATGAGAGTTATGCCCTTTTTGATGCCCATGCCTGTCAGGCTCCCCTTGTGCGGCAGATCTATAGTTACCTCAAGCTCCTTAGGTGACTTGAACCGTATCCCGTTTTTCATCGGGCGAGGCGAAACGCCGGATTCCCTGGGCAGTATACTGCCGTTGGCTACAAAGGCACACAGTCCCAGCTTCGGAAGCATCCCGCGTATATACTGGCGGTCATCCGAGAGCTGTATGGAATCGCGGAGCCTGGTTTGGTCAAGGTTTTTATATATAAGTGAGTTTTTCACGCACACAGGAAGAAACTCGAACAGGATCTTTTCCAGCTCACCGGAATTGATAGTTCTGCCGTATGCCGGAAAGCCGGCTTCAAACCTTATAACAATGTCTCCGCTTTCGGGACATATGGTGCAGGCAGTTCTTTCAAGCACCTCCTGACCGCAGCGGCTGACCGATAAAGCCCCGCTTTTCCCAGAGCCCTTGGATCTGAAAGAGAAACGGGCAGTCTGTATGCCGAAAAGCCTTGTCAGCTCATCCTGCAGGGTTATGCGTCTGTGCTTGTTTTCATACATATAGGGCGGAAATGCCGCTGTTTTTCCGCTTACCCTGATACTCAGCTTTGACGGCGAGGCGAACGGGTCGCCCTGAACATGGTCAATCGAAAGCGAGTAGCCTGAAAAGCTGTATACTCCCTTTGTGTCCTTATATGCGGGATAGCTTCTGCGGTCTATCCTGCGCAGCAGATCCTTTAATTCTGTTGATGTATGCATTTTTTTATCCTTTCAATCATCTGATATTTTTTGTTCGGTCTTTAAGTCATGTAAAGCGTATCTGAGCGTCTCAGCTCCTGCCGATCACAGCGGATAGTCTGTCGGCTATCCGGCTCACTCCGCAGATGTTAGGATGAACCTCATCAGCAGACAGCAGTGAGAATTCACCCAGTATATCAAGTCCGTTTATATAGGTAACGTTTGGATATGCCTTTTCTTTTACGATATCGCGGATCATCCTGCGCCAGTTGTCCGGCTCCGGCTTTTTGTGAAAATCACTGCTGCAATAGAATGGTGATATTACATATACAGGCTTGCTGCAGTTTCTTCCGGCGATCTGTGACAGGGTATTGCTGACGCGTTCGTATATCTTATCCATTGGCCAGTCGAGCACATTGATGCCGAGTTCAAGAACGGCGGTGTCCCAGCGTCCTTTTTCACCCTCTGAGGCGATATAGCCGATCATTTCGGGTTCCATTGCGCAGCTCCCGGCCATGCCGAGGTCGCGCAGATCCATATCGAGCCTGTCCGCAAGCACAGACGGCCATGCATGAGAAAAATCGATGGAGTTCGAGCCGTGAGTTATGGAGGAGCCGTAGCAGAGGAGTGTCCTTGGCGGAAGCTGCTCCGGCTTTGGAGGCGCGATATCGCCGTATGCGTCAAGCACGCAGATCTCGCCGCGGTCAAAGATCACCCGAACGACCTCCGGCGCAAAGCTGCTCCCGCGTTCGGCAGTCATTGCACGCAGTGCGGGAAGGTTGTCTGAGCGTTCTATGATAAAATCAGCCGGCTCAGGCGGGACAAAGGTATTCAGCTCATGATCGGTCCAGCCGCCCTGTACAGCGCCGCGGAATATATGAAACTGCGCGTGCATTGTCTTGTCGGAAAGCGAGCGCATACGTATAACAGCTCTGCCGCTGTTTATAACGAACCGCAGCTCAACGCCTGTCGAGCCCCTGAGCATCCTCCTGCCGTTGCCCGTCTCAATGCTGTCATAGACGCGCCGCGGCGCGCGCAGCCATGTCATACTACCGTCTGCATCGGAGATGTCCAGCTCAGCAGCGTTATGTATATCGATATTTTTGTAGATCATATATATCAGCTCCTTATGTTGTCAATGTTATAATAGCATAATCTGCCGTTCCAGTCAAGACAGTTTCGTAATTAGCGCTGCGGTTTTTTAGATAAACAGCTTCAGCTGTGCACCAAAAAGAACACGGCAAAGCAAAACGCCTTGCCGCGAATACAGATCAAATTATCAGATATTCTTTATTCCCTTACCCTTGACAGGCTTATGCGTCATTTGGCACTGGAGATTATCCAACGCTTCACCGAAACAGAATGATACAAGTAAAAATATCTTAAAAAACGGCGTTATATAAATACGCCTTAAATGTTCCAAGTTATCTC
>CAJFVT010000151.1 GCA_904420525.1 uncultured Clostridia bacterium | reverse complement strand
TCAACATGCATTAGATTGCCGGAGGTCGCACCCTTCACCCAGACCTCACTGCGTGAGCGTGACCAAAACGTAGCAAGCCCCGTTTCTATGGTTTGTGTTAGCGTGTCGGTATTCATGTATGCGACCATAAGTACCTCTTTTGTCATTATGTCCTGCACAACTGCAGGGATAAGTCCATTTTCATCAAATTTCAATTCATTAATTATGTTTTCCATATGTTTTTTCCTTTTATTTAAGTTTTAATAACTTTCTGTTTTTAACTATATACTCAATTCCCGATATGATCGTGAACAGAACCGATATCCATATGAGTATCCCGGTTATCACTGCTCCCACATGCTGCGAGATCATAGGCAGACACATTATGAGTATGCCGGCAATTATAGCTATCATCTGAGTAACAGTCTTGAACTTCCCCCAGAACGAAGCGGCTATCACCTCTCCCTCGGCAGCAGCTGCCAGTCTTATCCCCGATACTGCAAATTCTCTTATCAGAACAATGAATATCGGCCAAGGTCCTATTATACCTTTATATGTGAACATGATAAGCGCCGCTGTTGTCAGCATTTTGTCAGCAAGCGGATCGGCAAATTTGCCAAAAGTCGTTATAAGCCCCCTCGATCGCGCTATTTTACCGTCCAGCATATCTGTCAAAGATGCAGCGGCAAATATAATAAGCGCGATCCATTTGGCCCAAAGCGCGTCTATCGTCATAAACGCCATAAAAACAGGTGCAAGCACGACTCTCAGCAGAGTCAATTTGTTTGGTAAATTCATAGGAATATGCTCCTTTCTGATTTATTCCGTCACCCTCATCCCCGTGAGGTCGTATTCGGATGCATCAAGGATCTTGACGCGGATTATATCACCGGGCGCTACCTCCTCTTCTGTCCCGAAATATATATTTCCGTCCACATCGAGACTGTCGCCTCTTCCGCGGCCATAAAACAGGCAGCTTTCACTGTCGTAGCCCTCCACCAGCACTTCAAGAACTGAACCGATCTTTTCACGGTTAAGCTCAAGAGATATCGACTGCTGAAGAGTCATAAGCTCATCAAGCCGTTCCTGCTTTATGCTCTCGTCTATCTGATCAGGGAATTCCGCCGCCGGCGTCCCCTCCTCCTGTGAATAGGCAAAGACACCCATTCTGTCAAACCTCATTTTCTCAACAAAATCGCGTAAATTTGCAAAATGCTCCTCTGTTTCTCCAGGAAATCCAACGATGATAGATGTACGTATATAGCAGTTTTCAAGAGCTTTTCGCATGTATGCGATCTTTTCCTCCATCTCCTCACGCGTGGTCCGTCTTGCCATACGGCGCAGTATATAATTATCAGAATGCTGAACAGGCATATCGATATAATTACATATTTTCTCATGCCGCGCCATCGTATCTATAAGCTCTTTAGTTATAGCCTCAGAATAAAAGTAATGGACACGTATCCATTCTATACCGCTGATCTTTACAAGCTCCTCCAAGAGTGCTGCCAGCGTTGTGCCTATATCAAGTCCATAGCGTGTTGTATCCTGAGCTATAAGAATAAGCTCCTTTACTCCATTTGCCGCGAGCCGCTCTGCCTCCGAGGTTATCTCCTCTATAGTCCTGCTCCTGAACCTGCCCCGTATCTTCGGTATAGCACAGTAGGTACAGTTATTATCACAGCCGTCAGCTATCTTTATATACGCTGTGTAAGGCGGAGTAAGGAGAACACGCGGCAAACTGCCGTCCGGCGTTCTGTTTATGTTTCCGCACAGGACGGGTGTGACAGGCTCATTAAACGAGCGCTCTATTATCTCCGGGATCTTGTCGTAATCACCGGTGCCCAAGATCGCATCCGCCTCCGGCAGCTCCTTAAGTATTTCATCAGAGTACCTCTCTGCCAGACAGCCGGTAACGATCAGCTTTTTGCAATGCCCTTCCTCCTTATAGCGCGCCATATCGAGGATCGCCTCGATAGACTCCTGCTTGGCGGGATCGATAAACCCGCAGGTATTTACAATTATCACTTCGGCTTCAGCCGGATCGGTAACTATTTCGCAGCCCTCATTCACAAGAAGCGCCAGCATGGTTTCCGAGTCCGTTCTGTTTTTTGCACAGCCCAGTGATACCAGTCCAATTTTATAATCCATTTATATCCTCTTTCAGCGAATGATGTCTTTATCAGTCACAGAAATCATTTCTGACGGTCTCATCAATACATTCGCGTATATCGTATATATCATAGCCACGGTATATGAAATACCGCAGGCATTTGTTCAGATTTTTCACTGAAAAGTCCCCGGCGAGCTTTCGCTCGACCAGCCGCTTAAGCTCCGCTGCCGCCGCTTCGGTATCCAGATCCGAAACCGCGGCTTCTATATACTCCGGCGCCAATCCCTTTGCCTTCAGCTCAGAGCGTATACGGCGCACACCATATTTTTTTAAATTCATCAGATCTTTTGCCTTTGCTAAGGCATATTGCTCGTCATTGACAAAGCCATAGCTGCGGCAGAAATCAAGAGCCGTATCGATATGCTCCTCCGATGCGCCGTATCTGCGAAGCTTCTGCCGCAGCTCATATTCCGAGTGCGAACGGAACTCCAAAAGCCGCAGCGCCTTTTCGCGGACCTCATCATAGGTTTTCAGTGGCTGTTGTTTTTTCATATATTGCTTCCTTGTATCATACAATGTCGTAATAGCCGAACGGTATACTGAAATCAATGCCGCCTACGACCTTGTTTTTATATTCCTCGTGAAGGTGGTTATACCCGCTTACCATCTGCTCAGACCTGACTCCGTAGGAGATCGACATATATGCCTCGATGTATGCTGAAAGATGATCACAGCAGCGTATGATCTGTCCGTCTAACGGGTCAAACTCATTGCTGTTGTATTTATCATTTATCTCATCAGAGGTAACTATCCGGCGTTTGCCGTTTTCCTTTATCTTCGAGCTGAACTCGTTCTGCATGTAATATTCCAGCTCCGGATGCCATTCCTTTGGCAGCATTGGATATACGGTCTCACGCATCTGCTCATTTTCTATCTCGTTTAAGATATCACCAAGACCTTCTACGGATTTCTTTATAGGTGATACTATATCCCTCGTCAGCGCCTCCGGGACATCATGGAACAATCCGGCAAAATAATTGTTCACAAGCCTGCGGCTGCATGGCTCTTCAAGCTCAAGCGTCATAAAATACGAGAGCAGCGCCACAGCCAGCATATGTCCCATAACGAAGGTCTGCGGAACTCTCACAGCCTTTGCCCATCGCTGCTGATAGCGCAGCTTGCCTATAAGCGAGAGGAAATCCTGCAAAAACGCATCCCGCTCAAACACTGTAAAGCCCGGGAAGGTGTTGCAGTCCTTCAGTCCCTTTGTCGTTTCAGTCTTTACACGCTCTATATCATATGTCTCTGTGTTCATGGGATAAATTATGCTGAACTCCCAGTTAGTTGCGAAATAATGCGCAGCCTTCAGTATCTTTTTTTCAAGCACTGCGTAGTCCGCATCAAAAAGATACCGCTGCATCCTCTCAAAAAAGCCTCCGCCTGTGCCGTTCATACACGGGCGAAGCTGTTCGATCACCCAGCTATCTATCTGAGGTCCCTTTTCCTCGATCAGCTTGTGATATATGGGCGGCTTTATATCAGTAAGGATACTCCTGTGAAAGAACTCGAATATCCCGCCCTCAACCAGCTTCAGCATATCTACATGCTCCCCCTCGCATTTTGCGAGAACGTAGGCATAAAACATCTTATGCGCCTGCTTATCCATCTCCGTGAACCCCGTCCATGGACGGATATGGTCGTTCCAGCGCTGGATAGACGCAGTTTCGTATATAAGTGTTATAAGTGATTTCTTGATCATGGCAGCACCGTCCTTCGCAATATCCCAGCCGGCTCTCAGATCCGGGCAAGGATCTTCGATCCTATTTTACTCCAGAGTTACATCATATCCGCTCGATTTGAGCGCCTTTATCACCTTTTGTCCATGTTCCTTTCCTCCGACCTCGCATGCTATATGGATTATAGCCTCATTCGGATCAAGCTCCGCGCTCATCCTGTCATACTGTACCATAACGATATTCGCATTCTGCTCCTTCAGGACTCTTGAAAGATGCTCAAGACTGCCCGGTATATCAAGAAGCGTAGCGCGGAACTTTATCTTTCTTCCCCTCTCTGAAAGTCCTAGCTCTATGATCCTCTGTATGAACGAAACATCGATATTTCCGCCGGAAAGTATACACGCTGCGCGTTTTCCCTTGACGTCTACCTTCCCCGATATCACAGCTGCAAGACTCGTTGCTCCCGCCGGCTCGACCACCTGCTTAGTACGCTCAATGAGATACAGTATAGCCGAGGATATCTCCGCCTCGCTCACTGTCACAACATCATCGGCATACCTGTTTATGAGCTCGATCGTTTTTTCACCCGGATTTTTTACCGATATTCCATCCGCGATCGTCATCGACTTGTCTGTAGTGCAATGCTTTTTTTCCTTGAACGAATGTGCTATAGCAGGAGCGCCCTCAGCCTGAACGCCGATTATCTTGACACGCGGATTGATCTGCTTAACGCATGCCGCAACACCTGCCAGAAGACCTCCCCCGCCAGCAGGAACGATTATCATATCCACAGTAGGCAGATCCTCTAGTATCTCTATCCCAAGCGTTCCCTGTCCTGCCATTACCTCAAGATCATCAAACGGATGTATAAAGGTAGCGCCCTCCTTTTCCACTATCTCAAGCGCCTTTTCATACGCATCATCATAGCAGTCGCCGTGAAGAACGACCTTAGCGCCGTAGCCCTTCGTAGCCTCTACCTTCGCGATAGGCGTTGACTTTGGCATACATATTATAGCCGGTATGCCGTGTACCTTTGCAGCATACGCCGTACCCTGCGCATGATTTCCGGCGGACGAGGCTACCGCGGCCTTTATCTCACCGCGCTCGCATAGCGCCGCTATCTTATTCGATGCACCGCGTATCTTAAACGAACCTGTCTTTTGCTGATTTTCATATTTTAAGTATATCTCGCCTCCGGTCATCTCCGAAAACGTTGTGGATCTCTCCAGTTTCGTTTTATGAACGGTAGATGCCAGCCTTTTGGCAGCCAGCTCGATTTCCTGTAATGGTAGTTCCATATTGTGCTTCAAATCCTTTCGTACCGGAACGGATATTATTCGTTCCCCAAAATAAAAAATTATACATATTTGTATACAGTATATCACAAATACTCCTGTATTTCAAGCCCTTTTCACCATTTTAAGGGACAATAGCATACTTGAATTCTCTCTTGAGGAACACTGCCGTAATCATCACGATCAGTCTCATTGCCGCTCCTAAAAGTAAAAAGCCCCGGCAAAACAATACGTTCTGCCGAAGCTTTTTCATCACTGTACACCAAGCACAGCTATCTCACTTATATGACAATAATTCTTTTCAGGATCTGTGGCGCCATCACCGCTGTATCTTATATATCTAGCATAAACAGGCGATCCGAACATATATTCCTCAAAATCCTCTGTAGTGCCGCTGTTCTCCGTCTTTTCAAGCGCGGTTTCCCAGGTTTCGCCGTCGGTCGAATATTCTATCGTGAACGGATATATCCTTTCCGCTCCCTTCCACATAGCTATCGCGACACCTGTTACACCCTGAACTGAGCCGAGATCTATCGTCAGCGTATTTGCTCCGAAGGCCGACCAGCGCGTACCCATGTCAAGATCGACCGCTCCGACCTCCAAATTTCCGTCATTATCACTTGCCGTCACAGCAAAAACATCGAGCTGCTGAGGATAAAATTTCTCCCCTGTATTTATTGCTGCGGGAACTATTCTCTCAGGCACCGGAGCCGATTCAATAGCGCTGCGCTCCGCTGAAGCTGCCTCGTCTGTCATTTCGACCTCAAGATCGCTTACAACTATCAAACCGTCATAATAGAACACATTTAGCGCAAGCGCCTCCGATACAGCTCTTAACGGGACCAAGGTCCTGTCATTCTCAATAACCGCGGCTGTATCCATAGTGTTCTGCACACCATCGACCGTGAAGGTGCTGGAGCCTATAGGCATCTCTATCGTCTTTCCGTCCTTGCTTATCGTAACAAGCTGTGCATCAGCGTCCCAGTCAACCTGCGCGTTGAATGCTTCAGCGATAAAGCGGATAGGCACCATCGTTCTGTCATCAGAATTGATCACCGGAACGACATTGGCATCATCATTGTCTATCCTTTTCGGAACTCCGTTCACGAGTGCTGTCGGGCAATTTGCAACAAGCTTCACACTCTCTCCGAAATAGAGCTCATCTATGCTCCATGCCTTCCTTTCAAGATCAGGATTTGTAACCTTTTCCCCGTCACGGTCAACATATATCTGCGGCACAGGCACCGTTTCCGTGCCGTAGCCAAGGTAGTAGCTCAGATGCGTAGGCTGATTATAACAGGTGTTCTGCAGCGCAACATGATTTCTGTACTGCGTATCAGAAAGCAATGTCGGTATCCTGTAGCCTGTCGGTATCGCAGTTGTGAATACCCTCAGCGCACTGCTGTCCTTGAGCGGATATATCGTTTCCTCTCTCCAGTCACCGAAAAGATCCGCTGTAAGAGAAGGTACAGCTTTTGTTCCGTTTACAGACATGCAGTCCGTTGCAGTAAATATGGTATCTGTCCTCAGCTGCTCCGGATCCCATTTCTGAATATATATGCTGTCCTGGATCTCACGTCCAAGGTCTCCGTCCCACCAGTTAAGGAAATTCGCAGCCATTGTATAATCTGTAGAAATGACAGTTCCGTCGGCCGCCATAAGCACACCTGCCGCCGACCAGGTCTCTTCGCCCTCATATGCGGGATCTATATCGGCGGCGCAAGCGCGGCCGTTATCGATCCCAAGCTGTTCTCCGCCGCTTAATATCTCTCCGGTCCTCGCATCGCGCAGCTCATAGCTGTATGCAACTGTTGAATCCTCATGGCAGGAGAACACCTCAAGTCCGGGACGCGAGGGAAGGATATCGCTGACATGCTGAGAGTCGCCGTGACCGAGACCTGTGCTGTACATAACCTTACCGTCATGATCCACCGCAAGCGAGCCATATATTACCTCATCACATCCGTCATAGTCCACATCTGCCAGAGTCATTGAATGATTGCCCTGACCTATGTACTGATTATCAAGCTCCTTTGTGTCAAATCTCCACAATTTTTCTATCTTTCCGTCAACCAGATTATATGCCGCCATTACTGTTCTGCCCCCGAGAGGACCTTCGGAGCCTGTATAATAACCGCGGCAGAATATAAATCCTACTCTATCACCGTCAAACGAGCCTATACCGGCAAGATAACGCTCCGAACGGTTGCCGTAGCCATCGCCCCAATCAGTCATATCATAACCATCACCATAGGTCTGCGGATCATATTCTACAGTGTCTATAACGCTTCCGTCACTGCCCTTGAAGGCTGTGAGATAAAGCGGACCTGTAAGATTTTTTCCATCGTTCAGTGCCGCATAATCCTTTGTCGCATCACCTATGACTGTCCCATCACCGGCAACAGTTCCGTCAGCGGTGCGGCATACCATTTCCGCCGCTCCGTCGCCGTCAAAATCATATACCATAAACTGTGTATCATGCGCTCCGGACCGAATGTTTTTCCCCATGTTTATACGCCATAATCTCGTACCGTCAAGCTTATACGCATCGATTATACATTCACCGGTAAACCCTGTCTGCGCCGCATCCTTTGAATTGGACGGATCCCACTTCAATACTATTTCCAGCTCGCCATCGCCGTCAAGATCCGCCGCAGATGCGTCATTGGCTGAATAGGAATATGTTTCACCGTTCACTTCGCTGTCCTCAGGCTTTTGTA